>DASREH010000105.1:0-12322 GCA_035652195.1 Candidatus Udaeobacter sp. | reverse complement strand
CCCATGCCCTACTTTATGCGAATCGTTTCTGGAACAGGCATGCACGCCGGCTATTTGCCGGGGTATCCAGCATCGCACGGATGCATCCGGATGCCGGAATTCATGGCCGAAGACTTCTTCAAATCAGTGTCAGTCGGGACGCCGGTCACGATTACGAACTAGACTTTTGGGGAGCAGCCCGCGTATCTGGGCTTGCAGAAAATTCCGGGGAGCGTCATCCTCATGATTCCGATGCCAGGAATATGATTGTCATCACGAAACCGAACGCCACTGAAGAAGAGATTCAGCGCATCATCACACGCGTACGGGAATTCGGCCTGGAAGCACAGATCAGTCGCGGTGCATCGCGCGTCATCATCGGCGTGATCGGACCCGAAGCACTCCTTCGCGAGAAACCAATCGCCTCGATGCCAGGCGTGGAAGCCATTGTCCCGGTCTTGAAGCCGTACAAACTGGCCGCACGCGATTCGCGCGGGGCTTCTTCCGTCGTGGTCGGCGACGTGCGCCTGGGCGAGCACGAGGACGTGGTTCTCATTTCCGGGCCTTGCTCCGTTGAAAGTAGAGAACAGATTCAGTCGATCGCTTCCATTGTAAAAGAATCCGGCGCAAGAATTCTGCGAGGTGGCGCGTTTAAACCCCGAACATCGCCTTACAGTTTCCAGGGATTACGTGAAGAAGGACTTCGTTTTCTGGCCGAAGCCCGCGCAACAACAGGCTTGCCTGTCGTCACCGAAGTCATGGATCCGCGCGATCTGCCCATGATTGAGAAGTATGCCGATTGCCTTCAAGTCGGTACTCGCAACATGCACAACTTTTCCCTTTTAAAAGAAGTCGGTCGCAGCAGACTTCCAGTGCTTCTCAAACGTGGATTTAGCGCCACCATTTATGATTTGATGATGAGCGCCGAATACATCCTGAACGAGGGCAATCCAAATGTGATCCTCTGTGAGAGGGGCATCCGCACCTTCGAAACCGCCGCCCGTTACACACTCGATTTGGGCGCTGTCCCACTCTTAAAGTCCAAAACACATCTGCCTGTGATCGTTGATCCGGCGCACGCACTGGGGGTTCGGGAATTTGTTCCACAGATGTCTCTGGCAGCGGTAGCCGCCGGGGCCGATGCGCTCATGATCGAGGTGCACAATTCTCCCGAAATGGCGAAAAGTGACGGGAACCAGGCGCTTACGCCGGAAATTTTTGCCGAGCTGGTTCCGCGACTCCGCGCGGTTGCCGCCGCAATCGGCCGGACACTGTAGATTCCGCGCCCTTCGGGCCATTTTCCCCAACGCGTTGAGGACAACGCGATCGATCTTAACCTCGGCTCCTCGGAAGACCATGCCGAACTACTTGCAAAAACGCGCAAGCATCGAGACGTGGCTACAACTCTGGCCAAATGTGGCGTAAACTTTGCGGTGGAAAAGCGAATCCCGGCTGAGCTTCTGGAACGCGTCGTTGCGAGTGAACCGATCGCTAGGAAGCTGACCTCCATCCGGCAGGGTCGATGGCCGGTGCAGTTTTCACATGTCATCCAATCGGCACAGCCATTCCTGGCCGCGATCGTCGCGCAGGCTTGGCATCGCTCATCGCCACGCCAGCCGTCGTCTGCGAATTCGACGATTTGGATACTTTGTCCCACCGTTCATTCCCAGGAGCTGATCTACGAAAGTCTGCTGAATTGGCAGCCGAATGCCCTTTTTCTGCCCGAAGCAGAGTTTGCAGCGGCCGAAAACGTTTTGCCCGACCCGGAAATTGCCGCGGAGCGTCTGGCAGTCCTGATGGAACTCGGGCGAGCCACCGCACAACAGGTGGTCGTGGCAACGCGGGCGAGTCTGGAACAAGCGGCGCCAAAACATGACGCGCTGGAATCCGCTGTCAGCAGGCTTCGACGCGGCGCGGCTTTGGAAATGGAAAATCTGATTGAGCGACTTGCAGGCACCGGGTATGAGCGCGTCGCTCAGGTCACGACGCGAGGGCAATTCGCCGTTCGTGGCGGCATCGTCGATCTTTATTCGTGGCAGAGCCCGATGCCTTTTCGAATCGAATTTTTTGGAGATCAAATCGAATCGCTTCGTGAGTTCGACATCGATACACAAACGTCGGTACGCGATCTGAAATCAGTCGAGGTCTTGCTCGACCAGGGAGCGCTGGAGCAGAGCAGCAGCCAGGTTCGTCACTACGTTCGCCCGGACGATCTGACAATCGATATCGAACCGGAGGAAACTTCAACCGCGCATGTTCAGATTAGCGAAGGATGGATTGAAACGGGTGCAGAAGACTTTCGCGGCGCATTTCAAGATTGCGATATTGGCGAGTTTGCCGTTGGCGATCTCGTGCTTGCTGAAGCGAAACGGGCGCAGTTTATCGAGCGCTTACAAGAATGGCAGCGCACCAACGCACAAATCGTCATCTACTTTCAGACCGAAGGCGAAATTGAGCGTTTTCGCGAGATCATGGCCGCGTCCATTGAAGGCATCGACTTTGTGGAAGGCACTCTGGCGCGGGGATTTTGTTTTCCTGGCGCTAATCTCGTTGTCCTCTCAGCCGCTGAATTATTCGGACGGTTTGCCGCGCATCCACGCAGGCGATTACGTCGCGCAGAACGCAATCGGGCGCAGATTGATTTTAGCGAGCTCAACGAGGGCGACCTCGTGGTACACCTCGAACATGGTATCGGGCGTTTCATAGGCCTGCAAAAGATCCCTGTAGGCCAGGCGCACCGTCGACCTGACGCGGATCTGAGAGACTTTGGAAGCGAAGCGATTGCGCGACAGCGGCAAGCAAAACCGCAGGAAGTGCTGGTTTTGGAGTTTGCAGATGAAGCAAAGCTTTATGTTCCACTCGAACAGGCTTACCTGGTTTCCCGCTACGTTGGGGCAGGAAAAAAATCGCCGCCTCTAAGTTCACTCGGCGATGGAAGATGGGCGCGGGCGAAAGTTAAAGCGGCGGCTTCAATCTTCGACTACGCCGGGAAGATGCTCGCTGTCCAAGCGCAGCGTGAAACGCATGCGGGATATGCTTTTGCGCCCGATAGCAGATGGCAGTCAGAATTTGAGCATTCCTTTCCGTTTCGCGAAACGCCGGACCAGATGAAAGCGATCATCGATACGAAGATGGACATGGAACGTCCGCGCTCCATGGACCGCCTCATTTGTGGTGACGTTGGATTCGGCAAGACCGAAGTAGCGGTGCGCGCCGCGTTCAAGGCAGTGATGGACGGTAAACAGGTGGCTGTACTTGCGCCGACCACGGTCCTGGCTCAGCAACATTTTGAGGTATTCCGGCAACGGATGCTCGATTATCCGGTGCGCATCGAAATGCTGAGCCGTTTTCGGTCGCAATCGGAACAGAAAAAAGTTTTGCAGCTATTGCGCGAGGGCGGTGTGGATATCGTGATTGGCACGCATCGGCTGATTTCCGGCGACGTCGTGTTCAAAGACCTCGGGCTGGTGGTCATCGACGAGGAACAGCGTTTCGGCGTGCTGCACAAGGAAAAATTTAAGGAGCTCTTCAAACTCGTCGACGTGCTCACGCTTTCGGCCACGCCAATCCCGCGCACCCTTTATTTGTCTCTGGTGGGAGTAAAGGACATGTCCACTATTGAGACCCCGCCGCTCAATCGCCTGCCTGTGGAAACCGTCGTGTCGGCCTACGATGAGCGGCTTATTCGCGCAGCCATCGATCGGGAATTGGAACGCCAGGGCCAGGTGTTTTTCCTGCACAATCGAGTGGCAACTATTCAGCGCGTGCGTGACCGGATCGTCGATCTTTGTCCGGCTGCCAGAGTCGAAATCGGCCATGGCCAGATGGATGCAGACGAACTCGAAGGCGTCATGTCGCGGTTTATCGCAGGGAAAATTGATGTGCTCGTCTGCACTACGATTATCGAAAGCGGACTCGACATTCCGAATGCGAACACGATCATCATCGATCGAGCTGATCAATTCGGTCTCGCAGATCTGTACCAATTGCGCGGACGCGTCGGACGAGCCGAGCACAAGGCCTACGCATATCTGTTGCTGCCGCGTGAAATGATGACTGTCGGCGCAGCGCGCAAGCGAATTAGCGCGATCAAGCAGTACAGCTCACTTGGAGCTGGGTTTCGCATTGCCATGCGCGACTTGGAAATTCGAGGAGCAGGCAGCATCCTGGGCACAGCTCAAAGCGGGCACATCGTTGCGATTGGCTTCGATCTGTATTGTCAATTGCTCAAACAGGCAGTGGCGCAGCTGAAAGGCAAAAAGCCGCGGTTTCGGCTCGATGTGGATTTGAACCTCGATTTCGTTGCCACAAATGAAGCTGAGTTCGTCGCGACACCAAACATCCGCGGACGGCACGCTGTCGGCAGGGCTTCGCAAATCCCGGCTTTTATTCCAATCACTTACATCAGCGATTCCAGCTTGCGCATCAGAGCTTATCGTGATGTGGCAGAAGTCACTACGAACGAGCAATTACAGCGTTTAAGCCGCGACTGGCGAGACCGTTTTGGGCCATTCCCACAGGCGGTTGACAATCTGCTCGGCCTCATCGAAATCAAGCTCGCAGCCGCAAAATCCGGGATAACCCGCGTCGAAGTGCGGGAGGGGAAATTGATGCTGACCCGGCGGGGAGATTTTATACTTGTCGCGGGCAAATTCCCTCGTTTAGTTGGATCCAAAATCGAGGAGCATCTGAGAGAGATTTTGGAGTTGATAAGGAAATTATGAGAATGTTTGTGCGTCCGTTTACTGCAGTCTCGTTGGCAGTCTGCGCGCTCGCGCTGTCGCCGATTTGTTGCGAGGCATTCGCGCAGGATCCTCAGGTCGTGGACGGCATCGCGGCAATTGTCAACGGAGACGTCATCACCTACTCGCAAGTCCGGCAGTTGGCTGCGCCGCGCGAAAAACTGTTGAGATCTCAATTCACTGGCCAGGAGCTGGAAAACAAACTCAAAGAAGTGCACCAACTGGCTTTAAAAGACTTGATCGATCGCCGGCTTATCATTCAGGCGTTCAAGAAGGAAAGCTATCAAATTCCCGACCACATCGTCGATCAGCGCGTGCACGATATCGTTCGAGAGAGTTTTGGCGGCGATCGCAACACCTTCGTCAAAACTCTTGAGGCGCAGAATTACTCCCTGGGCGAGTTCAAGGAAAAAGAGATGGAAAGGATCATCGTTCAGGCGATGCGCAGCCATAATGTCAAGACCAACTACATCATCTCGCCGACTAAGATTGAAGATTTCTACAGGAAGCATCGGGACCTCTTTACAACCAAAGAAGAGATCAAGTTGCGAATGATCATGATTTCGGGACAAAAGGACACGGGGAATGCGGAGGCTCAAAAGTCCCTGGCTGAAGAAGTGCTCGGCAAGCTCGCCAGCGGCGGCGAGTTCGAACAGGTAGCCCAGATTTATTCCGAAGACAGCACCAAGGATAATGGCGGCGACTGGGGCTGGATTCAACGTAACACTCTTGCCGCGCCGCTGGAAAAATTCGCTTTCAACATGCCTGTAGGCCGAATTAGCAGCATCATCGATTACGCGGGCAACTACTATATTCTGAAGGTCGAAGACAAACGCGGCGGCACAACGAAATCGCTCGCTGAAGCGCGAGCTGACATTGAGAAGAAACTGATTCAGGATGAGGCGCAGCAAATTCAGGAACGCTGGATCGCCAGCCTACGGCAAAAGGCCTATATCAAAACGTTCTGAAGTTTTGATGCCGTGACGCCGCCCTGTGACAGGTGCACGCGCAAGTTGTCACGCCGTAGGTCGATTTACGCAACCACCCTCGTTCCGACGGAAAATGTTCACTTCTGTCGCCAATGTTCGTCTAATTCGTCGCGATTTGATTTCGATGTTGTTACGCTAACTGCTGTATGAAACCACTTACTATCAGCGTCATCGCCGGCAGCCTCCTTGCGCAATTTGCGGTCCTGGCAACGGCTGCCTCGAACACTCCTGCGGCGCGTGACCTTGCCGCGGCGAAATCTTTTGCGTTTGGCGGTGTGGGTGTTGCAGGGATCATCTCCGAAGGCGAACGAAATTTGCGAGCGGTCCTCCAGGAGCCAGATGCTTCGCAGCAGTTGCAGACCGCGCTTTCTGAAGCCACACCTGCTGGTAAGCTTTACATTCTCGTTGGCCTGCGCCGGTGCGATCGCGCCGCCTATCAAAAGATTTTTGATTCGTTGGCTCCTTCCAATAATCCGGTTGAAGTCGCGCACGGATGCATGATTAGCCGCGAGACATTTCGCCAGCTTCTCTCAGAGGTTCAAAATGGGCGCTACGACGATTACTTAACGCGCCCGGCGCGCTGACTACTCCAATCAGCGGCGCCGATTGAGACGAAAACTACCTTGGCGATAGAGTCAGCGACGCTCCCCCGCTGGCTTTTGCCACTCGCAGATTTTCCTCGGCTTCGGGAAAGTCCGGATGCAGACGCAATGCTTCCTCGAACTGTGCGATAGCGTCGGAAATGTTGCCTTCTCCCATGAAAACTTTGCCGAGATAATTGTGCGGCTGCGCAAGTTTTGGATCGAGTTTCGTTGCAATTTGAAGATGCTCTTTCGCGCCTGCGAAATCGCCTTGTCCCAAAAGCGCGGTACCAAGATCTATTTGAGCATCGACCAGGCCGGGATCGGTACGCACCGCTTCTCGATACTGCACAGTGGCCTCTTCCAGTTTGCCGTGTTTTTCCAGAAACGCGCCGTAGCTGTGGTGAGCTTGCGCAGATTTCGGGGCCAACCGGACTGCGGTTTCGCACTCAGCGGCCGCCTGGTCGTATTGGCCTTGTTGATCCAACAAGTATGCATATCCGGAGTGGTACTCCGCATTATCCGGGTCGATCTTTAACGCTGCTTGAAAATGCTGATGCGCGTCATCGAAGTGACCCTTCGCAATTGAAATCGTCGCGAGACCAGCGTGTGCCTTGGCGGAATCAGGGTTAAGGACGAGCGCCTTGGAAAAAGCCGCAGCAGCTTCATCATCTTTGCCGGCGTCCTGCAAAGCCGTGGCATGATTAAGATGCGCCCGGGAACTGGTAGGAAGATCAGCGGCGATCATCGCCACGCGATCAAGCTCGGTCCGGGCGGTGTGGGTCTGACCAAGCCAGAGCGCTCCCAATGGGATGACGAAAACGCCTACCCATTTCGCGCCGTGGAGCGCCCAGCCAGGAAAAAATCCACCCAGCGACACGTCCGCTGTGCCGCCAGTGATGCCCAGAGATTGCCTGGTCGATTTCTCGCGGACTTTCCAAATGAACCCATCGTAGTAGAAATGAAGCAACGCGGACGCGGTCACCACACCGGCAAGAATGCTTTTCACAGAATCCACGCCGATACTCGACTTGAAATAACCAAGCGCTCCGTAGGCGAAGATCAGACCGACATAAAGACCAATCAGCGACCCACTGCGACGGAACACGAAGCGCATAAATCCGCCGATCGAGGTGTCAGACTCGACCCGTTTACGATTATAGATCCAAACCAGCGAGAGATACTGGACATCGTGAAAGACTTCGAACAACGCGATTCCGACTAGAACGCTAGCCACAATATTGTTGCAGTACCACCAGAACGATATGCTGGTGACCAGAAGAACCAGCTTGACCGGACTTGGTCGCTGCCCACGCACCCAGGACCAGATATAATTGGCGAGGAACAACGCGGCAACCGCGACAGCCAGACCCAGCAACGCCTGTTGCGCATTGTGAAGCAACGCCGGCGGAATGAACGGGCCGCCAGCGGAATAGTAGGTTTCAAGAGTGTCGGTCATTCGCTGCGGAGAAAGCAGCACGGCCGTGGCAAACCAGACTCCGCACAATGCGAAATCCAAACGGCGCGTGATCTCGGCAAATGAACCGACTTTGGCATCGTAGATTCGACAGAAGCCGTAGGTCTGCATCATGCCGTGCCAGACGCCCCAGACAAAGGCCACCAGTACAATGCCCTTGAGGTCCCAAATCGAAAAAGCAGCGCATACGACGACCAAAAAAACCGGGGCAAAAATGAAGCGCCATTTGAAACGCTGAAACAAAGCGCGATCTCCGTAAGCCCGAATCATTCCGGGCAGGTGGTGACCCATGGCACCAAAAGCGGCGACAAACAGATAAATGTCCTGCGCGCTCCAACGCGCTTGTGCCACCAGGAAGATGGGTATGATCAGGAGCGGGGTGCAGACGTAAAGAACCAGATCCCGCCAACTGTCCAAGATCCATAACCCTTGCTTTCGCACGGCGGCAGGCGCAGCGGGAACCGTTTGCGGACTAGAGAACGCGGTGACGTGCTGCATGCCGGGGAGCAGTTTTCCTTAAACTACGGGGAAAATCAATCCTGTGTAATCGAAAAAAAGTCTCCGCGTTCTGGTCTTGCGCTCGTAATCGTGGCGGGAATCCGTTAATTAAGATTATAATATGATCCGAGTCCATGAGCGCAGATAAACAGCCGCGAATCGGAATTACGCTTGGGGATTGTGCTGGAATTGGGCCAGAAGTTGTGGACCTCGCTCTAAACTCGAACCGGATTACGCGAGCCGCTGAATGCAAAGTCATCGGTAAATACGCCGCGTGCCGTCCAGGAAATCCGACGCCTGAAACTGCGCGTGCCGCAGCTGCCGCGCTGGAAGAAGCAATCACGCTTGTGAGGCGCGGTGAACTGGATGCAATCGTCACAGGCCCAATTCACAAGGCCCGGATGTACGAAGCAGGATTCAAGTTTCCCGGGCAGACAGAATTTTTCGCGGAGCGTTGCGGGGTCAAAAATTTCGCGATGTGTTTAACCAGCCGGAAAATCACCGTTGCTCTGGTGACGGGTCACCTTCCGTTGACGAAGATCGCAAGCGCGCTCAACGAATCGGAGATCGTTCGTGTCGGTCTGTTACTGGCAGAGTTCCTGGATTCGCGCTGCGCAAGCTCTCCGCGGATTGCCGTTGCTGGATTGAATCCGCACGCCGGCGAATCTGGCAAGCTCGGCCGCGAAGAAATTGAGATCATCGCCCCGGCGGTCGCCGAACTAAACCGATTGCGACCGATTTCGGACGGGGCACCACCTGCCTTCACGGGCCCGCAATCTCCCGACACAATTTTTCATCGTGTCGTTGAAGGTGAATTTGATGGGGTTCTGTGCATGTATCACGATCAAGGTTTGATCCCGTTGAAACTTCAGGCGTTCTACGAAGGAATTAATGTCACGCTGGGCCTGCCTTTTACTCGCACCAGTCCCGATCATGGCACCGCCTTTGAAATTGCCGGCAAAGGAATTGCGCGTCCCGATAGCATGATTGCCGCGATCAATCTCGCCGCGGATCTGTCCAGCAAGTCGTCTTCGAACTGACGCAAACTGAGAGTAATGACCGCGGGCAACATCGAAAAGTACCTCTCGGTTTTCAATATCGGGCTGCAAAACACCTTCGTTTATCGGTGGAATTACTTTTTGCGCGCCTTGTTCGGACTCATTCCGTTGGCTGGCACGGTGTTTCTTTGGAGTGCGGTTTTCAAAGAACGCGGCGGCGGACTGCATGGCTACGATTACGGCTCGATGATCTATTATTATTTACTCACCATCCTGGTGAGCAATCTGGTCACGCCGACGGAAGATGAATGGCAAATCGCGGCCGATATTCGCGAGGGCCAAATCAATGCGCTTCTAACGAAGCCCATGAGTTATCTCACGTACCGCTTCAGCATTTTTTTAAGCGGACGCCTCGTCTACACATTCGTTACTTTGCCACCGATCGCGCTGATCTTTATTTATTTTCGCGAATACATCGTCCTTCCGACGGATCCCATGGTCTACGTGTTTGCAACTGTTTCGATGCTGATGGCGGCCTTTATTCAGTTCTTTATTACCTACAGCCTGGCCATGATGGCCTTTTGGATTCTGGAAATCTCGACAATCGTTTTCATCGTCTATTCGTTCGAATATTTCCTGGGCGGTCAGATGTTTCCCATCGACATCATGCCATCTGCGGTTCAGGCGGTTATGAAATGGCTTCCGTTCTATTACGAATTGTTTTGTCCGATCGCGATCTTTCTCGGGCGCTTGAAAGGCGCTGAGCTCGCTCAGGCGCTGGCAATTCAGACGGGTTGGCTGTTCCTGGCGTGGGCTTGGGCGAAATTCATGTGGAAGCGGGGACTGGGCCATTATCAGGCTGTCGGCGGGTAGCGCGCGTCCCACGTGCGCTCACTAAAAATCTCGCTACAGTCGCGCGACGCAACGCAATCATGGCACGACTTCACGAATATCAAGGGAAGGCAATTCTTGCCGCCAACGGATTTAGAGTTCCGCGGGGCTCTTCGGCTCGAACACCGGAGGAAGCAGTAAAGGCAGCCGAAAAGATCGGCGGCGACGTGGTCGTGAAGATTCAAGCCTGGACCACGGGGCGGGCCGGCATCGGCGGGGTAGCGTTCGCTCAAAAGACGGAGGAGGTTCGCCAGCACGCGGCGCGAATGCTCGCCATGAAAGTGGGGCAGTTTCCTGTCGAAGCTGTTTTGGTGGAGGAGAAGATCAATATCGACCGCGAGTTTTTTCTTTCCTTTGCGATTGATGATGCGGCTCGCGCGCCCATGATCATCTTCGCGGCGGGCGGCGGCTCGGGAATTGAAGAACGTGCCGGATCGACTTGCCGCATTCCTTGCGATGTCCAGGGAGGACCGCTCGATTCGGCCGTGAATGACGCTGTCGCTTCAAGCGGAGTTTCGCCAAAACACGCGGCGCAATTAGCCGAATCCATTCGCAAATTGTTCCAAGCGGCGCGCAGCGTTGAAGCCCGTTCGTTGGAAATTAATCCGCTCGTGTTAACCAGCACCGGTGAATTCGTTGCAGCCGACTGCCGCATCACGATTGATGACTATGCCGTTGTGCGTCACCCTGACCTGGGAATTGAAATTGCCCGCGAGTTCGATCATCCACCGACTGCGCTCGAACGCATTGCTTACGCAGTCGAACAAGCCGATCACCGGGGCACATTTTATTTCGCGCAATTGGCGACGACGGCTCCCAAAAATTCCAAAGGTCTCGTCGGTTTTCATGGAGCTGGCGGCGGCGGATCGATGATGTCGATGGATGCCATCGTGAATGCAGGATTCACCATTGCTAATTTTACAGACACCAGCGGCAATCCATCGGCTTCGAAGGTGTATCGCGCCGCGCGAATCATTTTGGCTCAGCCCGGTTTGGTGGGTTACTTCGGCTCCGGTTCAGGCGTAGCGAGCCAGGAACAATATTGGTCCGCGTACGGATTGGCTAAGGCTTTTTGGGAACTCGATCTCGATATTCCAGCCGTGATCCGTCTCGGTGGAAACACCGAAGATCGCGCCGTGGACATCTTGCGTCGAATGGCCAGGCTGCTACGCGCCTCCGTCGAAGGATATCGTAAGACCGATACACCGGCCACTATTGCGACGCGCTTTGCCGAACTCGTGGAGAGCGCGGGCGGCACCAGTTGGAAACCCCGAATCCCACGGGCTCCGAAATTTATGAAAGATTCGGCACTCGTTTCTCTGCCCGTCAAAAACGGTAGCGTTTGGATCGATACTCAGCAGTGGCCACAGATTTGCAGTGCTGTCGAGACACTGTCCGGCGGATTGATTGTCGATCGCGAGGGAGTGCCTGTTCCTTCAGTATCCGACGAGGAATTCGCGACCAAAGATTCCGAGTTACTTGCTTGTGATGTGGAGTGTCGCCTGGGTGAGATTGAAGGCTTTTATCTCGAGTTGGACATTCCGGGATTGGACGAATTAGTCGGAGGCGGTGACTAAATGGCAATTCTAATTGATGAGAAAAAGCGTGTCCTGATACAAGGCATCACGGGTCGCGAAGGACGCGCGCGCGCGCGACTGATGCGCGAGTACGGAACGAACGTGGTTGCCGGTGTGACCCCAGGCAAAGGGGGCCAGAATGTTCTCGGTGTCCCGGTGTTCAACACACCGCAAGACGCGGTGACTTCGTTAGGCACCATCGACATCTCAGTCCTTTTTGTTCCCGCCGCAGGAGTGAAGGATGCGGCAATTTCTGCGATTGACGCGGGGATCAAGCTGACAGTGCTGGTGCCCGACCGCGTGCCTGTGTGGGACGCAATGGAAATCGCGGCAGCAGCGAAAGCAAAAGGAGCAATGTTCCTTGGACCGAACACACTGGGAGCATTGAGCCCGGGCAAAGCTGTCGTGGGCATGATCGGAGGTCGCGCGGAAAGTGCGCGACAATGGTTTAAGCCCGGCATCCCGAAGGGAGTCGGAATCATCAGCCGCTCAGGCGGCATGGCTTCGAGCACCGGTTATTATTTGGGACAAGCCGGTGTGCGTCTTTCGACCATCTTGCATATCGGCGGGGATGCCGTGCTAGGGATTCG
>DASREH010000104.1:0-9548 GCA_035652195.1 Candidatus Udaeobacter sp. | reverse complement strand
GCTTTTGGCAGCAAAACGTCGGCAACCAGAATGTTTTCTGGATTGAATCCGAGCGGCGCATTTTGCGCGTTGCGAAAACTCTTCAACGTCAATCCCGCGCCGGCCAGCAGCAGTAAGGCCAGAGCCACTTGCGCGACGACGAGTCCCGAACGCACACGCTGGCGTTGCACCCCATCACTGGTTCCGCGACCACCTTCGTGAAGCGAAAGTGTGAGCGAGGCGGAGCGGGAAACTCGCAAGGCTGGCCAAACACCGACCAGCAATCCAGTGCCGATCGCCATCGCTGCAGTAAACGCCAGCACCTTAAGATCGAGACTCGCTTCCTGAAAACGACTTGCATCAGAGGGAGCAAAACTTGCAGAACCGCCGGGTGCGATGGTCTTGATGGCATCCAATCCCCAAAGTGCGAGGAGAACGCCTACGATCGCGCCAAGCACCGCCACGATTGCGCTTTCGATAAATACCTGCTTGGCAAGATGGCGACGGCTTGCGCCAAGCGCGGCGCGCACCGCCAGCTCTTGTTCACGGCCAAGAGAGCGCGCCAGTTGCAAATTTGCGACATTGGCGCAGGCAATGAGCAGCACGCAGCCGACCGCGGCAAGAAGCAAAGTGACGCCCTGTTTATAATCCTTCACCGCGGATTCAAGCAGGATCAGCGCGGTGACGCGACGTCCAGTATTGGAATCCGGATAGCGACGTTCCAGTTCTGCCGCAATGGTGTTCAAATCAGCTGTCGCTTGTGCGAGGCTCACATTTGGTTTGAGCCGGCCCAGCGCAGAAAATCCAGGATGGTTGTCACGATCGATGTAATCCTTTGCCGCGCGCAGATCCCCCAGCGTAATAAAAACCTGCGCTTTTCTTGGCAACTGAAGATTCGGCGGAAGGACGCCGATAATCTCGCGTTGCTCGCCATTTAGCATAATGGTTTGGCCGATAACTCCGCGCGAACCGCCGAACCGACGCTTCCATAATCCATCGGAAATGAGTACGACTTTTTTGCAATGCGGCACATCGTCCGATTCGCGAAAATCCCGTCCCAGCTCCGGCGCCAATCCGAGTAGAGAAAGAAAATTGTAAGTCACTCGCGCCGAACCGACGCGCTCTGCTTCCACATCACCGCCCACGCCGGACAGATTTGCTTCCTCTCGCCTGAACAGAGCAAGATCAGTGAATCCGCGTTGGTTGGCACGCCAATCGAGATAGTTCGGGAGGCTGACCGAACCGGAATCGAAAATGTTTGTGCGCTCCCTAACGAGAACCAGACGATCTGGCTCGGGATAAGGCAGAGGCCGCAGCAGAACGGCATTGACCACGCTAAAGATCGCCGTATTTGCGCCGATGGCGAGCGCTAGCGTTAGAATGGCGATCACAGTGAAACCTGGCTGCTTTCGCAGCATGCGGAACGCGTATCGAATATCCTGTTTCACACCCACTAATGTTAGTTAAGGCAAAGCAGACACCTCACTGGCCGTCAACTCTGCGATATCATTTGAGTCTTTGCCGCATTCCTGACGATCTCTTGTCCAACCCGATCCGGCTGTACCCTCAGGGAGCTATGCGCAAATTCCCAGATCAACAATACAGCGCTCAGAATGAACGCGACGTAGAGCACTGTTTCAAGAACCCCACGACCTTTTTCTTCCGATCGCATTAACAGAGCGTAAGTAGATTCGAATTCATCGTTCATCGGTGTTTCCTTGTTCATGGCACTTCTTTACGCAAGCTCCATGCCAGAAACTGCTCGATGATGTAAGCCGTTCATCATAAGGCGAATCCGATTCGATGCCCTTTTCGTCGCCTTGTTTGCGTCGTTCCACCTTTGGGAAGCAGCGATTCCATTTTTGGGACGGCCCCGACGCTTCCAAGGCGGAGGAATTCCAAATCCTTGCACTGGCTTTGACGATGTGTCAGCGAGGTTAGCCTAACGAGCCAAACGCAAGCCCGAGCCCGTAAGTGACGACGGCGACAATGATACCAATCCACGTCATTTCCAGCCCCGATGCCCACCAGGAGCGGATGGTGATCAGCGATTTCAGTACGCCTACCAGAAAGTGTGCAACCAGACTGATGCCGAATGAAATGATAACAGCCGTCATTCCGCCGGAGAAAAAGAACGGAATAATTGGAACAAATGCTCCGATCGCCGTCGAGACGGCCGCCGAAGTTGCAGAAGTCCATTGGTTCGGAAACCGATGCTCGGACAGGCCGAGCTCGCTCTGCGCCATTGCCTGCACAAATTGTTCAGGTTGCTGTGCCAGACGTTCTGCCATTCTCTGCGATTCTTCCGGAGTGAAGCCTTGTAGCTGATAAAAGAGCGACATCTCCTCGATTTCTTCTTCAGGATTTTCTTCGACCTCCGCTCGTTCGCGCGAAATCTCGGCTTCATAGACTTCTGCTTCACTCTTTGCGGCCAGGTACGCCCCTGCCCCCATGGAAAGAGTCGATGCAAGCATCCCGGCAAGACCGGAAATTAGAATGTAATGTTGTTGATTGTTTGTTGCGCCTGCGACGCCCGAAACAATTCCAAATACGGCGCCCAACCCATCGTTCGCGCCATAAATTGCATCTGCCACCCAGCTGCCGCCGCGGCCATGCCACCGTTCGCGTTTAAGAATTCGATCGAGCGCTGTGCGTGGACTGACCGGCGGAGCCATGGCGCTTAGTACCCGCGCGTGCGCCTTTTCCTCGAGCGCGCTCTTTCGCAGAAATTCCTGCACGTCCTGTTCGCCGGAAAAAGCGAGCGCTGCTTGAGAATGAAATTCGGCCTCCTGACGTTCTTCTGTTGCTTCCATTCGACGAATGGCCACCTCGGCTCCGGCAATTTTGTTCCACCATCGGCTTAGCCGCCGTCTCAGCGTGTCCTTAAGAACAGGTGGTTCTTCCCCTAAATCTTTCAGCTTTTTCTCCCAGCGCTGCGCATGCCGTTCTTCGGCTTCTGCCATACGCAGAAGGACGCCTCTCCTTTTCTCGTCGCTCTCGCGCTCGGCGAGATCGCGATAGGTTTGTGCGGTCTCAACTTCGGCCTGCCAGTTACGTCTAACGACTTCGATGGTTTGGCGCCGATTTTTCGAATCACGAAGCGGAGGTTCGCTGCTCATGTCCGTGTTTAATCGGCCGGCTGGATTGCCGAGCCAATTGCAGGCTCAGCTCTTGCTCTCAATTGTTGCGTTGTAATCACAATCGCGACTGAACCGATGATCAGCGCCGCCGCAATTAGAACGCGAATACTCAATTTTTCACCAGCAAAACCGGCGCCTAACAAAACCGCAACAATCGGGTTCACATAAGCGTAAGTGGCGACCTTGGCCGGCTCACAATGGCGAAGCAGCCAGATGTACGCAGTATACCCAACCACAGCTCCTATGACGATCAGATACACGAATGAAACGAGCGACAACATGGTGATTGAGCGCGGATGAAAACTCCGAAGCTCGCCAGTCAAAAATCCGGCAAGCAAAAGGAGCACTCCACCGCAAAGCATTTGCTGCGCAGCCGTCAAAAACGGAGAAGGTGCGTGCTTCGCGCTGCGTGAATAGAGCGATCCCGCAGACCAGATGAAGGACGAAACCAGAAGGATCGACATCCCGATGGCAGGATGTCGGCCGTCACTGGAAGAAAAGCGCAGAGCTGGTCCAAGCAAAACTCCCACGCCAGCGAAACCACCAATTAGACCGAGCCAGATAATCGGCGCTGGTTTAGGAGCTGTTCCCGTCATCCAACCCAGAATGACGATATAAATCGGAACGATCGCAACGATCAGCGCCGCCAGGCCTGAGTCGATATACTGCTCTGCGATCGTGACGCCGCCATTCCCTGCCAGCAACAGACAAGCCCCCACGATCAACGACACACGCCAGTTTGCCCAGGTTGCTTTGTATGCACCTTGTGACCAGGCGATGGCGAACATAATTACCCCCGCGAGCAGGAACCGCGATCCCGCCATCAGGAATGGCGGAATGCTTTCAATCGCGAAGCGGATCCCCAGATAAGTCGAACCCCAGACTATGTAGAGAGCTGCGAATGCAATAAGCATCCGGAATCTCGTGGGCGCAGCCATGAAGCAATGACAATCCAGCATTCACGATGCCGAGCAAACAGAGTTCGTTGCAACGCAATCAAGAGCGAGGTCCGACGCGACAGCTGCAATTGTGGGGAAATCCTCGCCAAGCCAGCGTGAAGCAGAGAGCTGGCGCTCGCGGTGAGGAGCACCAGAGTAACTGTCGTCTGCGGATCTATAACTATGCGCCGCGTTTAAAGAACAATCGATACAGCAGCAATAAGATCATGGCTCCGACAACGGACATGATCCAGCCAGCGATATAGTTTTCACCGGCAAAAATGCGGCCAATCCACGTTCCAACAAACGCGCCGGCGATACCCAGCAAAATCGTGATGATGCAGCCGCCAGGATCTTTTCCCGGCATCAACAATTTCGCGATCCCACCAACAATAAGACCGATTACCAGAGTCCACAGAATAGAGTGAGCGCTAAAATCCATAATGAACCGACTTTGTACCGGATGTGATCGATACAAAGCAAGAAAATTGATTTGCAGCCAGTCGCTCTAACAAAGAGACCGTTACAACTCGATCACCTGCGCCGAATGGACGTCCTCGCTTGCGCAAAGTTTAGCTAACAACTCTTCGTCTGGCGCAGCGTCGAGATTTAGGACGGTGAGCGCCGTGCCGCCTGCCTGATTTCGACTCAGCGACATTGTTGCGATGTTTACGCCGTGATCGCCGAGCAACGTGCCGATTCGGCCAATCATTCCCGGGCGGTCGGTATTTTCCAACACCAAGACGACGCCATGAGGCTTCGCTTCGACCGGACGACTGTTGATGCTTACAATTCTTGGCGTAGCCCCGAAGAAAGCGCCGCCGACCGAAACCATTCGTCCCTCACCCGCGGCAGAGAGTTCGAGCATATCGGTATAATCTCCCAAGGCGCTCAGACGCGATTCACTCACTTTCAAACCGAGGCTCTCCGCAAAACCCGGAGCATTGACTTCATTGATTTCGCTGCCGCCAGCAATCTGAAGGAAGCCTTTCAGGATTGAACGGGTGATTGCCGTCGTGTCGACTTCGTTAACCTTCCCGCTGTAATTGATGTTCAGCGTCTCAGTGCGTTTCGGTGCAAGCTGAGACAGGAATCTGCCTAATTTCTCGCCGAACCGCAGGTGCGGTCCAATAACCGCCAAAGTTTTGGCATCCAAGTTGGGCATGTTCACGGCATTACGAAGGGTGCCTTCGAGCAGCGCCGCACGGATCGAGTTCGCAATTTCAATCCCAACGCTCTCCTGTGCTTCCGCAGTCGAAGCCCCGAGATGCGGAGTAAGAATTAGATTCGGCGCACCGCGCAACTGAGAATCGACAGGAAGTGGTTCGACCTCGAAAACGTCCAGAGCAGCGCAGGCCACATGTCCATTTTCCAACGCTTGTACCAGTGCATTTTCCTCGATCAATCCGCCGCGTGCACAATTGATGAGGCGGACTCCGCGTTTCGTCTTCTGCAAACGTGCTGCATCCAGGATGTGGCGTGTCTCTGCGGTCAGCGGTGTGTGCAGAGAAATGAAGTCGGAGGCTTTCAGCAAATCGTCGAGCTCGTCTACGAGTTCGACTTGCAGACTGCGAGCGCGCGATGCGGAAAGATACGGATCGTACGCAACCACCCGCATTCCGAAAGCAATGGCCCGCCTGCTTAGTTCGCCGCCGATGCGGCCCATTCCGATTATGCCAAGGGTTTTATTGTAGAGCTCGACCCCTTCGAAATTCTTCTTGTCCCAACGTTTGCTCCGAACGTTCGCGTCGGCCTGTGGAATCTTGCGCGCCGCCGAGAGCAACAGCGAAAACGCATGCTCGGCTGTGGAAACTGTATTTCCTCCGGGGGCATTCAATACGATGATGCCGCGCCGTGTTGCGGTCTCAACATCAACATTGTCCACGCCCACACCGGCGCGTCCTACGACCCGCAATTTCGCACCAGCATTCAAAATATCTGCGGTGACTTTTGTCTGACTGCGTACGACGAGACCGCTGAAGTCCGCAATCAAATCGACAAGCTCTTTCTCGTTTAACCCAGTTTTAACAATCGCCTCAATTGCGCCATCGCGACAAAGCTCATCCACTCCACGCGACGAAATTCTATCGGCGATTAGGACCTTGGGTGCGATCACGACGGCTCCAATCTTAAAACTTAAATCTTAAAACTTAAAACTGTTCTGTTTAGGCTGCAGTCCTCATGCGAGAACGCAGCAAGGCTTTTTACGCCGTTTTTCTCATCGCCGCGGCACTCATTGTTCCAGCTGCGATTACATTGCGAACGATCGTTCATCCGGCAATCTTGCAGGCGACCTCTGATAACCCAACGCCGCTCGGATACACCTGGAGCCTGGCATTGTTTGTCGTTCCCATTGCAGTTCTTGCATTATGGTTTGCTTCTCGGCCTGATCTCAAGTTTCCACGGAAAGCATTTTGGCGCACAATCGGCGTCCTCACTCCTCTCGGGTTCGCGCTCGACCTGCTATTCGGCAATGCGTTCTTCGTTTTTCCAAACAAACTGGCCACGATTGGCTGGGAGATTCCTGCGCTGGGCGGAGGGATTCCCGTTGAAGAATTCGTTTTTTATCTTACGGGCTTCATGCTCGTGCTGCTGAGTTACATCTGGTGCGACGAATATTGGATGGCTGCTTATAATGTGCCGGACTACGAAGAGGCCGCCAAAGATGTACGGCGCATCGTTCGTTTTCATTTTGCTTCCCTCATTCTCGGCGTTGTCCTAATCGGGGCCGCGATTGCGTACCGCAAATTCCTAGCCGGCACATCGGAAGGTTTTCCCTGGTACTTTGTTTATTTAGTCTGTGCTTCGCTCATTCCTTCAGCCGGTTTTTTTTATACAGCACAGCAGTTCATCAATTGGCGCGCATTCAGTTTTACGTTTTTTCTGCTTCTCCTTATCAGCCTGCTATGGGAAGCGACGCTTGCCCTGCCATACGGCTGGTGGGAATATCGGAGCAATATTCTGGTCGGGTTGCAGATCGGAGCGTGGTCGGGTCTGCCAATTGAGGCTGTCTGCGTCTGGTTCGCCGTGACCTTCACGACGGTTATCACCTACGAAGTAATCAAGATTTGGAAAGCCCTTGGCACGCGCGCTCTGGACGCTTTCTTTGGAATCAGCAAGTAAGCGCCTTTGCCAGCCCATTGTAAAGGGCGCTCGTCGAGTCCGATCATCCGAAAATCAAAAGATGGATTGAATCAGGTAATTGCGCCGCCACGTTCGTAGCCACGCTGCCGCGAAGCAATTTGGCCATGGCAGTACGTTGTGACGCACCGATGATAAGATAATCGACACCCATGGTCGCCGACAGATCCAAAATCGTCGAAGCTGTGTTTTCGCTCACAGCGTAGACTGGCAGCACACAAATCCCGCGTTCAGCTCCAAGTTTGAGCATTGCTGACATAATTGCTGCTGCTTCGGGATCCTCCTGCCACTTGGGGCGCCCGGCGGTGGTGGGTCCGCGGGCGTAAAACACCGCGATCTCTTTCACATACAAGACATAGAGGGTGGCGCTGCGCAATTGCGCTTCATCCAACGCAAATGTAAGCACAGGAGTAAGTCCGCGTGCGGCGACCATGATTTTGTGACCTTCCTGCAGGCGCGTCTGCATAGTGGTGGCCAGGTCCGGCGTCACCATCTCGGCAACCTTCCGCGTGACAGTCAGCGTCTTTAAACCAGCTATCTGATGGGAATAAGTGCGAAATCCGAGTCCTACGCCAAGGACGCAAACTGCGAAGAAAAGAGCGTCAGGTTTGGTCTTTGCAATCGTCAACTCGACTAACGCTAGAACAAAAAATGTGACGCCCATAATCAGGCGCTCGTACAGTCGTAAGCCCAGCCGTTTATTAAATGTGCAGGCACCCAGATTGACAGCGATAGCGCCCACCACGCCTATGGCATAGAGGCCTGCCAAAGCCTCAAACTGTTTGGTGATTACAAGCACAAAGACCGGGATTGCGACGGCAACAACGAGTGGAATCCACGGCACGCCGTGCTTGTTGAGTCGCGCGAATTGTGGCGGCATCTCGCCGTCCTGAGCCATCATATAAATCACGCCAATCATTGCGACGATGGCCGTGTTAACCGCACTAATCAGTAAAAGACCGAATACGGCACCAACGAAGAGAGAGAAGCCATCACCAAACCATGTTCCGCCGACCAGCGTGGCGTAATGCTGCCCCAGGAAGCGCAGCATATCCTCTTTATGGGCCGTCAATTCCGGCGCGTAAGATTTTGGGAGCGACAGCATCGCCCAGCCGAGTAACGCGGTTCCACCCACTACCTCCAGCGCCACGGGCAGAATGGCTTTTGTCGCTGTGTGAGTGACTTTCGGCTTATCTGGTGTGGCATTCCGGTCGAGTTTCATCACGCCGGTGAGGTTCGCAATCGCTTCGACGCCGCTCAAAGCAAGTATCACTCCGACGAACTGCACCCAAACGGTCTCAAGATCGGTATGACGAGGCTCGAGATGGGTAAAATTTAGGTAGGGCGCACTAAACGCGATCGTGACCACGACCACGATAACCGCTGGCACAGCTAACCAGATTGAGACACTGCCACTGTGTTTTGGGCCAAAGTAATTGATGACTCCCAGGATCAGAATCACTGCCATGGCGGACACGGGAGCGTACTGGCTGGGAACACCGAGATAAGTAACTCCCGCCCACCCGCTGAGGGCAGCGGTAACAAGAAAGTTTGCAATCAACAAAAGCGCGCCAACTGAGGCGAGAAACCGGCTCTGTTGCCGTGCGGCAGAATAAACGCCTCCGCCGTCGGGAAAATGGGCGCAGACAATGACGTAGTTAAAGGCAACGATCGCGGTCAGCGCGCACACGGCGAGGATAATCGGAAAAGACGCGAAGCCAGCGGCAACGAATGCCAAGCCTAAGACGTAAGCCTTGCTAGTGCCCCAGTCGCCATAAAGCAGCGCCGCGGCGCGCTGCCAATCAACATTGCGCGGCCGATGGACGCCTGCGGAAATAATCTCGGCCATCGCTATGAGTTCTAACTTTCAATTGGGCCAATAGTGGCTGGCAAGCTCTTTCTCAGCTGTGCAGACCTGCCTCTAATTTCCGTTTTGGTTAGTCGAACCGAATCAGACTTCGACGCGAGCGCCTAATTCGACGACCCCGTTTGGCGGCAGGCAGAAGTACGAGGTCACATCGCCGGCATTGCGCGTCATCCAGGCGAAAAGAGTGCCGCGCCACGAGGAGAGACCTACTTTGCGCGTCGCCAGAACTGTTTCGCGTCCGATGAAGTAGGTGGTGCGCATGGCATCAAACCGAAGGCCAAGTTGCTTAACGCTGTTCAGCGCCAACGGGACGTTGGGCTTCTCCATAAATCCAAAATGGATCTGTGCACGCCAGAAGCCCTCGCCCAAATTCTCTAATGTGACCCGATCTTTGCGGTTGGCCAGATAGGGAATTTCTTCGGTTCGGACGGTGAGCAATACGACTTGTTCGTGAAGTACTTTGTTGTGCTTGAGATTGTGAAG
>DASREH010000103.1:0-12884 GCA_035652195.1 Candidatus Udaeobacter sp. | reverse complement strand
CCTCGCCTGCATCTTTCCAATCGTACTTGGTTGACTGGGTCCGCATAGCTGTTTTGGCTAAAGCGTGGCTGGGGCCGGAATCGAACCGGCGACACGTGGATTTTCAGTCCACTGCTCTGCCAACTGAGCTACCCAGCCTTTGCAAAATATCTCTCGCCGCCCTCGCTAATGAACGGGCTGCTACTAAAGCAGAAATCGTCCAACGCTCAACGCACAACTCAAAACCTGCACGGCAACTCCACGGCACTCCGCAGCATGCGCAAATAATGGTCGCGTGAAATTTCAATGCCGCCAAATTGCTGCAAATGCGGGGTGAGCCATTGCGTATCGAGCAAGGCAAATTTTTTGGCGTGCAAATGGTTTACCAGCGCAACCAGCGCGACTTTCGATGCGTCGGTGACGCAGTGAAACATCGATTCGCCAAAAAAAGCGCCGCCGACCGCCACGCCGTACAAGCCGCCTGCAAGCTTGCCTCCCTTCCACGCTTCAACCGAATGCGCGTAACCGAGCTGGTGTAGCCGAGTGTAACTCTCAATGATTTCAGGATTGATCCACGTATCTTCTCTTTTTGCGCATTGTTCGATTACTTCCGAGAACTCTTTATTCGTGGTCGTTTCGAAGACCTTTCTTCGCATAACGCGGCGCAGAGCATGTGGCACATGAAAATCGTGTAATGGCAAAATTGCCCGGGGATCCGGCGAAAACCATTGGATCGAGTCGTCCTCCATGGCCATCGGAAAAACGCCGAGCCGATAACCTTGTAGCAAAAGTTCGGGATCGATCATGCAGACACGTAAAAAGTCAAAACACTAAAAGGTTAAAACGGGAATAGATTGACCGGTTAACTATTTTAACCTTTCAACCAATTCCCCCCGAATCATTCCGCAATTGCAATAGGTCATAGCATTTATAGAATATGCGGATGAATCGCATGTCGATCCTCCTCGTGATCGCATGCATCGCGCTGAATGGTTGCGCCGACCCGCTCGAGCAGCGCACGACCCAAGAAGTCCAAGGTCAGTTTGAACGCGGTGTGACTGGTCAGGGAACGCTTGGCCCGATGGAACGTCCTCCGGGCGATCCTGCCGCAGAACACGGCGTCCCTCAAACTCATCCGTAGCCGCCTCAAAGATGGTCGACACACCGAAGCACTCGAAGATTCTCATTCTTGATTTTGGTTCGCAGTACACCCAGGTCATCGCGCGGCGAATCCGTGAATGCCAGGTGTATTCTGAGATTGTCCGATTCGACACGCCTGCTGCTGAAATCGCGGCGCTTCGACCGAACGGGGTGATTCTTTCGGGCGGCCCTGCGAGCGTTTACGACAAAGGCGCACCGCAAGTTGACCAAAACATTTTTTCGTTGGGCGTGCCTGTGCTGGGCATTTGCTATGGACTGATGCTAATGGCGCATCATCTGGGGGGACGCGTCGTCTTTACGGGGCGACGTGAGTACGGCGCGGGCACCCTTCACATTAAGAATGGCTCGGAACTGCTGGCAGGATTGGGCGATCAGCTCGATGTTTGGAACAGTCATGGCGACGAGGTCACGGCGTTGCCGGAAGGCTTTCGAATCATCGGGACCACGGAAGGTTGCAACTTTGCGGCAGTGGAGGACCCGGTACGAAAGCTGTATGGATTGCAATTCCACCCTGAAGTCGCACACACCCCGCGGGGCAGAGAGATCCTCCAAAATTTCCTGTTTCGCATCTGTCACTGCGCGATGGACTGGACAATGGGATCATTTATCGATCGTGCCTGCGACCGTGTCCGAAGGCAGGTCGGCGATCAAAAGGTCGTCCTCGGCTTAAGTGGTGGCGTTGATTCGTCTGTGACCGCAGCGCTCCTGCACAAAGCCATCGGTGATCAGTTGACCTGCATTTTTGTCAATAACGGGCTGCTCCGCGCGGGTGAGGAGGAAATCGTGCAGCGTGTGTTCGGAGAGAATTTTCATGTGCGATTAAAGTATGTGGACGCCAGCGATCGTTTTCTCGCGCTACTCAAAGGTGTAACCGATCCCGAGAAGAAACGGAAACTGATCGGTAACGAATTCATCAAAGTATTCCAACACGCTACCGAAGAGCTTCTGGAGGAGGACCGAAAAAACGGGGAGCGAAAACACGGCGGCTACAAATTTTTGGCGCAAGGCACTCTTTACCCCGATGTGATTGAAAGCGTGTCCATCCAGGGCAATCCGGCTCAAGTGATCAAAACGCATCACAATGTGGGTGGATTGCCTGAGAAAATGCATTTCGAACTGGTGGAACCGCTGCGGCAATTGTTCAAAGATGAGGTGCGCCAGGCGGGATTGCAGCTGGATTTGCCAAAAGAAATTGTATACCGCCAACCCTTCCCCGGCCCTGGTCTCGCGGTACGGATCCTCGGTGAAGTGACACCAGAACGTTTGGCAATTCTGCGCGAAGCAGACACAATCGTGCAAAGTGAGATGGAGGCAGCGGATTGGTATTACAAAGTCTGGCAGTCCTTTGCCGTTTTACTCCCCGTGCAGTCGGTTGGCGTGATGGGCGACCAAAGGACCTATGAAAACACGGTCGTGCTTCGCATTGTCGAGAGCCAGGACGGCATGACCGCTGACTGGGTGCGGCTTCCGTATGAATTGCTGACGCGCATGTCGAATCGGATCAGTAACGAAGTGAAAGGCGTCAACAGGGTTTGCTACGACATCTCGAGTAAACCACCCAGCACGATCGAGTGGGAGTGACGTTTTCCCTGTCTTTGGCCGCGTAGGACGGGATCTTACAGGCAGACAAAAAATCTAAAAAAATCGTTGACATCGAACACGCTGGAGGGGTTGCATCGTGATTGAAACGGAGGCCCCAAACATGAAGATCCCTGGATTAATCGTGATTGTGTTGATGGTAGCAATTGCTTTCGCTCCTGCGCAGACAAGTGCTCAGAGCAATAAAAAACAAACTTATTCTGCAAAGTTAATTTCGCCGCGTCTCGGACAGGTTGTCTATCCCGGACAGCAAGTCAGAATTGAATGGACCGTTGCATTCCCCGATTCGCCAAATCTGCATCTGTGTGAGATGGAGATTTGGCTATCATTGGACGGCGGCAGAACATTCTCCACCTGCCTTTCGCCCGTTGGTATAAACGTCAGGTCTTTTGATTGGACCGTTCCGAATACACCGACTAACGCTGCTGTGCTGGACATTCGGTTTGGCTGCGAGGCTTATTATCCCGAAACCGCCAGTCCGCAGCCTGGCTCCACTTTCGTGATCGCGCCGCACGCTCCGCCAATCCGTTGATTGGCCGCGGGCGCTGCGATTCGCAGTAGAAGCTCGTGTGATCCGCGCCATTGGCGCGGCCGTTGACGCAGTCCACTTTCCCCGCGTCGTCTATTTGATCTGCAGGATGGCGTTCAGGAACTCCGAGAAATTCCTGCCGTTGCGTGCAGCGAGATTGAGCGAGTCCAGGCGTGCATTCAATGCCGCCTCGGGGAGCGCAACGCGGAATGAGTTGGCCTGGTTTGTAAAGACGATTTCGTCCCATTGAATGGACGATATCTCGTCATTGAACCGAGCTACCGAGCGTCCGCGAAAGAACGCACGTGTGGTTTCCGGAGGATTAAAGATAGCTGCCTTGATTTCCTCCTCGTTGCTAATTCGCCGCATCAACCCTTTGCGCAGCAACTCGTAGTAAAGTCCGTGATCGAGATCAAGATTGTGATACTCGAGGTCGATGGACTGCAGCCACGGGTCCGTCCACGAAAGTTTTTCGTCGGCCTGTAACGTCTCCAGCAAAAACTTCTTGGCCGCCCAATCAATGCGATCTCGCGTCGACATGACGTCCCGCTCCAGGTCGTTCAGCACATTCTCCCACTCCTGCAATATCCATCTGCAATCTTCGTGCTGGCTTTCATCGAGTTTGCTTGCAGCACGCAAATAGATGCGTTGCACATCGATGGCAGAGATCTTTCGCCCGTCCTTCAATTCGATGATCCAATCGTAAGTTTGATCCCGGCTGATCGATTTGTTTGCATCAACAGGCTGCGCGATTTCGAGCCCGGGCACTTCTCCGCGCTCAATCAAATCGAGCATCAACGCTGTCGTGCCGATCTTCATTGCGGTTGCCCATTCGCTCATATTTGAATCGCCGAGAATCACGTGAAACCGGCGATAACGACTCGCGTCCACGTGGGGTTCATCACGGGTATTGATCAGCGGTCGCCGGTTCATCGTATCAATGCTCACGACGACGCTGAAGAAGTCCGCGCGCTGCGAAATCTGAAAAACACCGGGCTCGCTCTGCGAACTTTCAGCTTCGATCCCCATCTTGCCTGCACCTGCAAAAATCTGGCGCGTGATAAGAAAAGGCAGCATGCCAGCGACGATTCGATCCCATGCCACATCGCGTTTCATGAGGTAATTGTCATGACAGCCGTAGCTGTGCCCGGCAAAGTCCGTGTTGTTCTTGTACAGACGAACCTCAAATCCCGGCGGCAACTTCTGATTTCTGCGCCGCGCGCATTCGGCCAGAATGCGTTCTCCTGCTTTGTCTTGCGCCACGATCTGGTGAAGCGTTGTGCACTCGGGCGTAGAATATTCCGGATGCGCGTGGTCGTTGTAAAAGCGCGCCCCATTTGAAAGCACCAGATCGCTTTTGATCTCCTCGAAACTGAGTGGGCGGCGCTTGTCGATCTCGTAATAGGCCGATTCGTCGGTGTCCTGGAGCAATTCCCGGGCACGAAATCCCCTGGCATCGAGATGCGGATCTTCCAGATCGTAATCCCACTTCATCAGTGCACCGTTCTCGGTGTAACGCCGGACCAATTCGATTGACTCCGCCACCACATCAACGGTCTCCGCGCCCCCGAGCGTGATACCGTATTCCGTCTCCAACCCAAACACGCGTTTCATTACATCGTGCTTCCCAAAGTCACCCGTCGCACAGGCGGATAAAGATCGATCGACCGATGCGGCGCAGTGGCCATTTTCCCTTCGCGCTCAGATCACACCGGAAATTGCGCGTGCTCGCACGTCAGAGATCGGTCTAACAGGCGAAATCTTTACGACATTTTCCGGGTCGTAATCGATCAGCTTGAGCCAGTCTTCGGTAATGTCGGTTGTCGGAAAGATGTCGTTCTCCATGTATTCAGCGTTAAAGGCCAACTGAAGGTCCGCTTCCCGAATTCCTTGTTCCTGCTCAGTGGCGATAGCACGTTTGATGGCCATCGCTTTTGCGCGTTCCACGATTGAGGCAATGATAGCGCCACTGATGAGATCGCTGCGGTACAGCGTTTCCTTACGTCCGCTACGCAACGTCACCTCCAAAAATTTGTTCTCGTCGCGACGCGTAAACTGCCAATCCACAAATCGCTCGATCAAATGCTCAATCGATTCGGACAGGCCATCGGCTTCTTTGCCAAGTACACCGTCATAAGGCAGATCGTCTGTGAGATAAATCCGGTAGATTTCCCGCGCGCCTTCTTTATCCGGCCGGCTGACCTTTATTTTCCGGTCGATCCGGCCCGGGCGCAAAATAGCGGGATCGATCAGGTCAGCGCGATTGGAAGCGAGGATGATAACAACGTCGTTGAGCGAATCGATTCCATCCATCTCCGAGCAAAACATCGGGACCAACGTTGAAAGAATATTTGAATGACGCGATGCGCGGCGCGTGCCAAGGATCGATTCAGCTTCATCGATAAATAAAAATGGCATGAAACCTTCACCGCGTTTCTCGCGAGCCGTGGAAAAAATCTCACGAACCATTCGTTCCGATTCACCCACCCACATATTCAAAATCTCGGGACCTTTGACGTGCATGAAATATTCCTGCATTTCAGCTCCCGTTTTCTCGCGAAGCTGTCTGGTCAAATTGTAAGCGGTCGCTTTGCCGATCAGCGTTTTTCCGCATCCGGGTGGCCCATACAACAGGAAACCCTTCGGGGTGGCATGGTGAAATTTTTGGAAAAGGTCGGAGTGCAACAACGGAAGCTCGATGGCGTCCTTGATCGCCTGCAGCGCTGTCTCCTGACCACCGACTTTTTCCCATGGCAACTCCGGTACTTGATCCAGGTAATGCTCGTGAGACTCGGTGCTCGACAGCATCTCCAAGGCCATGCGGTAATTGGAATCAACACGGACCTCGTCCCCCGATTTCAACGTGGAATCCGCCAGATCGGCGGACCGCTGTAACACCATCGATTGCAACCCATGCTCGGAACCAACGCGCAGTCGGTCTTTACCGATGACTTCCGTGATTTTTGTCACCGGACCCGCGGTTTCAAACCCCAGGTCGCCAACGATCACGAATGCTTCATTAACAAGAACCCGCGTTCCCTTTTTCAGTTTCGCAAGCGGGATCCGAGGATCGACGTTGCAATAATAATCGGCGCCGCCCACAACAATGTGGGCCGTTTCTTTCGAAGTAGCTCCCAGGAAGGTGCCAATGCGGTTCGCGGGAGAAGTCACTTTTTTTACCACTTCTTCCAGCTTCTCGATCATTCGACGCGCCTCGACCATCGTCTCTTGTTGATCGGAGATTTCCGGGCGCAATTCCAGTAGATCACGCCGAATCGGATCCCCCGGAGGCAACGACGCTATAATCCGATCAAATGAATGGAGAAGATTGTCCGGACCCGAGTCCCCAACCTCGCCCTGAAGTCCCTCGCTGCGCTCGTCACTCATTTATGGTTTGGGTCAATCCGCCGAACCGTAGACTCACTATAGCGTTTGTTAACAGCATCTGCAATCTTCACGTGGCAAGCTTTCGGAGGTTCGACGCACCTCGTACTAAAAATGTTCAACCATTAAACCGATCGCATGCCATTTGGAGCGCAATGCAGTGCAGGTGTAAACGGACAAGATTTTTGGATCGATTTTTAATTAATCCGACTGGAGAAATCGCCGCCAGTGAGAAAACTTTGGCCCGTCGTGGGCATAGTTGCGACGGAAGAGAGCCGACCTTACAGTTTCGCCTTTATTGGGAGCCTTAGCTCAATTGGTTAGAGCGCCGCCCTGTCACGGCGGAGGTTGCGGGTTCGAGCCCCGTAGGCTCCGGATTGCTTCTTGTCTTATTGCGATGCCCTCTCCCATCGAAAATCCGCAAAACACGGCCTGCCATGATGCTCGCAAGAATGGTGACCTCAGGCGAATCAGTCATGAAATGTTTGCGCATCAGCTTTTCAGCCTCGGCGTAAATTGAGCGAGATCGTAAATGCCCAGGCGCTTTTCAATTCCAGCAACCTTATCCACCACCTTCTCAAACCCGTCTTCACCGAAAAGCTCGTCTTCCTTCTTCTCGAAATCTTCGCCTAAAGCATCGAACTCGTGAGAGGAAACGATCTTTCGAAACGCAGGAAAAAGAACGGTGTCCTCACGCGCCTCGTGCGGATTGTACATTCGAATGAATTGGTGCATCGATGTAACGAGTTGCCCACGCTCTGACTCATTTTTTAGCGACTGCATCGTTGCAAACCGCATCGTTACATCCGTAACCTGGCGCCCTGCCTGATGCTGCGCACGCAATGTTTTCACCAGGTCCACGAGCAGGTTGGCTTTTTCGAAGCGCGGAAAAACAAAATCCTCCTCGAGCTTCTCGTGATAATCCTCAATAAAGCTTCGAATAATTCGCGCGGCGTCAGCCAGCGCATCGGGCGGAAAATCCTGCCTGGCATCAATACGGCGCAGCACTTCGCCGTAGATCAAAAGCACACGTTTCAGAACGCCGTGCTCTCGCATCAAATCTTCAGGAGGCCCTACATCGGCTTCTTTGGTCTCCTTTTCTTCCGCGCCGCGCAACAACGCAGAGCCCGCTAATACCGCTCCCGTAAATACGATTCCACTCTTGAGGAAAGCTCTGCGGTTGGCTTGTGGCTCTTCGTTTTTTTTGCCTCGCATATTGTTGGGTCAGAAATCCATGCAAGCAATAATCGGGTTTGGAACGCGCAATGAGTGTCTTTTGAAGGTCAATCCCAATTCGGGAAACACCGGGATTTAACGTCGCATAATGTGAATCGATAAAATGCGACTTTGGTGCCGGGCCAGTAAATAATCCACAAACGCACCGATAATCGAGTTCGGTTTATTGCCGAGCTTGGTCACGACACGGCAGATCAGCGTGTTACTGCGTGCGTGCCATTCCAAATTAATTGCGCCATGCGCAGTCTCACTATGGATTTTGGCCCAGCCATGCGGGCGACCGGGGCGCTGATGTTCGGTCGGAATCAAATCAAATCTCCTGAGCTGCGGATCCGTCATGATTTTGTTGCGTAACGATCCGCGGCCGGTCGCGATCACTTGAATCACTGTCTGCACGCGCAACAGATTCAGCAGGAAACCGCACCTTTGGCAATGTTTCTTTGCGGTGACAGCGTCCGCTGTGGCGGGGTGTTAAGGCGATCAGAAAAAATTCGTCGGCTTCATCGCAGCAATGAGCGGTACATCAGATAGACATCTACGTACCCCTTCTCCGGGTGACGAAACGCACCCGGCAATGTGCCAACAATCTTAAAGCCAAGCTGCTTCCATAATCGAATTGCGGACTCATTTGTCGAAACAACAAAATTAAACTGCATGCCGCGAAAGCCGCGGCGACGCGCTTCATTCAAACAATGTTCAGCCATCGCGCGACCGACCCCACGCCCTCGCGCACTGGGCAAAACCATGAACCCGGCGTTCGCGACATGCGAACCGCCTCCAGCCTGGTTGGCGCGCAAGATGTACGTCCCAGTAATCCGCCCATTACTCTCGGCCACATACGTGTCGGTGTCCGTTCCGCACCAATATCGCAAGGCGTCCGCACGCGAGATGTCTGGATCGATCGCGTACGTATCGCCGGTAGCGACAACGGAATGAAAGATTTTCCAGATTGAATCGTGATCGGCGTCGGTTGCCCGTCGAATTTTCATTGCTGGAACGAAACTGTGATTCTTCAGAAACGTGCAGCTATGCGCCTGCTGCAGCTAACTTTTGCTCCACGCGCCAGGGACCTTCGCGCGTATCGCAAGGCAGAGGCGAATCAATTGAACCTGTAAGCAGGGCCATGGTTGTCCGGCCCGATTCGACGCGGAATCCGGCAGCCGCGGTCTGCGCTTTCATCTGCCTTGAAATGTAACAGGAACTGTCGCGACCCATTCCTGGCCGGGAGCGGACCTCCATTGCCGAAGTCCCTCGATTGCTGCTGAATCAAAGTATGGGTTACCGGTGGAATTTATCACCTGCACATTCGTGACGTTGCCTTTCGCGTTGAAAGTCAACCGGAACCGACCTGTGAGAGATCCCCCACGCTGAGACATTCCACGTGGGAATGCCGGCGCGGGCGCATAAACCAGGCGTGGTTTCACCGTCGGGTGAGGCGATGCGGTGGGTGTAACGGCGGCCTGAGCTACCTCAGGCCATCGTGGCTTCGTTTCTGATGCAATCGCAGCAAGCAATGAATCAACAGCACCAGCCGTTCGAGCCGTAGGTTTTTCGCCGGCAGAGGTTAGCACACCCACGACTTCCCCATTCTCAGTAACCATGGGGGAACCGATCGAACTCGACGGAATTGTGCCTGCTATCTCCAATTGTTGGGATTCGCGTTTTGAGATGGCCACTTCACGCGGCGCGCCGTCAGTTCCGGCCAATCCACTGCCTACGATTCCGACCCGCCGTTCGGTTTCGAGATCTGCGTTCGCATTCAACTTCAGAAATGGCACGTATTTCACGTCGGCTTCCAAAACAGCCAGATCGAGCGCCGTCGAGGCAGCGAGGATCCCGGTCACATTAAAAATTCTGCCATCCGCGATTTTCGCTACAGCGTTCACGCCGTCTTGGATTGCATGCGCAGTGGTGACGAAACGGCCATCGCCTGAGATGAAAAAAGCTGTCTCGGTACGCAGCAATTTGCCGGATGAATCGAATACGGTGATCCAAAATACTGCTGGCTGAACGCTGTTTTCCAGTCGAGACAAATCGAACGCAGGTCGCTGTATTCCCGCCGCTGATTGCCCTGGGCTCGGCGCCCCCAATGCAGTTGGTGGCGACTTCGTCGGAGTAGAAGCCGAAGGTGATTGCGCGGACGGTTCGCCCGCAACCTCGCTGGTTGATTTTCGCCCACATCCTGCCGCTGCCAGAATCATTCCACAAAATAAGAATCCAAGCGTACGCGGGAATCGCCTCATGACTTCGCCAGACAGTTTGAAACACGGAGCGTAGTCCAATCAAGCCGACAAAATCGAATTGATGCAAAGTGAGCGCCTTGCAAGTATGGCGCCTGAAATTTTCAGGAGCGGCGAAGCTTAGCGCCGTTTAAAGAATTGAACTGCTCTCTCGTGTTTTTGGGCTTCGGCCTTTGTCCTAAATGTTCCCAGATTCCGGCGCTTTCCCGTTTTCGGATTTCTCTTTTGTGAGTACAACCGATATTTGCCGGACTTTAATTTCCTGATCACGCTGTGCTATTCTAAATTTAGGACATGGGCACCGGCGTGTTTGCACGCGCTCGTGCGACGCTGCAGTAACAAAGTATCCCCAGAGCAACGAGAATCCCCAAATCCAGCGCCAGGTGCGTCGGAAAACTCCAGTTCTGACTGGCATGACCGAAACAGCCGCAGGTGATGTCAAGACCGCGCACTTTGGCTGCGATCGTGGCCGCCAGAAAGATGACAACGAGCGCAGTCAAAATCGACAACGCTCCCCGATAGAAGACGCGAAAGATCAGGGCGAGTCCGCAAAAAATCTCCAACCACGGCAAATAAAAAGCGAGTCCGACTCCGACCGACCACGGTAAAATTTTATAATGATCGATGTCGTGGGCGAGCTGAACCGGGTCGATTACCTTAAGCACGCCCGCATAGATGAAAATTGCGGCGATAATGAAATCGACAATCCGCCAAATGACGTTTCCAAGTGAAAAGCGCATTTTATCTGTTCTTCTTCACCCAGGCCTCCCAGCCCCCCTGTAATACAAATACATCGGGAAGCTGCGCCTCCTTGCGCAGGCGTTCAGCGACTTCTCGGGCGAGATCGCAACTTTGCGCGCTGCAATAAACAACGACCTTTTTCCCTGGCGCCCACACAGCCAAAAGCTGCGGCAGCAGTTCGTTCCAGCGATCTTCGTTTAACGAGATCGCCCCTGGCACATGATCACGAGCGAACTCGTCGTCGGGACGAGCGTCGACCCAGATAATCGTATCACCCCATTCGCGCGCCTGATCGACGCTCACCATTTCCGAAGGAGGAATTGGCGATTGCCACGAGATCTTGTCGCGGAAATAAATCGCCTGCCCTACGCAGGGAATGAGCGCCAATGCTCCAAGCAACAGTGCCTGGCGTGGAACCGAAAATTTCAATGCGTTTGACTGGCAGGCGCGGGCGGACGAGGCGGGGCCGTTGGAGCGATTGCACCTGGCGCTTTCTGAATAGTCGGAGCACCAGGGGCAATTGGAGCAGTCGGGGCAGTGGTGATACGCGCCGTAGCGTAAAACGTCTTGGGCGAATTTTCGGATTGAATCGTCAACGTGGACGCCATCTGGCGGTTCGTCTCATTCGGATGCACATCAATTTTGAATTGTCCTTTGCCGGTTTCCTCTACTTTGGTTTGAAAATCAGGACTCGACGAAGTGACTTTGATGTGTTTCACGTCGAAATCTTTCCCGGCATGGACGTTGATCGTCTTCGGATCCGGTTTGTCCCCCTGCTTCCAGAACACAAAAGTCGGACTGATCTCCAGTTCCTGTGGAATAATAGCTTTGAGAGTGAGCACGGTTTTCTGATTGGCGGCCTCGTCAGTCTCCACCGTCACGGTTTTGATCTGTGTGCCGGTGCGATCGCCGATGTTGAAGGTAGCCGTAATCTCGCCTTTCTCCCCTGGCCCAACCTGCTCCTTTTGAGTTTGCGCAGCCGTGCAACCGCAGGACGCGTGAACGGATTTAAAATGAACCGGGGTCTTGCCGACGTTTTGATATTTGAAATGACCGATAGCCTGTTTGTCGCCGCGCGCAGGATGAAGTTCAACGGCAGTTTGCTCCCATTTCAATTCGGCGCGCGCACTCAGGCAAAAAATAATCGACAGGGTAAGAGTGAGAATTTGGGTTTTCATCTTTTTGAATAGAAGCGCGTAATATAATCAGAGACGGCTTCCCGCCAAGTCCGAGGTGATGTGCCGGTCAAAGCCTCGTATTTGCTCGTGGAAAGCACCGAATAAACCGGTCGGCGCGCGATCCAGTTCGACATATTTTCTAACTTTCCTGCACCAACCGTTCTCGCTTTGAGAGGCAGGCCCGCCTCGCCGCAACAATTTAATGCCCACTGCGCGTATTCCTGCCAGCTGCACTGCCCGGTGTTGGCGAAATGCAAAATCCCGCTGTAGCCGGTGGCGTTGCGCGCGGCAGCGTTTCCGCAATCTGTGCTGGCTCCAAAAAAACGCGGCAGCATCTGCGCGATATCCAGGGTGTAGGTAGGCGCCGAAATCTTGTCAGCTACCGCATCAAGACGCTCGTTTTCCCGTGCGCCCTTTATCATTGCATCGATAAAGCTCGGACGGTCCGGCCCAAACACCCAGGAAACCCGCACCACAAGATTCCTGTATTGTGGTGCGAGCACGTTCTTTTCTCCAGCGAGTTTTGATTCCCCATAAACGCTGATTGGAGTGGCTTCATCTTCTTCAGTGTACGGCTCGCGTTTCTTGCCATCGAATACGTAATCGGTGCTGAAGTGGATCATCCTGGCACCCTTTTCATGGCAAATCCCGGCAAGAAGGCGAGGAGCCTCGGCGTTGATGAGGAACGCGAGTTCCGGTTGGGTTTCGCAGACATCAACCTTCGTAAAACCTGATGCGTTGATGAGGCAATCAAAGCTTGTGGCTTGCAGCTTTTCCCTCACACCATTCAAGTTAGAAACATCGAGTTGCGCACGATCGAACGCCGTGACGTCAAAC
>DASREH010000102.1:0-2984 GCA_035652195.1 Candidatus Udaeobacter sp. | reverse complement strand
GAAATTAAGCGTCGCGGAAGCACCCTTAACGTCGTTCAAACCGATGGTGAACGTCTCGATTGTCTCAGGCACCGATTGCGGCTTCGCCGTCACACGCGCGGCATCGTTCTCCTGCTTGTAATCGGCCGTGCTCTGCACCTTGGCATCCTTTGAAACGATGATCGTCCATTCGTCCGCGGTCGGAATCGTGAAGAGTGCGTATTCGCCAGCCGGGATCTGCTTGTCGCCAAGCGTTACCGGTTTGCTAAATTTAATTTTGGTGACCGCATTGGCACCCGTGCGCCAGAGTTTTCCGTACGGCACGAGCCCGCCAAATATCTCGCGATCATTCTTGTTCGGTCGCGAATAGTCCACTTCGATATCAGTCAAACCGACACGCTGCTTTAGTACGCAGTGCTGACTGATTGACGGGAATTCTATTTTCTTCTCCTCTGCTGCGCGCAGCCGTACAGGCAGAAGCACTCCGCCGACGAAGGAAAGGGTTAACAAAGCAGACAGAACGCGCGAAGGAAACCGTGACGTTTGAATCATAAGAGTAAGATTAGCTAATTTGATGATTTATTCGGAGAAGATATCGCACGGAGACACCAGTCAAATCAGTTAAGTGCCCTACCCTTTTCTGAACTTCGAGCTTGCGCTCATGCAATTCGGCGTAAGAGTGCGCGGGAATGAAAAGGGCGAAAATCAAAACTGCAGTTCCACTTAGCGCCGGCGAGCGCTATGTCGAATTTATCGATTCGAGTAAACAACTGGACCGTGCCCGCAAGGCACTTCGCCTAAAGGGGAACGAGGCATTGCTCATATTCACCGACGGAAAGAAAGAATTCGCAGTCGCGACTGACGTGCACTAGTTGATGGTACGCGCTCCCTACTGAATAAGTCATTCAGCCGTAAAGAGGAAGCCGTATGGCCGCCTGGCGTCGGTAAACAGCGAGATCAGTTCAACCGAAGAGGCCCAACTGCGTGATAGACCTCTGAAATGACGAGCAGGACAGCTTTAGCCGGGCTTGCATTCCGTTCCGACGACATGAGATGGCGAACATTGACGCAATTTGCTCGGCAAAGATACCTTCCCCTGTCATTCGTGTATGCCATCGTGGGTTGTTTAATCGATTTCCTCGCAGATCGCGGATACGCCCTAGTACCTTCTCTTTTCTCTCCGGGAAATGTTCCTCCAGCCAATGCTCAAACAGGGGCGCAACGGCCCAGGGCAGTCGCACAACTGTGTATCCGGCAAATTTCGCGCCGGCTTTCGCGCACGCTTCGATGATCTTTGGAATTTCATGATCCGTTATCCCGGGAACGATCGGCGCGACCATCACGCCGATTGGTATTCCCGCATCGTGAAGCTGGCGAATCGTATCGAGGCGCGCGCGTGGGGACGAGGTGCGGGGTTCGAGCACTCGTTGCAAATTGGAGTCCAGCGAAGTCACTGAAATGTTCACAGCCACGGCATTGTGGGCCGCAAGCTCCTTCAAAACGTCCAGGTCGCGTGCCACCAGACGATTCTTTGTAATGATTGCAACAGGGTTGCGGAATCTGGCGAGCACCTCGAGACAAGCTCGCGTAATTCGCAGCTTTCGTTCGATCGGCTGGTACGGATCTGTCACTCCGCTCAATACCAGCGTTTGTGGCTCCCAACGCGGCGCCTCCAGCTCAGCATGCAACAACTCAGGCGCTTTTGTCTTCACCATGATCTTACTCTCGAAATCGAGCCCGGCCGACAAACCGAGATACTCGTGTGTGGGCCGCGCGTAACAGTAGATGCAGCCATGCTCGCAGCCTCTATACGGATTCAGGCTCGTTTCAAACCCGACATCCGGACTGCTGTTACGCGTGATGATCGATTTGGTATCATCGCGAAAATATTGTGTCTCGCGGCGTGGTCGCTCTTCGGTTTCAACATCCGGATCCACGACATCGGGATCGTTGAGATCAACGTGCAGCTTTTCGAAGCGATTAGCAGGACTCCAGGAAGCGCCACGGCCATGGATCGCGGCGCGGCTTTGGGCAGTTTCATTGACGACCGGTCGAAACTTCGCCCCCATCGAACAAGTTCACATGAACATATTGCGTTGTCGAGTCGCTTTTCTTACCAACACCGTCAAGACGTGCCCGCACTCTGCGTCTAAATGTGCCAACCGTCTTGCTCATGCACTGGGGGATGGCACGTTGTAGAGCGGCGGCGGACGCGGAGCGGCGTCAACGCTGCCGGACAAAGGATATGGAGGGGTGGCAGAGCGGTTGATTGCGCCGGTCTTGAAAACCGGAAGGCCGAAAGGTCTCGTGAGTTCGAATCTCACCCCCTCCGCGTCTTGAAACAGTCAACGCCGCATGTATGACTGCGCATAACGACACAGCTGAGCTGCGCGGCGATCATCGAGGAGAGCGCACGTTTCACCTGGCAACGTCGCAATGCGAAAATCTGAAACAATCCAAGCTCATCCCAGGCTAATCGAAAGCCTGAAGCCTCAGAGATCGGAAGGTAACTAAACGGTAACTTAATTTGGCCCGCTATCGTTCAGCGTTGGTGCGACTCTCCAATTATGAACTCTATGAAGCGACTATCAGTGTCATTATTCAGCACCTCAAAATCCAATCCGAATTTGTCGAAATGCAGCATCGTGCGACGGCGGTTTTTCGGCATCTCTCTCGCTGTCAGCGGCGCCGTTTTCGTTTTGGCAGCAATGGCTCAACCGGGCGTGGCGCAAAACTCCGCCTTCGCTCAGAACCTGGTCTCATTCAGCGGCGGGATCGGCGTGATACCGACAGGTTCGACGAACACTACCGTCCAGGGTGTCGCAGCCGCTGGCCAGATCTGGGTCATACGGGATCTTGCAGCCGACGTGAAGCAGGATGGGAAAATCCGGGTGGACGGTCGGGGCCTTCTGCTGGGCGCGGGCAACGCCGTCGGAACCAACGCGAATGCGAGCGTCTTTGCGACGCTGTTCTGCGCAGATGATGGGAACCTGCAACACAGCTCA
>DASREH010000101.1:0-15869 GCA_035652195.1 Candidatus Udaeobacter sp. | reverse complement strand
GAACGCGCCGAGATTGCTCTCGGCGCGCTGTGTGGATCTGATTGGAATTCAGAATCAGGTCTGTGTCTTCTCTTTTTCGCCCTTCTTGCATTCGGCTTTGAACTTCACGTATTGCTCCTTGGTAAGGATCGTTTTCGCCTCCTGCATGTATTTATGCTCGCTGGCCTCTGAGCAACCGGCCTTATGATGCTCCTCCATGGCTGCATCCATCTTCGTCTTTTGCTCCGGGGTCAGATTGAGACTGGCTAATGAGACCTGACACGCCATTTTCGCTTCGTTTCCGACTTGCTTTGTGCAGTTACCATGTTCGCCTGCGAACATCGTGCCTGCTGCAAAGAGTCCCGCCGTTACTAACGCAATGAATTTCATCATGTTGGCGAGGTTAGACACTGGTTGTTCGCTTTTCATTCAAAATCGTTTTTGATATCACGAGGCTGCCGGGACGGAGGCCGGATGCGCCGCCAATCAGGCCGTTCGAGAGAACTGGTTCAGGGCCGTAAAACTTCTTGAAACGGGCCATTCCCTGAGGCGCGAGGGTGGGGACCGTCAGTAACAGTTTTGTTACTATCCATAGTCTAACGAGTCCGAACGGGAGATCCAGGCCGCGTGTCTAACTGACGTAAAAGTGAGCAACAACAAAGGAGGCATCATGTTGAACAAAACAATCGTTATTCTTGCCTGCGGTGCGCTATTTGCGCCGATGGCGTTTGCCCAGCCGGGTTCTACACAGAAGAAACAAACAACCGCGGCTACAGAACAAGCGGTAACTGTAACCGGAACGCTCCTGAAAATCACAACGGGCGAAGGCACCGCCGCGAATTATCAGCCGTTCAAAACCCTGGTGGTTCGCGAGGATCGCTCGAACCTGCCGGGTAGTTATGTTCTAAACGGCCCTGGCCATGTCGTGGACAAGAACGGTCAGGTAATCCAAACCGCCATTAAACCGGGCTCGCACGTGCGGGTTTACTACGTCAGTGCGGGCGATTCCCGAATGATTGATCATGTAGTTGTGGATTAATTTCACGCCACATTAGGATTACCAATCAAGACCGCACGATTTTCGATGAATCGTGCGGTCTTTTTTACGCCACTCGAAAGCGATCGCTGTACTGCGCACACGCCAGGCTTTCGCCTGGCAATCGTGAACGCGAGGGGCGAGCTGGTTCAGGTGGTTTCTTGCTTGTAAATCACCATGCCGCGCGCCTGGTAATTGCGTAGCGCGCCCGGATGATCAAGCGTGCACGTGTGAACCCAAACGCGTTCCACTTGAGGGCGGGTTCGCCATGCCTCTTCGATTGCATCCGTGAGTAATGCTCCGCCCAGTCCGCGACCAATGAAGTTCGGCAACAAACCAAAATACGCGATTTCGATTCCGTTGTGATCGTCGCGACGCAGTTCGTAATAACCTGCCTGTGAGGCATCGTAACGCGCTTCAAAAGTTCGAAGCTCGGATGCAAGGCCATACTTCTTCCATTGCTCATCTGTCCACAGGCGCTTGTCGTTCCACGACCACATCTGGCCCACGGTACGGTAGAGATCGCGATTGAATCGCCAGTCGCGTTCTGTTTTTTCCCGGACAACAAATCGCCCATCAACGCACCGCTTCGGACGAAGCTGATCCGGCGAACGCATTTCAAGGTACGTCGTTACGAGCGTTGTCATGGCGATGCCTGAATAAATACGTGAACCCGCTTGTACGCCCAATCAAGGCATCGATTTCCGGATTCCCGGATTCAAAATTGCAGCCGCATTCGATTCTGTCTTGACGGACGTATTCAAACTGATTCAATCAGGTTTTTCGCGATCTGATGCGTGGGGGCCGAATTACTAGCGAGGAAAAATCTGCCATCAGCCTATACGTGGGGGTTGGCGTCGCAATCGTGCTCATAGCCGCAGGGGTCTATTTTTTCTTTCTTGCGCAGAAAGAAAAAATCGAGACCACAACTTTCGACCCGAACCGTCCGATCCCCAGTGACGCCGTTTTAAAACAACGGCTCAAGGCTGAGGAGTATGCGGTCGTGCGGGAGGGCGGTAGCCAACGCGCTTTTCAAAATCAATTCTGGAATAACGAAAAAACAGGTCTCTACGTTGACGTCATTACCGGCGAACCCCTTTTCAGTTCGATCGATAAGTTCGACGGCGGAGTTGGCTTTCCTACTTTTTCCAAACCGATTTCCAAAGATCTGCTCGAGGAACGCCTGGATACGTCGCACGATATGCAGCGGACGGAAGTGCACGCCAAACGCAGTAACGCGCATCTTGGCTATGTGTTTCCCGATCCGAAATCACCGACAGGGCTACGGTACGTCGTTTACTCCGCCGCCTTCCATTTTGTTCCCATCGAAGAGATGAAAGACAGGGGTTATGAAGCGTACATGGCTCCTTTCGATCAAAAAGTCGCTGCGCCATAACGCTTATGGCGGCGGCCTCGTCTCTCAGCCGGAGTTGACTGGCAGGCTCTTAATCAGTCTCGGGTTTGATTTCTGGAAATCCGGCTTGCTTCAATTGCTGATTCAACGCGGGAAGGTCAGATTCGAGTAATTGTTTCCACGCATCCATTGTCTCAACAATTTTTGTGTCCAGATCGGTGACAGTAGCCTTGACCACCGCTGTCGGCGCAGCGTCCGAGCTTCCAACCTCGCTAAAAAGCCGTCTCGTCGCATCCAGGACAAACAGCGAAGGGGAAGCGCCTGGGCGGGGATTCGGTGGCCCGAATTTCGTGAGTGTTTGAGCAAAACCGTCCAGTTTTTGCGTGATGTCAGGTCGCTCAGCTGCCTTTGCGCGAAGTTTGGTCAGTCCGTTGGTAATGTTATCAAATTTTTTGCTGATCGGAGCCAGCCTGAGTCGTAGTTGATACAATTTCCACGAGAGATCGAACTGTTCCTGAAGCTCTGCAGCCGACGCCTTAACTCGTGAATCCATTGTGACCGTCAACGGTTGGCTGAAAGTTTTGCCGTTGACCGTAAGGGTGACGGTGTAATCACCCGGCACTACCCACGGTGATGTCGCGGCGGGTGGCGTGTTGCCGTACGTCGCCTGCATCGGAAACTCCGGTTCAACGTTGGGAATCGGAGTGTAATGCATGTCCCATAGGAATCGATGCATGCCTGCTTTCGTGGAAACCGATTGCACCGGCCGAATCCAATAGCTGGGAATTCTAATCCTCTTCGGATTGGCCCGGGCCAGCGCGTCTGTGCTTGAATATTTTCTAACTATCTGGCCTTTGTTGTCCTTGATCTCGATCGTTACCGGACCGTTAGCATCTTTCGAAAGCGAATAGTCGATCATCGCACCGTCCGGCGGGTTTTCGCCGGCTGGTTCGTCCGGAGGCAATGGCGTGTCGGTGTTTAGGTTTGCACGAACGCGCAATGCAGTTTGCGGTTTAAACAGACGATCATCTCGGCGATCGTTGCTGAGTTGTCGCAGCGGCGTGATGTTGTCGAGGATCCAGAAGCCGCGGCCGTGCGTCGCCACAACGAGATCGTCCTTCTTCACAATCAGATCACGCACCGAGCTCGCCGGCAGATTCAAGCGCAGCGATTCCCAGTTCGTTCCATCATCGAAGGACACATAGACCCCCTTTTCCGTTCCTGCGAACAGAAGACCTTTGCGTTCCGGATCTTCGCGAACGGCGTTAACGATTTCACCGGCCGGTATGCCGTTCGCGATCTCCGTCCACGTTTTTCCGTTATCGTGCGTCGCAAAAATGTGTGGCCGCAGATCGTCGATTCGCAGCGTGTTGACCGCAGCGTAAGCGGTTTTTGCATCGAAATGCCCCGCTTCGATCACGGAAATCTTTTGCCAGGCCGAAATGTTCCCCGGTGTCACGTTGGCCCAGCTTTCTCCGCCGTCCGTTGTGAGATGAATCAGTCCATCGTCAGTTCCGCACCAGATCCGGTGTAGCTCAAGCGGTGACGGCGCAACTGCGTAAATCACTCCACGTTGATGCGCCTGTTTTGTTGCGTCCTCTTTGTATTTTCCAATGCTGGGGGGCAGGTCGTACTCGGGACGCGACAAATCCGGACTGATCTTTTTCCAGTGGTCCCCACGATCACTGCTTTGCCAAAGTGTGTTTCCGGCGAAAAACAACAGGTGCGGATCAAGCGGCGAAAAGACCACAGGCTCCGTCCGCAACATTCGGAAACCTTCTGTCTGCACCGGGACCGGCAGAATATTCTGTGCCTGACCTGTGCGCCGATCGAATCGCGTCAACTTGCCGCCAATGATGATGTCCGGATCCAGCGGATCGGCCACGACATAGCCGTATTCTTCCGCCGCCACCGGCTGCCAATCGCGAAATGTGATCTCGCCCTGGTCGCCGCGGCTCTTGATTCCGACGGAACCGCTTTCCTGTTGGCCACTGTAAAGCCGGTACGGAAATGCGTTGTCCGCGCTGACATGATACAACTGGGCTGTCGACTGGTTGTACCACGAGCTCCAGGTTTTGCCGCCGTTCACTGTGACGATCGCCCCCTGGTCGGAACCGAGAAAAATAATATCGGTATTGCCAGGATTGATCCAAACGTTCTGATAATCGTCGCCGCCTGGTGCGCCTCGCCAGCCGTCCCACGTTTTGCCGCCATCGGTGGATTTCCAACAAACGATGCTTGCGGAGTAAACGACTTGCGGATTTTTGGGATCGAATCTCACCACTGGAAGATCGCCTCCTCCAATCCCAAGCCCGGGCCGCGGATCGTCCGTCGTGCCTCTCCACGTTTCACCGGAGTCGTCCGAGCGATAAAGTTTGGATATTGTTTTCGTCCGGACTGCAGCGAACAATGTTTTGGGCGCGCTTGGCGCAATCGCAATGTTCGCCTGGACGACTTTTTCCGGTAGGCCGTTGGTTAGTTGTCGCCATGTTTTGCCGCCATCGATGGATTTGAAGATGCCGCCGCCGTCTCCGTCAAACGCTCCGTTTTCCCACGGTCCTTCGCGTGATTCCCACAACGCTCCATAGACGATCTGCGGATTACCCGGATCGATCAGCACATCGCTCGCGCCGACGTTCTCATCGCGATAAAGAACTTTTTCGAATGTTTTGCCGCCATCGAGCGAGCGATAAATACCGCGTTCTTCGTTAGGCCCGTAGGGGTGACCCGCCACGGCCACGAAAATGCGATCAGGATTTTTTGGATCGACAGCGATCTGCGGGATCTGTTGACCGTCCCGCAATCCCAGATGTGTCCATGTCTGGCCGGCGTCCGTTGATTTGTAAATGCCGTCGCCGACTGAAAGATCGGGACGATGCAATCCTTCCCCGCTACCCACGTAAATGACGTTTGGATCTGAAATCGAAACTGCCAATGCACCCACCGACGCGGTGGGCTGGTCGTCGAAAATTGGCTTCCATGTCCGCCCGTAGTCGATCGATTTAAAAACTCCGCCGTTCACCGGCGCCATGTAAAAGACACTCGGCTGTGAGGAGACACCGCAGATCGCGCGAGTTCGTCCGCCGCGGTACGGTCCAATGTTTCGCCATCGCAAAATAGAATCGAACTCCCCGGCGTCCGTTTGCCCCGCCACGACCACGGCGCAACCAATCGCGATAACGTTTCGAACCCATCTCATAAATCGCCACTCTCTTCCGCTGTCCCGAAATTCGCAACGCACGTTCTGCTGTGATCGCGCCCCTATCGTCCGAGAGGGAATTGCAGCGGGTACGGCTGCCGTTACAGTCGTAACCGGCCCTTTTCGCTCGAGCAGTAGCTCAACATCGTAATTTTTTCATGGTATCTGCTGTAATCTTCGACCTGGACGGCGTCCTTGCCGACTCTGAACCGCGGTGGAGCGAGATTGATGCGCAATTACTCGCTGAACATGGCGTTAAATATCGCGGTGAATACCATCAGGATGTTGTGGGCGTCAGCTACCGGCTTGCCGTCGAGTTCTACAAGAAAGCATTCGGCCTTTCGGTGCCCACGGAAGAACTCATGCGGCGCCGCGGGGAGATCGCGACGGAGTTCTTTGCGAATCGGATCGATCTGTTTCCGAAGGTGAAAGATGTGTTGCAGGAATTGCGGGAGCTGAAACTGCGTCTCGCTGTCGCCACCAGCTCGGTGAGCGCGTCAGCGCGGCCATTCCTGGCTCGACATCATCTGACAAAGTTTTTCGACGTCATCGTGACCGGCGAAGAAGTAGAACATGGCAAACCTGCTCCCGACATTTACCTATGCGCCGCGAGGCATCTTGGAATCGCCGCCGAGGTTTGCCTTGTGGTTGAGGATGCGCTGCCGGGTGTTGCTGGTGCGAAAGCGGCGAACATGCGTGTCGCGGCCATCCCCGACCGGCGGTTCGTCGATCCGAAAAAATACGAAAAGAAAGCGGATTTCTTCCTGAACAGTTTGCAGGAATTACCTCAGCTTGTCCGCAGCCTGTAGCAGCTGGCGTCGGCTGCGGCGGCCCTGCCGCGCTCGACCAACTTTCTCACGTGCCGCCGCAAACAGCGTAACCTTGGGAACGCAAATCGTCCGCCAGATCTTTTTCCATTTGAACGGCATGTTCGTACGGCATCGGGTTTAGATGCTCAAAAAGCTCTGGTAACAATCGAACTCCGTACTTTTTCACAGGTCGCGCTGATTTGTAACCGTTCTTGTGATTTTCGAATCGATGATCGACTGGCAATCCGGTTAGTCCAACGTAGACGGCGGGCTTGGAGGGATCGTGGTTCGGATTGCGCTTCAAGATGGAGAAATCGTTCAGCGCCGCTTTCGAAAGCAAAACAACGTAAACGTTATGATGGAATTGGGGTTCAGCTAATGTCTGCCGACGCCGCGTGCGATGCATGAACGAACGGTAGCAACTTGCCGGGCAAGGCTCGAGCCGCAAAGAACCGATCGTTGCCGGGCGACGGCGGATTGTGCGCCTCGCCGCGTTACACTTTGTGCCACCGCGCGAGCTTCGGAATCTTGCGCGCAAAAATTCCCGCGACAAACCCGGGCATCCCGAACTCGACAATTTTTTCGCGTACCCGGGCCTGCATCTCAGTTACTGAAATATCAGGCAGTACAAATTGCCCATTTTGATAGCAATGACTGCAGTACATCGTATTTCGCGTCCCGTCAGCATTAGTGCCCCCGCCGTTTTCATCACGTTTCAAAGGCATCCCGCAGCTCTGGCAATTCTTGTACGCTTGATTCACAGGGTTCGATGGCTAGTGAATCAATTCGCGAGATTTTTGTCTAGTTTAACTTTGATCCTTCGCGATTCAGGAGATGAGATTTGGATGATTGAGCGATAACGGAGAAGTCTCAATTCAGCGAATGCTCAAGTCACTCAAAGCAGTAACGTAAACGAGGTAAACCGACCCATGACTAATAACTCTGGCAAACACGACGGGCGAACTGATTTCGATTTCCTCATTGGGGTTTGGAACGTTCAGCATCGGCGACTAAAGGAACGGCTTAAAGGATGCACAGAATGGGAGGAATTTGGAGGCACAGGCACGGTGCGCCACATCCTGGGCGGACTCGGTAACATGGACGAGTTCACCATGGATCGTAAGTCAGGCCGTGTTCAGGCTGTGACAGTGCGTCTGTATAATCCGGCTAATGACGAGTGGAGCATCTATTGGGCGACGGATAGACATCCAGGAAGAATGGACGTTCCGATGGTAGGCCGGTTCAAGGGTTCGCGAGGTGAATTCTTCTCGCAGGAACTGTTCGAAGGCCGGCATATTTTCAGCCGGTTCATTTGGACGTCGAACGGCCCGGAGGCGTGCCACTGGGAGCAGGCATTTTCTCAGGACGGCGGGAAGAACTGGGAAACAAACTGGACCATGACGTTCACGCGGCAGCGCTAACGCGAGGGTTACACAGTGAATTAGAGCGCAGTGCTTCGCTCTATTCGCCTGACTTCCGGTGGCCCTTGTTCTGTTTCTTTTTCGCCAGAAGAATTCGCTCGGTTTTCTTTCGTCTTCTGGCGCGTTTCCTGGCGTTGTCTCTGCCTTTGCTGTTTCCCATACACCTAAGACTTATCCAGTCCTGGCGATTCGTCACGTTGTCGTTTCAACAAGAAAGCAAACGAATCGAAAAGCTATGAACTTGAAATCGGTCGAAACCGCGGCCGGCGCCTGCGCCCACCTGACGAGGGTTCGGTTCTAAGCGACGACTGCGCCTGCGGCTCCGGCGCTTTGGCAATTTCGAATGTTCGAAAGAGCGGTCCCAGGTCGATCACGTGGTTGGCAGCAGATCTCAGCATGTTTCCGAGGTTTGCTGCCACTGATGCGACTTCCACACGGATGCCGTGCCGGCGCAGCTTGATTGCGAGATAAGCGAAATCAGCGTCTCCAGTCACGAGGATCACCACATCCGGCCGCATTTCCATGGAAAGCTCAAGCGCGTCAATTGCCATCATCACGTCAACGTTCGCCTTGTAATGACCTTCTTCGGCGGGCGCGCCATCTTTGGTCACAACCAGGAAGCCATTGGACCGAAGCCAATGGACAAATTTATTTTTTTTGTCGCGCTCGTCCTGCCACGTCGGAATGGCGGGCGGCAAACCGGCGTACACAACCATCTCGATGAGATCGCGCCCGGTTTCCGGGCCGGCTAAAAAATTGCGGAGCCTTAACCAGTCCAGTCCGCGTCCCGCGGTCCGCACAGAGCTTCCAACGTTAGATTCATCCACCAGCACCAACACTCGCGAGCGAGAGCCAGTGTCGGGATTTTTCTTTCGCATCACGCCGCTCTTTTTCCCGGTGCGAATTTAGACTCGCCGCACTGGATTCCCTCCGAAGATAATCGCTAATCCGAGAAGGATCACTGCGACCGGCACAAGCGGTGCGCCGGTAAGGTAAGTGGCTAAGACTAAAACGATGGCAATAACGGCGAGAATTGTTCCAAGACTGTAGTTCATAGGCTTTTAAATGGTCGGTTTTCCTGATGCTACCGTGCCAGGGCTGTTTGGAGCAAGATTCTTGAACAGCTAAAAATCCTGGCCTGCCCGGTTCCCGACACTTGGAAGACTGTTCAGCAACTTCGGAGCGCGTGTCGGGTTAAATCCGCGAAACCACAGAAGGGATACGCGTCATGGTAAAAAAAATTTTTGTAGTGTTGATGGTCGTTGCATTCGGGTTTGGGTCTGCTGAATTTTCGAACGCGGGGACTGAGATCGTTGAGCCCCGCACGGCGCCAGCGCCGGCGTACAATTACGCGCCACCACCACCGCGTCCGGTCTACTACGTTCCTCCTCCGCCGGTGGTCGTGTATCCAAGGGTTCGGTTCTTCGGACCGCGATTCGGCGTTTTCCGTGCGCATCGGTTTTACGTCCGGCACGGCTGGCATCCCCATCGTCACTGGCGGTAACATAGAAGCAACCTCCCACACCTAAGCTGAGTGACGGCAGCGAGCCGCCGAGTGCCGTTGTCTGGATGTCTGAACTACGAGCGCGGCAGTATATCTCGCTCGCAATCATGACGTGGACGGCAATTCGCGAGCCGGTTTGTTTTCGTCGATGAACACCGGCCATACGCTTCTCTTTGTCATAACCTTTGTCCTGCGCGATAGGAGTCCAGGATTCAAAACGCGGAATGCGTAACAGGGCAAAGACAAAGAAAGTTCGCTTAATTCTCAATGGCAAAGCGGCCCGGGCCGACGCCGTGCGTGCAATGATCTTGCGCGAACGGACGGCCGGGCAGCGGATCAAGGTTCAAGTGACGAAGAAAGCCGGCGATGCCAGGCGCTTTGCTGCGAAAGCGGAGGAGGCTGATTTGCTGATTGCAGCAGGCGGAGACGGCACGTTGAACGAAGTGGTGCATGGTTTAATGAATCTCTCGAAGAGCAGCAGACCGGCTTTGGGAATTATCCCACTGGGGACCGCAAACGATTTCGCCACCGGATGCACTATTCCGCGCGATCCGGAAGAGGCGCTGGCCCTCTGTATTCAAGGCCAGCAGGTATCGGTCGACGTAGGTAAGGCCAACGAACATTGGTTCCTCAACGCCGCGACCGCTGGCTTCGGCGCCGAGATTACCGCGACCACACCGCCTGAGCTTAAACGTCTGCTTGGCCACGTTGCGTACACCGTGATGGGTGCAATTTTGGCGATGAATATCCATCATTATCGCGGAAAGCTTGTTTTGCCAGATGGTGAAATCACTGCCCGCGGCCCAGTGGCCATTGTTTGCAACGGGCGCCAGGCCGGTGGTCTTCAAGTCGCTCCGCGTGCGCGCATCGATGATGGGTTACTAGACGTATTGATTGTTCGGGAGATCCCAGCAAGGGCATTACTCGCCGCCGCGCGTGAGCTGCAGGAACTATCGTCGGATGGCGAATACATCTCCTACCGGCAAGCGCCGTGGGTGCAGGTTCAGCCCGAAGAAGCGGTTCCGGTCAATCTCGATGGCGAACCAGTGTCTTTTTCAAGCGTTCGATATGAAGCGGTGCCGCGAGCGATCCGGCTCGTCGTTCCAGTGGATTGTCCATTGCTGTCATCGACCGGCTGATTTCATGCGGACCCCGATCCACCCTCGACAACTTGTGCTCGCAATTTTCTCGGATTGTAAATTCAACTGAATCCGGCCACGATACACAGAGATGCTCTGGCAGGGACGAAGAGAAAGCGAGAACGTCGAAGATGTTCGCGGGTCCGGTGGAGGCGGCCGACGTCTTGCCGTAGGCGGCGGAATCGGCACCCTGGTTCTGGTCATCCTGTATCTACTCCTTGGAGGCGATCCTCAGGCGCTCTTTGATTCGCAGCAGGGCGGCCAATTTTCGCAACCCGCGCAGGTCGATACTCAAGGACTTCACGATGACGCATCGAAATTCGTGGGCGTTGTTCTAGCCGATACCGAAGACGCGTGGCATGCGATTTTCCGCCAAATGGGTCGCGAGTATCAGGAACCAAAGCTCGTGCTCTTCACGGACCAGATTCGGTCCGGCTGCGGATTTGCGAGCGGCGCAACGGGTCCGTTTTATTGCCCGACGGATCGACGCGTTTACATCGATCTCGGTTTCTACCGGTTACTTCAGCAAAAACTCGGGGCAGGAGGCGATTTTGCAGAGGCTTACGTGATCGCGCACGAAGTCGGGCATCACGTACAAAATCTGCTCGGAATCACCGATCGCGTTGAGGCAATGCGCGGACGAGTCAGCGAAGCGGAATACAATCAGCTCTCTGTTCGGCTCGAGTTACAGGCCGATTTTCTGGCCGGTGTTTGGGCCCGTTACGCTGACCGTATCAAACGTGTTGTTGAAGCGGGTGATATCGAAGAAGCGATGCGCGCGGCGTCCGCTGTTGGGGACGACAGGCTCCAATACAGGTCGCGCGGTTACGTCGTGCCCGATTCATTTACGCACGGCACTTCCGAACAACGTGCGCGCTGGTTTCGTCGCGGCTATGAAACCGGTGATCTTAGCCAGGGCGACACGTTTAACGCTCCGCTGCTGTAACGCGAAACGCTTCAAGATATCGGCGCGCATCTGCCGCTGTGCTTGTCCGTGGCGTCATCGTTGCAGGAAAATCTGCATATTCTGAAAATCAAAAGTCACGGAATATGGCTTTAAGAAATCGTGACCGATCATGCCAGCCAGATGAAACCCAAACATGTTTTCCCAGGGAAAAGGTCCATCGTACAAACCGGGAACGTTTTCTTCCTTTATGTCTCCAAAGCAAAGCCGATGAACCGTGTACGGCACGATTTTTAAGGTGCCGCCGCCGCCGGCACCTTCTTCAGCTCTGCTTTCATCAAGCTTGATTCCGGCTTCCTTGATCACCGACTCGGCCAGTTTAGCGCCTGCACCCATTAACCCTGAGTCAACGAATAGCAGCGTAGGCGGCAGGCTTTCCACGCGGCCCCAGCCCACCATAAAATGATCGCTCGCCATCCAGATAGGCACAGCAACTCTGTTGCCTGTCGACCTTTTGAAATCTTCGAGATTCTTCGCGTCTTTCCGGCGCAGCACCAGTTCCCCCCGTGGATAATCCATGGTTGTCAGAAAATGGTAGAAGAGCGTGGTCCCTATAATTCCGTCGATTTGTTTCACACCGAATCCTTCGGAAAGTTGGCGCAGCGGAAGCATCGCCACCGGCAGATTCTTGATGGTCCAGTCGCCGATCGTGAGGGAGTCGATCCGTCCCTGCAATACCTCCGCGTGTTGGCCACCGGAGAAAGTGCCCTGCACAGCACCAAGTTGAGGAACGCCAAGCTCCTTTCCGAAGTCCGTGTCGAGCGCCACTTCGGAACCACCAGTATCGATAAAGAACGTCGCTTCCTTGCTGCCGTTGATGCGAACATTGATCAGCGGGAGCGGATCGGTCTTTAGAAACTTCACACGCGTGCTCGTTCCGTTGTCCTTCAGTTCATACGGTGTCTGGCCTTTGAAACTTTGCAGCGTCGCGACATTCAGCGTTGGATACTGTTCACGAACCAGTTTGTTGCTATTCACATCGACACCGTTGAGGGCGGCCGCCGCCTTTTGAAAATCGTCCCTGCGATACAATGCCGCCGCCAGCATCACTTTCGGATCGGCGTCATTTGGATTCAGCGCGATGGGCTTCTCGAACCATTTCTGCGCGTCATCGAGGTTGTTGCTAAGTAGTCCAATGCGGCCTAACTGAAGGATCGCAGAATATTCCTTCGGATTTGTCTGGACGATCTGCGAATAAATTTTGCCGGCGTCGGCAAACTTCCCTATCTGAAAAAGCCGATTCGCTGAATCGATTTGTGACGGTGTAGTTGGCGGCGTGGCTTGCGCCAACAAACTGTGCGCGGTGAGAACCGCGGTGAAAACGATGCATGTCCGGGCCAACTTCATTTGAGACGGCGTTTTTATCAGCGCGCGGCAATTTGCACAAGGGAACTTGCGGCGCGCTTCCTATTGAACCATCGCCACCGACCAATGACATCTGATTTCGTTGGCGCTATGTTCGCGGTTTATGGAAGAAAGTATTCGAAACCAAATCCCGGGAACGGTCAAAAGCATTGTGTCCGACAAAGTCATCAGTGAAGTAATCGTCGAAACAAACATCGGCGAAATCGCATCGATTATTACGACGCGCTCGGTCCAGAAAATGAACCTTATGCCTGGCGACAAAGTTTTCGCGGTTATCAAATCAACGAACGTCTCCCTTCGCCGTGCATAGCGATCGCGGCTAAGGCGCTGGCTTGTGAATCGCTACGCTTGATTTGTAATCGCGCGTGTACCGACTGCTCTTTGCTATTCGACCAATCGACACATTGCCGCGCTCTTCAAAAGTTTGAACTGAAAGGCAGGGCCCGATTTCTAACCTCTCGATGTTGACCAGGCGGGCGCTGCTGAAACTGGGAGCGTACACTCTGGCGGCGACTCATCTTCCACAGATGTTCGCCGCAAAGATCCCGACAAAGAAAATTCTCATCCTTGGTGGAACCGGCTTTCTCGGGCCACCGGTGGTTGAACGCGCGTTGGAGCGAGGCCACACCGTCACCTTGTTCAATCGCGGGAAGACTAACTCGGATCTTTTCCCCAATGCGGAAAAAATTCATGGCGACAGAGAAAAGGGCGATCTCGGCAGTCTAACGAACGATCGTCATTGGGACGTTGTAATCGATGTCTGGGCTAACGATCCTGCAGTCGTCCTGCCAGTGGCTAATCTCCTCGCGAAACGCACGGACTATTACTATTTTGTTTCAAGCATCTCTGCTTACGCCGACTACTCAAAGATCGGCACGGATGAGACCGCGCCGACACGAATCGAACGGCCTGGTTACGGCGGAAACAAAGCCAGATCGGAAAAAGCGCTCACTGAGTTGTTAGGCGACCGCGTCGGAATTTGTCGACCTTGTGCTATCATGGGTCCGCGCGACGAAAGCCTTTCCTATCACTACTGGTTGTCTCATCTTTCGAAAGACCAGGAGTTTGTCGCGCCGGGCACGGGCGAAGATGCCTTCGCCCAATATGTCGACGTCCGCGACGTTGCGAAGTGGATCGTCGAGTGCGTGGAGGAATCGCGCCCCGGCATTTACAACACCGTTAGCGAACCGGTCGTTTTTAGAACGTTTCTGAGCGAAAGCGGCAGCGGGATCGGTGGAAAAGGGAAGCCAGTTTGGGTGGCCGGTGATTATCTCCGCGAGCAACACGTAAAAACCTTTGATAACATGCCGTATTGGAATCCGGATCGTCCCGGATTCGCACGAATCTCGCCGGCAAAGGCGCGCTCTGCCGGATTTACGACGAGGCCATTGAAAGAAACAGCGAGGGACGCTTGGACCGCATATCAGAAAATTGTGCCGCCAACCATCGTGTATCCGCAAAAACAATACGGCTTTGAATGGGGTATCTCGCCCGAACGCGAGCGTGATATTCTTGCCGGCTGGAAAAGCAAGCAAGCTCATTAGAGCTGTGACTTCTGAGCAACCAGTCAATTTTAAGCCGATAATTGCCTTAAGAAATTGAGGTCCTCACCGGGTCCGCGAAGATCTATTGAAGCCGCGCGATCTCACTGACATGTTTGTTTCGCTGTTTGGCTTTTGACGTGTGGCCCGACTTCTTCGACTCTCGCTTTCGTGCAACGCGAACGTTATCTCTTTGTCTGCATCAATCGCCGTGCCGCGGACAACCCGAAAGGATGCTGCGCATCGAAGGCTTCGGAAGAGGTGTATAGAGCCCTTAAGGAGGAGGTGGCCGCGCGTGGACTCGCCAGGCAGGCTGCGCGTGTTTGCTCATCGAGCTGCCTCGACCAGTGTGAGACTGGCGTCACGATTTTAGTCGAACCCGATCACTTCTTTTATGGACGCGTCACGGTCGGCGACGTTCGCGAGATCGTCGATGGACTCGTTAACGGTCAGCGAGTCGAACGTCTCGTGATCGCATCGGATTCATCTGCGGCATAAGAAAACGATTATTTCATCCATTGTCTGGCGCTGTTTGGAGTTCCCTTACCCGGGGAACTTCAGTAGCGTCATCAAGTGGCGCTCACGGCACCGTCCAATCCACCGCAAACGATTCGTCGTATCACGTGGTTGGGATTATTCATCGCGTTGTTCGCGTTGCTGATCGTTCGGCAGGTCGTCTCATACCTTTGGCCGACTCAAATTTTCACCGCGGCTGTCTGGAAAGAATCGCTCATTTGGCTCTGCGTCATTGCGCTGTTGTTGATTATCCGGTGCGGCGAAAAATTGCCGTTTCGTTCAATCGGCATCGGAACTTCGAGATGGTGGAAATCGCTGCTCTGGGGATTGGTTCTGGCGGCGGTCTGTTTTCTCGTGGCCGGCGTTCTTGTTGTGCTCACTCACTACACGGGGGGCAGTGCAGGCGAGGCATTTTCGAAGCTGCCGCTCTGGTTGGTGACGCTCATCGTGATTCGCGCCGGCGCGGTGGAAGAACTGTTTTACCGCGGTTATGCCATTGAACGCCTGGAAGCGTTCGGGCTGAATCGTTACCTCGCCGCTGCCATCCCACTCGTCATATTCAGTGTGGGCCATTGGACCGGAGGTTGGGCGAACATCGTCATCGCGCTGGCGCTCGGAGCGATCCTGAGCGGGTTTTACCTATGGCGGCGTGATTTAGTCGCAAACATGATTGCCCATTTCCTGGTCGATTTTATTGGCAATGTCGTACCGAGACTATTTTCATGACGCACTGTGAAATGCGCTGATCGAGATAAACTCGTCTCCTGCATCACGATTGTTTTTCCCGGCAAAGTTTTTGGAAATCCGGATGGGTGCGCAATGGGTCCCAAATCGGATCGAGTCTTAAAAGCGACGGTGTGACGGGCGCTGGACTGTAGAGCCACCCGCCGTAAGGCGCTTGTGATATCCAGTGTGTTTGTGCCCTGACCTGGCCCGGTGCCGGCACCGGGTGCGTCAATCGTTGTGATAGTTTGCGCACAGATGGGAGTAGTCATCGCCAGTGCGATCAGGATGATTGCCGCCGGCATTAGCTGTAGTTTCC
>DASREH010000100.1:0-26425 GCA_035652195.1 Candidatus Udaeobacter sp. | reverse complement strand
GAGGACTCAATGAGGCCGTAAACCAACGTCCCCAAGGCAAACGTTACCAGAATCGCGCCTAACCAATCGAGTCCTTTGCTCTCCTTATCCGAACTCTCCGGCACATGCCGCAGGGAGATGAGAATTATTAGAAGCGCGATTGGAACGTTAATGAAGAATATGGCTCGCCAGGAGAGATGTTCGATGAGCCAACCCCCGATCACCGGACCGATGGCGGTGGTGATCGCACTGAACCCCGACCACGTCCCGATCGCTCGGCCTCGTTCGCTTTCCGAAAACGAACTGCTAATGATCGCGAGACTGCCGGGAACGAGCAGCGCCGCACCGAGTCCCTGTGCGACGCGGGCTGGGATCAACTGGTGAATGTTGGCAGCAAGACCGCACCACGTTGATGCCAGAGCGAATAGAGCAACACCAATCAAGAAAACGCGTCGTCGTCCATAATGATCGCCGAGCGATCCGCCCACAAGCAGAAGCGCAGAGAGCAAAAGCGAGTAAGCCTCGATCACCCATTGCACGTCGATAATGGTGGCGCCTAGGTTCGTTTGCAGCGCTGGCAATGCAATGTTGACCACGGTGCTATCGATAAAGGCCATGCTGGAAGCGAGGGTGGTGGCCACAAGCACCCATCGTCCGGCAGTTTTGCTACAAGGGACGCTTGCTGCTCCAGAGCGGATGACGCTCTCATCACAAGGTTCCTGGATAGCCGGAAGCATGGCAGCAATTCTGATCGCCCCTGGTGTAGGCGTCCAGCCAGTGTGCGTTCACGTGAGTGAGGCTTCAAGCGCCCGTTGAATTTTTGTTGCGCGGGCGCGAAATCGACATATTATTTAACCAGATGGTTAAATATTCTTCCAGAACATTGAATCGCACCTTCGCTGCGCTGGCGGATCCAACGCGCCGTCGTATTCTGGCCCATCTCGCGCAAGGTGATCAACGGGTGACCCGCTTGGCCAAACCACACGCCATGTCACTTCCAGCGGTCTCAAAACATTTGCGCGTCCTGGAAAAGGCCGGGCTGCTCCGGCGGCGGCGTTACGGCCGCGTGCATGAAATGCAACTCGACGCCAAACCTCTCAGACAGGCTGCACAGTGGGTAGAGGAGTATCGCAAGTTCTGGCAGGGATCGCTCGATCGTCTGTCAGAATATCTGGAAAGCCAAGACCGGCCATCGGGGAAAACGAAAACGAAGTAAAGAAACCGACATGTGTCCGGCATGCATTGCCAACATGACCCTCATGGCCATCGGCGCAACGTCGAGTGGAGGAGCTGCGGCATTCGTATTCCGAAAATTTTCCAGGAACAGCAAACCAACCAAGACAGAGAACAATTCAAATGAAAACCAAAGGAGCCGAAAAGAAAAACAAACAGACGAAACCTTCCATCGTGTCACCGAAGCAGTGGGAAGCTGCGCGCCAGAAACTGCTCGCGAAGGAGAAAAAGCTGACCCACGCCCGTGACGCGCTGGCCGCCGACCGTCGCCGCATGCCGTGGATGCCGGTGGAGAAAACGTACGCGTTCGAGGGGCCCAACGGCAGGGCCACATTGCTCGACCTTTTCGACGGACGCCGTCAACTGATCCTTTACCGCGCTTTCTTCGAACCGGGCGTAGTTGGATGGCCGGAACATGCGTGCGTGGGCTGCTCGATGGTTGCGGACCAGGTCGCTCATCCTGCTCACCTCAATGCCCGCGATACAACCCTCGTGTTTGCGTCTCGAGCGCCGCAGGCAGATATCGACCGCTTGAAATCGCGAATGGGCTGGGAGTTCATTCCGTGGTACACGATGACTGACGACTTCGACAAGGATTTCAGCGTCGATGAGTGGCACGGCACCAATGTATTTATACGCGACGGCGATCGCGTGTTCCGGACTTACTTCATTAACAATCGCGGAGACGAGCAAATGGGGAACACCTGGAATTACCTGGACATCACTGCTCTGGGGCGCCAGGAGGAATGGGAAGACTCGCCAGATAGGACCCCTCAGACTGCGCCGTACGAGTGGTGGAGGTGGCACGACGAATACGAAAATGACGCAGCGGCTGCAAAGGTCCTTGAACAAATACGCCGTGGACGCGCCGCTGGCGAGGTGGACAGTTAAACCGAATGATCCCGTAATCCTCGTTCCATATAAACCGCAGAAACTTAAATCAATATACGACAATTTATGTCCAAAGAGGAACAGTTGGCAGTCAAAGTAAAACGCTTTATTAAAGCCCCGCGAAAACGGGTTTATGCGGCGTGGACTGACCCGGCGCAGCTAACAAAATGGTTCGGGCCCGCAACTGTTGTGACTCGCAAATTGACGGCCGACGTGCGGGTAGGGGGCAGCTTTCATTGGGAGTGCACAAATCCGGAAGGTGAGGAGGTAATCATATCGGGCGAATATCGTGAGGTGGTGCCCGATAGAAGAATCGTGTTCACGTGGCGATTGGAAGAAGACGACGATTGGAAAGACCACAACAGCATGGTCACGGTGGAATTTTTTGATCAAACGGACGGCACAGAAGTCCGTCTGACTCACGAAAATCTTCCGACCAAACCTTCACGCGACGATCACGAACAAGGCTGGAACAGTGTGCTTGATAAGCTGGACGAATTTACCGTTTGATGACTGAGATCGTTACGGGGCCGAGCTGCATCTGGCCGAGCTGGCGGTATCGAAGCGGGCGCTTTACATCAGGCTGTGAAGCGTACCGCTAGCAGGTTTCGCGGAAAACTTTATGTTTTAGCTCACAGCCGGAGCATCTGAATCATTGAAGTCACAATTTGTGACTTCAAGAGGCGCTGCTTTTGTCGACCCATCACAAGTTGTGATGAGTTCGCTCGATCAACACAGCGTCTGGCCTAGTATTCGGCGAACGCGTCATCCGGATAACAATACAACCAGCGTTCACCAGGTTGCGCTGATGCGATAACCGCGTGACCGCTTGCTTTAGCATGTTTGCTGGCATGCTTGTTTGGCGAGCTATCACAGCACAGGGTCACTCCACAGGTTTGGCAGGTGCGCAAATGCACCCAGTATGAACCGATCTTCACACACTCCTCGCACTCGCGCCGCGCCGGTTGCTTAATAGAATTGATCGCGTCGATGTGAGAGCAACCTTCGTAAGACATTGTTTTAACTTCTAGGTTGTCCGAGCCGATTGCCTCACGGTATTTCGAAAATTTCAATTTGATTGGCTATGCCGCGGAGGGAGCGCTTCTCCGGAGTCGCGGCAATACCGTTCGAGCGCAACAGCTCTGATGCTCCGCGGTCGCTAACGACGCGGTTGGTTGCAAAAATGGATCGCGATGTGGCCAGTCCCTGCACGCGCGCTGCGATGTTTACTGTCCGTCCGAAGTAGTCCTGTCGATCGTTCAACGAAACAGCCAGGCAGGGCCCTTCGTGAATGCCGATTTTCAACAGCAAATCGCCTCTCAAATCCTTCACCGCTTCGCGCATCTTCAATGCAGCTGACATTGCTCTGTCTGGTGTTGGAAATGTCGCCATCACGGCGTCTCCAATCGTTTTGACAACGGCGCCCTTTTCCGCCGCGACGATCTCGTTCAAGATGCGGAAGTGTGCCCGCACCAGATCATAAGCAGCAAGGTCTCCGACCCGTTCGTAAAGTTCGGTTGAGCCCTTCAGATCAGTGAACAGAAAACTCAAACTTGTAATCTTGAGTCTCTGATCTACATCGAGCGTATCAGTGCGATAAATATCGCGAAATGTTTGGTTGGTCAGAAGACCTTTTGCGGTCAAAAAAGGTCGACGTTTGCTGACAAGCTCATGAATTCGATCAGTAACGATCCAAACAGCAGGGAGCGTCCGTACCTTTAAACGGTTTTCCATTGTGATTCGCAACGGACCTGGGCGCATCTGGAGAGGCTCAGTCGGCGCGCGGTCTCTGGTCATGATGAAGGAGAGCGATTGAGTTTCCGATACTGGCTCACCAGTTACTTCGATGTGCTGCGACATGTGAAGCACTGGATCGAAAATGATCACGTATCCTTCCGGCAGCTGAACGGAGATTTCCTTCTTTTCCCCGGCTAAAAGCTCGACCGCATCCAGCGTTGTTTCGTTAACCCATTCCTGCAAAGCCTTGTCGTCGGGCAAATCGACACCCGAGCTCCAAAAGATCTGCCGGAAATATTGGGTGAAGGGCAGAGTCTCGGGGTCGTGCGCGGCGATCCTCCGCACACGCGGGCTGATGGTGAAGCTAACCTCCACAATTTCGTCGAGAGTCGGCTCGCATTCCTCCGCGCAAAGAACGCACGTGTATCCAGCTTGCTTTACAGTTTTAAGCGTCGCGCCTGAGTCGAGAACGCCGCCGCACCCGGGACACAGAATGTTCCACGACATATCGAAAATGGAAAGACGCGCGGCGTGCAGAAAAGCGGCGATGACATCTTCCTCGTTAAGCTGATGTTTCGCGGCAAATGCAAGCACGTTGATGCGACAAAGCTCATGATCTTCGCCATCCCGGACAAGCTTTTCGATCGCATTTACCGGCTTCTCCTTCGCCGATTGCCGCAAAATTTTAAAGAGAGAGCCGGTTTCGATGGAAGGTTTCATGTTCATCTTCAATAATGCTACCGGTTACCCTGTGACTGGAAAACCGGAACGCAAGTGCCAGATACGCTAAACTACAAGCGGCTCAATACAGCGAGGCGGCTACAAATATTGCCCTGATGCAAAACGGCGATGAGGTTAGTTTTTCCTTTCTTGTTTCCGTTACTGGAGCGGTGATCCTTTCGCGTATTGATCTGCGAACAACGCCGGCTGGCCTCCGGTATGCAAGAACAGGACGGTTTCGTCGTTCTTGAAAAATCCTTTTCGGATCAAATCAATCATGCCGGCTGCGGCGCGGCCCGTATAAACCGGGTCTAACAAGATGCCTTCGTAAGCCGCGAAGAGATGGACCGCTTCGCGCTCCGCCTCGGTATAGACACCATAACCCGCCGAGCAATAGCTGTCCGTCGCCAACACGTCGTCACGTGTGAACTCAAAATTCTTCCCCAACTTCGTGCTAGTCAGTGAAGCCAGTTCCGACACGTTTTGCTTCAGCCATTCTTCTGATTCATCAATGCTGATTCCGTATACTTTGCCTCTGTAACCAAATGCGCGCTGACCGGCTACGAGCCCTGCGTGCGTGCCACCCGAGGAGGTGGCAAAGACAATCCAGTGAGGACGAACATTCTGTTCAATCAATTCCCTCATTGCGAAGACGTATCCCAATGCGCCAGTCGCATTCGAACCCCCGTATGGAACGAGGTAAGGTTTTACGCCGTCTCTGACGGTACGGTCGAAGCTCTCCTGAAGAATTTTGTCGCGATCTTTGCGTTCCTTGACGTAGATGATTTCGGCACCAAACAGCTCATCCAGCAACAAGTTGCCCGACGGTTGGACTGGTTCGTCGCCGCTCAGCACGAGAATACATTTCAATCCGAACCGCGCCGCTGCGGCTGCAGTCTGACGGCAATGATTCGATTGCACTGCTCCTCCAGAGACCACGGTTTTTGCGTCTTGATCGAGCGCTTCCGCTATGAGGAATTCCAGCTTGCGACTCTTGTTCCCGCCGAACGCGAGACCAGTTTGATCGTCGCGTTTGATCAACAAATGCGGTCCGCCCAATGCTTCGGACAGGCGGGGCAATTCTTCTACTCGTGTTGGCAAATGTGCAAAGTTTAAGCGGGGAATTTTCATCGGTGGCCACAACTAAGGTTGAATGACAGCGCGAACATCCTGGCACGATAGTGTTTTCAAGCCAGACCGCCAACGCACGTGATGTTCCGGTAATCACTGATGACCTTCTCTGTTGATTTTGTTTCCCCGTTCGGATTTGAGATGTCGTTAACTTTCGAATTCGCTCGTTAGGCAAAATCACCATGCCGGTTCATCTCAGCCTTCCTGGCGAATCGGTCTCAAGAGCGAATCAACATTGACGAGATTTATTAGGTCCCCGAAGAGCAGGGGTAAGTTTTTCATAATCTGCAGCGGTATCGATGTCGATCGCGGCAGAGGGAAAGCCGAAAGGGCAGACATCGCTTGGCCGGGCAAGAATCATTGCTTTCGCTCCGGTATCTCCTCTGAGTTGAAGCAGGTCTCCGAAGCAGGATCGATCGAAGAGCACCGGGATCCCAAGCGTCTCTGCGTACGCTGAGGCGACGATTGGCTGTTGATTCTTAACGTGGAGCTGGATCAGTTGTTTGAGCGCGGTTGCGTTCACGAACGGTTGATCGCAGGCGAGAAGAATCGCTGCGTCCAAGTCGGCGACCATGGCGAGAGCACGCTTCAAACCCACCGCGATAGACGAACCCAGGCCATCTGACCAGTTCGGGTGCTCAACGATCGAGACAGGTAGTCCGGTTAATACCGGTGTGATTTGTGCCGCATTCGCGCCGAGAACTACCACGACCGGAGCGCATCCGGCTTCGTTTGCGGCGGTCACACTGCGCCTAACGAGTGGTTCACCCTGGAAAATTGCCAGCTGTTTTGGCATTCCGAAGCGACTTGAATCGCCCGCGGCCAACACCACCGCACCCACTTTCATTGAGAATCAGGCCGCGTGCCCGCTGACACGCGTTGAATTGGAGCCGATCGTAGCGCGGCGTTGTCTCAGGCAACCGCCAATACGATTTGCCAAGGTTGCTTCAACCTCCGCTACAATGGAAAGAGCTATTTCTTCCGGCGCTTCGCTACCGATATCCAGTCCAGCAGGTGCAAACAAATTATCGACACCACCTTCGAAATCCGGTGGCAGGTATTCGTTTAAACGCGCCAGAATCTCAGTGTAACGCTTCTTTGGTCCGAGGAGTCCGACATATCGCAGTTGCAGCGGCAAAATTCGATAAAGCGCAAGAAGATCGCGTCCAAAATGATGATTCATAACCAGGGCGGCGGTTTGAGCGTCGGCGCGAAAATCGTGCGGCAGTTCCGACGGATGCTCGAAAACTTCAATTGCCCAGCCGAGGATGTCCGAGAGACGGGTAATCGGCTCAATCTCAGGTCCGGCTCCAAACAACAGCAACCGTATCGGCAACTGTAGTGTCTGGATGAAAACACCGGGTTGTTCGGTGAGAAGAACATCAGGCGGTAACAAGTCAGACCCGAGAGTGCCGCCTTCAAAGCGCGTATGAACACGGCAAGTTACGCGGTCTCGAAATGAACGGCCGATGTTCGTGATCAGGTTGCCGGCTTGTCCAGCTGCAGGAAGCGGCTCGACCAGAATCTTGAGTCGTCCATCGCATCCATATAACTGCCGGGTGTCGAATGAAAGCACGGCTGGCGAACCATCATGAATGACATCGCGCCCCTGCCGGCCAATTTCGTCCTCGAGGCAACCGCCACTCAGAACGCCAAGTGTAGCACCTTGCCGATCGACCAACAGACGGGCGCCGGGTTTCCGGTAAGTAGAGCCTTCTGTTTGGACTAATGTGGCCAAAGCCCATGACTGCGCAGGATTTTCTGCGACGCGTTGGATGATCTGTTGCAATTCCTTCATTCGTTAGGCCAAGACTGCCGATTTTAGCAAGTCCTCGATCTTGATCGGCAGTTCGCGCACACGAACGCCGGTCGCATGATAGGTGGCGTCCGTGATAGCCGCAGCGATGCCAGCCAAACCGATTTCACCGATACCTCGCGCGCCAAGTTGGTTGATTTCTTTATCAGGGTAATCAAGAAAATGGACCTCCAGGCTGGGAACATCCGCATTCACAGCCATGATGTAATCGGCGAGATTGCTATTGATAGGGGCGCCATTTTGCGGGTCGTAAATTGTGTGTTCCAGCATTGCCATGCCGATACCCATCACGATCGAGCCTTCAATCTGGTTGCGCCCTGCCAGTGGATTGATAATTCGGCCGGCATCGATGACTGTGACCACGCGATTGAAGCGCAAACGTGCAATTTCTGGCTGCCATGTGACCTCGACAAAGTGGCATCCAAACGAGTGCGTGGAGAATTTCGGTTTTTCCTCACCGAACGTCGCTTCAGATTTACCATTGCCTGTGACCAGGCGAAGGTTTGCGCGCTTCAGCACATCTGCGAACGGAACGCCAGTCTCAGGGCGATCAGCCTTTACGAATACGCGGCCGCCTGCGAAACCTAGCTCTTCGGCCTTGCGCTTCTCAAAGGCCGATCCTGGAGTAGTCGTTGCAACCGTCAGCAGTGCCTCGATCGCCTTGTCAGCGGCGGCAAATACTGCTGGGATTACTGATCCCGTCGCCATCGAACCGCCTGAAGTTGGACCTTCGGGAAGCGTTGTATCGCCCAGCGCCACCTCCACTTTCTCGAGCGGCACACCTGCTTTGTCGGCGCCGAGCTGGGCCAGAATCGTGTAGGTGCCAGTGCCGATGTCCTGGGTACCGCAGGCGACGCGGGTGGTACCGTCGTCTCGTAGCTGTACATTCGCCTCTGATGGAAATCGCGCGGCGACCCAGGCAGCTCCACCCATTCCCCATCCGAGAATCAGTCCGTCACGTTTCATGGAACCGACTTCGGGATTCCGATTCGACCAGCCGAATTTTGCCGCGCCCAGCTCGAGGCACTCCAGGTAATGACGCGACGAAAACGGAATGCCCAGTCCCTCATCAATCTTTGGCTCGTTGATAATCCGGAGCCGAACTGGATCCATTTTTAGCTGATCGGCCAGTTCGTTCATCGCCGACTCCGTCGCGTAAAGCCCGGGAACTGCGCCCGGGCCGCGCATGTCGGATGGTGAACCGATATTGCGCTTGGCGCGTCCGAATTCTACGCGAAGGTTCGGCACACTGTAATGAAATGACGTCGCTTCACCGCAGTTTTCGTGGTAATCGTCGAGCATCGATCTCGCGTAAACGTAGTCGTGTTGGAGAGAGATGAGTTTGCCCTCCAGTGTGGCGCCGAGTCGCACGCGCTGCTGCGTTCGTGCGCGATGGCCCGCCGACTGGAAAGTCATCTTACGGCTCAATACAAGCTTCACGGGTTTGCCAAGCTGACGCGCTGCGGCAGCAGCGAGCGGGCAATGTGTCCATGGCCACAACTTGCTGCCGAAACCGGAGCCAACGAATTTGGTGATCACACGGACATTCTCTTTGGGCAAACCGAACATTTGCGCGAGTACATCGCGCATGTTGAAGATGGACTGCGATTCCTCGTACAGGGTTAGATTCGGACCATCCCAAATTGCGGTCGCGGCCTGCAACTCGATGGGGTTATGCGTTTCGGACGGCGTGACATAGGTTTGGTCAAGCCTAACCGGCGCGCTGGCGAAAGCAGTATCGGGGTCGCCGCGCTCGCTTTGTAGGCGTTTCTCGGGTCCGTAAGTGGTCTGAACCACTTCGGGATCGCTGTCAGCTTTGAGATCGGTCTCGACGTTTGGCTGCTGCTTGTCATAGGTGACCAGGACCGCGTCCGCGGCAGCTTTGGCGGTTTCAAAAGTTTCCGCCACCGCGAGTGCGATGTATTGGCCATAGTAACGCACAACATCGTCCTCAAATGGCGGACGCCGCTCTATACAGATGTTTTCAAACCCTTTGCCTTTCACCGAACGAAAAATCTTCCCGATATTTCCGCGATGAAAAATCGCCCGAACCCCGGGCATCTTTTCGGCCGCACCCATGTCCAGCTTTCGTACCCGGCCATTGGCGATCGTCGCTTCAACCGGGACGCCATAGAGCAAGTCAGCGAAATGGTGATCAGTTGCATACATGGCCAGTCCGCTCACCTTTAGCGGACCATCAACGCGAGGTTGCGGTTTTCCGATCACTGACGTCTGTGCGTTTTCAGCCATGGTTACCGTTTAATTCGTTAGGCGATTTGAGTTGCAAGTTTCAAGGCGTGTACCAGACAGCGCTTGGCTAACTGCACTTTGAACCCATTCTGGCTTTGAGGTTTTGCATCGCGCAGCGCAGCATCCGCCGCGTTTTGGAAAACTGCCTGCGCCGGAGGTTGACCTGTTAATTCACGCTCCGCCTCTGTGGCTCTCCAGGGCTTTGTTCCTACTCCACCAAGCGCAATCCGCGCACGCGTCAGCTTTCCGTTGGCAACAACAACTATTACTGCCGCCGAGGCGAGCGCGAACTCGTAGGAAGCGCGATCGCGCAATTTCAAATAGAGCGATCGGCTTCCGACCGCCGGCGGGGGCAACGTGACATGTGTAATCAAATCGCCCGGCTCCAAAACGGTCTCGCGATGCGGCGTCTCGCCGGGCAGAAGATGAAAATCACTGATTGGAACACTGTGTTTGCCTTTTGTCCCAGTGACGTGAATGACCGCTTCCAGCGCTGCGAGAGCGACATTCATGTCTGACGGGTTTGTGGCGATACAATGTTCGCTGGTTCCAAGAATCGCCAAAGTTCGATTCACCCCAGTGATTGCGGCACAACCGCTGCCCGGTACGCGTTTGTTACAAGGCATCGCGGTGTCGCGGAAATAGATGCAACGCGTGCGTTGTAATAAATTACCCCCTGTGGTTGCCATGTTGCGAAGCTGAACAGACGCGCCACTTAATAGCGCTTCGGAAAGAACCGTGTAGTCTCTCCGAACAATTGGATGATGTGCCAGGTCCGAATTCCGGACCATTGCACCAATTGTTAGGCCGCCATCAGGCAGGCTTTCAATTTTACCCAGCGGCAGATGATTTACATCGATCAGCTTTTTCGGCATTTCGACATTCAGCTTCATCAAATCGATCAGAGTCGTGCCACCGGCAACGAAGCGAATTTCCGCTCCCTGTTGTGCGGTCGTCGCTGTCGCTGCCGCAGAAACAGCTTGAGCGTTGTCCCTCGCGCGCGTCAGTTCGAAAATTTTCATGGCGACTTCTGCGTTTTGGCGTTTTGCCGCACAGCCTGAATGGCGCTCACAATGTTTTGATAGGCGCCACAGCGACAGATGTTACCGCTCATGAATTCCTTCACCTCAGCGTCGTCAGGTCCACATGGTTCCCCCAACAACGCCACGGCCGACATGATCTGACCGGATGTGCAATAGCCACACTGATAGGCGTCGTGGGAGACGAATGCAGCTTGCATTGCGTGCAAATTCCCCGGTTGTCCCAACCCCTCGATCGTCGTGATGTCGTCATCCTGATACATGGCAGCGAAGCAAAGACAGGAATTCACGCGGCGTCCGTTGACATGCACCGTGCACGCTCCGCATTGGCCGTGGTCGCATCCTTTTTTCGATCCAGTCAGGTGAAGATGTTCGCGCAGGCAGTCCAGAAGCGTCGTACGCGGATCGATTCGCAAATCATATTTCTTCCCGTTTACACGCAGGCTGACGGGGACTGCGTCTTTCGACTGTGTCGACAGCGGCTCTTTCACCGGAGATTCTCCCAGCGCCGGACCACCCGGACTCGCCGATGCCGCCAAACCGGCCATTGCCAAGCGCGATAAGAAGGTTCGGCGGGTCGATTTTCCGATTTCGCCTCGCCTTTCTGTTTCTTGTGTTTCGTCACTTTCTTTTTCAGGGGACATGAGACGCTGCTCCGGAATCGCTTTTACGGTGGCGTCGTTTCAAGCCAAACGTGCTGTATTCAATGGAATCAATTTACGCGGCGAGTGGCTTCAAACAGGAACCAGGCGCGCCTTTCTGTTTCATCAATCCAAACTTCAATCAGGCTCGCCGTAGCAACGTCACGATTTTCGTCGCACACGTTATGTGCTTCACGAAGTCGCGCCGCCATAATTCTGTTATCGTCGGCTAGCTCAGCCAGCATATCCAGCGGTTCGACGTACTCTGCGTCGTTATCAAGGACCCGCTGGGTCCGAGAAATCTGACCAATTGATCTCAATGTCAGGTCGCCAATTTTCCGGACTCGTTCCGCGATGGGATCTGTCATGGCGAAAAGCTGATCGGCATGTTCATCGAGCAGCAGATGATAGTCTCGAAAGTGCGGACCACTCATGTGCCAGTGAAAGTTCTTCGTTTTCAGGTACAGCGCGAACACGTCTGCGAGAATAGCATTCATTGCTGCAGCGACCTCTTTTGTCGCGGAAGGGTGCAGATCAGTTCGTGTTTCCAGCGGAGCGTCCCGTCTCTGAAGAAGTTCGATTGTCTTTCGCGAATTAGATTTTTTCATGGTTTGTTTGTACTGGTTGATGTTCTGTTGGCAGATTTGAAACGTATTTGGGCTGCAACTCTTTCGCAGCTGTTCGTCTGTTAGGTCGCTTGGTTCATTGTATGTATGACAGCCATTGATTTTGGTTACAGATGGATCAGGCCGCGCCGGGTGGCATTCGCGACGGCCTCTGTCCGGCTGATCACGTTCATCTTGGCAAAAATTGCTTTCACATGGGACTTCACCGTGCCTTCACTGATGAACAGCGCAGCACCGATTTCTTTGTTGCTCTTTCCCTGAGCCATCAATTTCAAAACATCAATCTCACGGGAGCTTAGCGTCTCGCCACTGACCCGTTCCGCCAGCTTGGCGGCAAGATGCACGGGAACACAAGTTTCGCCGGCATGGACGCGGCGGATACTGTCCATCAGCGCTTCGCGCGGAACATCCTTTAGCAGATAACCCTTTGCGCCTGCTTGAATCGCGCGAAAGATGTCCTCGTCGCCGTCGAACGTGGTAAGAACAATAATGCGGGCGTGTTCATCCTCATCACGAATCTCTTTGATTGTGCTGACGCCATCCAGTTCGGGCATGCGCAGGTCGAGCAGGGTTACATCCGGATGATGTTGCTTCCAAAGGTCGACCGCTTCACGGCCATTTTTCGCTTCGCCTACCACGGCCATGTCCGGCTTGCGTTGAATCAGGGAGACCAGTCCCTCGCGCACAACGGTGTGGTCATCGGCAATCAGGACACCAATCCGTGATTTTTTCGGCATCCCGGTCGTTTTGCCGCCTCCAGCACGTTGCAGGCCGGGCCGGCGTTTCGAGGCGGGGTTCCTGCGGGAGAAACGAGTCACGCTTCTTGCAGTCGATTTCGATGTTGTCTTTTTCACGATGTGCTTGCGCCGTTGTAGGGCAACGTAACGACGATCTTCGTGCCTTTGCCTCGTGCACTAACGATTTTGAGTGCGCCGCCCATTTGTTCAACGCGCTCTCGCATTCCCTCCAAACCGAAGCCGTCATGTCGATCTCCTACCCGAAATCCATCACCATCGTCGCAAAGCTCAAGGCGCAGGTCTTTGGTGTTAAACGTCAATTGCGTATCGAAATTACGGGCGCGCGCGTACTTCAGCGAATTGGTCAACGCTTCCTGCCCGATGTGTAACAGATTTTCCTGCCAGACCAGCGGAAGATCGCGCAGTTTTCCACGAAGCTGGAATGTCGTGCGAAGCCCTGTTCCGACAGTTGTGTTCTTAATGATGCCTTTAAGCGCTTCCCAGAAGTTGCTTTGCTGCAATGCCTGGGGCCGCAGCGCGTGAACCGACCGCCGCGCTTCATTTAGACTGCGCCGCGCCAGTTCACTGGCTCGCCGTAAATGCTCGTTGGCTTCCTTGCGGCGCGAGGATGCGATCGCGTCTTCCACGGCTTCCAGTTGCACAATCACGCCTGTGAAACCTTGCGCCAGCGTATCGTGGATGTCGCGAGCCATTCGGTTCCGTTCTTCGAGAATAGCTGACTGTCGATTTTGCTCCGCGAACTCATTCAGCTGGATGGCCAACATCGCCTGATGCGCGAGAGCCTGGGCCAGCTCTATCTCTTCGGGCCGATAGGGCGGCCGCTCGCCGTGCCGAATCCCGATGAAACCTTTCACCTGACCACCCACCAGTGTTGGTATGGTCAAATATTTCTTCGTGCCGTTTGACTTGAAGTATTCGCGAACTGCCGCGGTGACACGCGGATCGTTCTCAATGTCCTCACAAATCACCGGGGCTCCGGTGAAGACCGTCTCCTGAAGTACTTTATCTTCTTTCCACAACAGGGGGTTTTCGACGAACGGGTGTTCCGGATCTTGCGCTTGAAAATTCGCGCCCTGCGCGGCGGCCCGCAGCACCAGCGATTCGGTTGCTTCATTCACCAGCCATAGAATCACACTTTGTGCGCCAAGGAGTCGACCAATCGTCCCCAGCATTTGTCCCAGAAACTTGTCTGGCGCCGGGGCGGTAGCGAGAACATCGAGGCTATAGGTGAGGGCCTCGACTTGTCCGCGCGCCAGCTGTTCGGAAGCCCGCAGAGCCGCCTGAGCGCGATCTCTTTCAATGGCGATTCGCACAACATGCGTAGCCAACTCAATCTGCTCGAGATCTTGCCGGGTGGGACTTTGTGCCTGTCGATAATACATACAGAAAGTTCCCAAAACTTTCCCGTTTGATGAAAGCACTGGATTCGACCAGGAAGCTCGGAGCCCTTGCTTTAATGCGGAAGCGCGATGCTCCGGTACATTCCACAGCGGGTCGCTCGCGATGTCTGAAACAATGACAGGGGTTCCGCGATATGCCGCGGTGCCGCAAGATCCAGCCGACGGCCCAATCGGCAGCTTTTCCATTTGCTGCGACCATTCTTTAGGAATGCTCGGTCCGGCAACGACATCCAGATGAGCGCCATCAGGGTTCAGCAGCAAAACGGACGCGAGGGCGCCGCTCCGTTGTCCCTCCACAGTCAGACACAACGCGTTGAGAATCTCTTTCAATTCCACCCCGGTTGCGATCATCTCTAGCAAACGTTTTTCGCCGGCCAGGAGAGCTTCTCCTTGTTTACGTTCGGTGATATCGCGGATGATGACCTGAGCGGCGGGAGCACGTTCATAAATGATAGGGATGGATGTGACTTCCACATCCCGCACTTCCCCATCCACGGTAACGAATTTTTCTTCGATGAGTGGTGCAGTTTCTCCGGCGCGAACCTGCCGGATCCGTTCTGTCACTACGGCCAGTGAATCGGTGTGGATGAAATCCAGAACGGAACGTCCGATCAGTTGCGCCCGGTCTGTCGCACCAAACAGACGCACACCAGCAGGGTTGACATAAAGGAGGCGGCCATCTCGATGGACACAGATGCTGTTTGGAGAGAACTCGACCAGCACCCGGTAACGCTCCTCGCTTTCTTTTAGTGCTTCTTCTGCTCGTTTGCGCTCGGTTATGTCCAGCATGACGCCGCGCAACCGGACCGGCTGGTCGTTTTCAACCACGACTGTCACGACATCGTGCAGCCAAACGGTGCGTCCGTCCGCCGCAATCATGCGATATTCAAAATCGTGTGGACGTTTTGCATTGGTTGCGCCGATACAAAACTTCGTTGCCCATTGTCGATCGTCGGGATGAATATGATCTTTCCAAAAGCCGGGTTCATTCGTCCACCGTGTTACCGGATAGCCCAACATTCGTTCGGCTTGTGGGCTAACGAAGGTGAACTGGAGGCCTTGCGCGTCCGCCTCCCAAACGATGCCGTCGATGGAATTCACCAGCGTCACATAACTTTCGTGAGCTTGCCGCAACGCATCCTCGGCTCGCTTGCGTTCACTGATGTCCCGCAAAATTGCCTGAAAGTATCCTCCGCGAATTGCGGAGACTGAGACTTCGACCGGGACGATTTCACCGGTCTGACGCACAAATCTCCTCTCGAAACGAAGCGCCCTTTTACCCGGCAATTCTTTCAGTCGTTGTTGAAAAAGATACCGTTCCTCCGGGACGTAGGTATTCGTTACCGGCGTTCCGATCAATTGATCGTGCGGGATTCCAGCCAGCTCAGCCGCAGCGCGATTCCCCAAAACACAGATGCCATTTGAGTCGATTACATAGATTGCGTCCGGGGAAATTTCGATCAGGTCTCGATATTTCTCCTCGCTCTTGCGGAGTTGGTCTTCAGCGGATTTGCGCTCCGTTATATCCCGCAAAGTGCAAAGCGTAGATAAGAACTCCCCGGTTTCCGAGAGGCGCGGCACCGATACCCCATCCAGATAGACGATAGCCCCGGTTTTGGTTTTCCAACGGATTTCGTATTCGCGTGTTTTCCCGCGCGCCAGATCGTTAAGGATTTGATTAAATGCCGGACGATCCTCGGTAAAAAGCAGGCGCGCTGAGATATTTGCGCCGCGCAATTCCGCCTCGGAATAGCCGCTAACTTCGACACCACGCTGATTAATGCAGAGAATGTTTCCGGACGGGTCCAGGGACAGAATTACGTCACGAGACAATTGAAAAAGGTTTTTTGCCGCGCTCTCGTCATCGTCCACACCGGCACAGTCTCCAGCAAGGGCACTCTGGGGGACGCGCGGCAACGAAACGCCCGGCCTGCGCGCGGACTTGCCGACAGGGACTTCTGCTTTCATGACAAGTAATTTAGTCGCCGTGCAAAAGCTGCGCCTCAGGCGCACGTTGTGCCTGCGCTGGCATCAGTCTAACAAGGCTCAAGTGTCACGCCACTTTTGTTTCCTCCCTCGAAAGAGGTGCTATCCAGTCTCTCCTGCGGAGCACCGAAAAATCCTCCGACCGCCTTGTGGTTTCGACCAGACGTTTTGCCTAGCGTTCATGGCACAAAATCTTATCCGTGATGAAACCCGAACGACCTCAAACCATTTTAAAGACCAAACTAACGAAGATTTTCAAACGGTTCCAACGTCGACATGATCCAATGCTCGTCTTGAATCTGGCTCTTTTTAATTTCACCGATGGATGGAACCGCGTGTTTTTTAAGGAGCAGTACGGACGTTTCAATGTCTAACACCGCCTTTCAGACCATGGAAAGAGTCCCAGCGACGATGAATGCTGCCCAACACTTTGTCGTTGTAAACGCGCCGGTTGATCGTGTTTACCAACAATGGTCGAATCTTGAGGATCTCCCCAAATTTGTGCCGCCGTTGAAAGATGTGTGCAGAATCGACGATAAACATTTTTCCTACAGATGGGCGAACAACAGCGATCAAAAGGGAGTGTTCCACATCGTGCTTCAAATTCCGGGGCGTCGCATTGCCTGGCGCGCCATGTCCCATGGGTTCATGTCCGGTGTGGTTTCTTTCGAACCACGTTCTCAAAACGAGACCGAGGTGACCCTGAAGATCCGTTCCATTGCCGATCCCCCCGGCCTTACGGAAAGAGTGGAAGAGTACCTGTGCAATTTCAAAAGATTGGTTGAGAAAGAGGTGAGTGCATCATGAGAGGTTTTCCGAGTGAGAAAGCACTTGTAACTGCGTATTGGCGAAAGCTGGCGCGTTCCAACGGAGTAGTCCGCAAGAATCCTGGTGGTGTCTTTGCCGGACAGCAGGCACGAAGATTACGGTCGCGTGAATACCGTATTTCGCATCCTCGCTATGTCGTGGCAGGCGGCGGTGTTCGTGGATAACGGTTTGCTGTGCATGGTGTTGGTCGACCTTGGCTGCGACCGGCTTCCACAACGGTCGTCGGGACTATTACAGCTCGGGTAAGTGACGTCCGGCGCCCCGGGTAGCGGATACCGCCTGCAAATCTTGATGCGCTGATCGTTCGCGCGGGCAAGAATACCTGCAGGGAGAACTTGCCTTGGAAAATACCGCATCGTCTGAAGTATCCGGGATAGTAGAACATCTGTTCCGCCACGAGGGCGCCAAGATGGTCGCTATTCTCGCCAGAATTTTTGGCATTGAAAATCTCAACCTCGCGGAAGACGTCGTGCAGGAAGCGCTGGCGCGGGCGTTGCAAACCTGGCCTTTTTACGGAATCCCGAAAAATCCCTCGGCCTGGATCATGCGCGCGTCTCGTAACCTGGCGCTGGACGTAGTTCGCCGACGAAAAGTATTTCAGAATAAACAGGCGGAAATCATTCGTTCGATGGATCGCGGCGACCTCGCGCCAGATGAAGTGATTTTTTCGGAAGAGGAAATCAGCGATGATCGCTTGAGATTGATGTTTGTCTGTTGTCACCCCGCCATCCCAGCGGAAGCGCAGGTCGCGCTGGCATTGAAGACGCTGTGCGGGTTCAGTGTCGAAGAAATTGCGCACGCATTTCTAACGTCAGACGCCGCGATCGCGAAGCGACTAACCCGTGCAAAACAAAAGATCCAACAGGCCGGGATCCCATTTGAAATTCCGACCGGTCAGGAATTGGAACAGCGGTTGGACAATGTTCTGCAATCGCTTTACCTGCTGTTTAACGAAGGCTACAAAGCGTCGAGCGGCGAAAATCTTGTTCGTGAGGAGCTTTGTGAAGAAGCGATTCGCCTTGCTGAACTTCTGCTTGCGCATCCGGTCGGCAAGCAGCCCAAAACAGATGCGCTTCTAGCATTGATGTTGTTGAACGCGGCGCGGAATGCGACGCGCCTGGATGCCGAGGGCAATCTGCTGCGGCTGCAGGAGCAGGATCGAACACGCTGGAACAAATCGATGATTGCACGCGGAATGTTTCACTTCGCAAGATCAGCAACAGGTGACAAGCTCAGCGAATATCATTTTCAGGCCGGGATCGCTGCGTGCCACTGCGCAGCAGAGAGCTACGAAACTACGGATTGGCAGAAGATTCTTTCGCTTTATGACCAGTTAGCCGAATTCGACCATTCGCCGGTCGTGGCTCTTAATCGTGCGGTGGTGATCGCAAACATCGACGGACCGAAAGCCGGGCTTGAGGCTGTGCGGCAGGTTCGCGGGCTTGGCAAGTTGAATTCGTATTACCTGCTTTATGCCGTGCTCGGTGAATTCGAATCTCGACTGGGTAATTTTAAAGCTGCTGCCGAGCATTTAAGGCGATCATTTGAACTCGCAGAGACCAAATCGGAACGAGCATTCCTTCTGAAACGTTTGCAGCGCTGTGTTGACGGCGAGATCGCAAAAAATTGTCCTGAACTCACTTGCTGATTCGTCGTATCTGCAAACTCATACAAACAGAAAGGAAAGAATGAGCACGTCAGAGAAGAAACAAGCAGCTAGCATCGTTTGGTTTGAAATTCCAGCTGATAACCCGGAGCGCGCGAAAGCGTTTTATGGCAATTTATTTGGCTGGAAGATTAACCCATTTCCGGGAGGAGGGGATTACTGGCATATCGACACCGGTGGCGCCGACGATACGCCTGATGGGGCGCTCAAGGGACGGAGTCAACCGGGAGAGCCGATCGTTAATTACATCAGCGTCGATTCAGTTGCTGACTTTTCTAAAAAGATCGAAAAGCTCGGGGGCAAAATCTGCATGGCGAAAACGGCAGTGCCACAGATGGGTTACTTCGCTTTGTGCCAGGATACTGAGGGCAATTCGTTTGGAATTTGGGAAAGCGACGCGAACGCAAAATAATTGTCCTGCATTTGCCAGTTCATTCGTTGTTATTTGGAAAACTTAAAACTATTGAACCCAAACAAACTATGAATACCCAACACGAAAACAGTTACATGATGTTCTTTCGAGGCGATGAATGGTATCGCGACCTTTCGTATGACGAGATCCAGAACCTTATTAAACGGAATCACGCATGGATTGAAGACTTGATCGCGCACGGCAAGGCCATACCTGGGCATGCGCTGCAACCCAAAGGCGCCACCGTTTCCGGTAAAAATGGAGGCATCCTTTCTGATGGACCTTTCGCAGAATCCAAAGAGGTCATCGGCGGATATTTGATCTTGAATGTCCAAACATTGGAGGAAGCTATCGCAATCGCCAGGGCTAATCCGAGTCTGTCATACGGCGGATCCATCGAGATCCGTCCTGTGGCCCAAGAATGTCCGCTCGACGTTCGCGCACGTGAATTGGCACGGGAGGAACAGCTAATACCGGCGTAAACCGAAATCTCAATTCAACCACAACAAGCAATATGAGTACACAACACCAAAATCAGAACGGATATATGCTGCTATTCCGGGGCAATGACCTGGGAAAAGGTCGTTCGCCGGAGGAACTACAAAGGGTCACGGATAACTGGATGGCTTGGTTCAAGCGGTTAACCGAAGAAGGAAAGCTGGTAGCCGGAAGTCCACTCGAGCGCGAAGGGAAAATTGTTTCAGGTAAAGACCGAATCGTGTCCGATGGACCTTTCGTCGAATCGAAGGAAACGGTCGGCGGCTATTTTCTTCTAGACGTGGCGACCCTTGATGAAGCAATCGCCATTGCGAAGGAATGCCCGGGACTGCCGTACGGCGTTCGTGTGGAGGTTAGACCCGTGGCTGCCGAGTGCCCTATTGCCGCGGATGTGCGCGCGGAAGCTCAATTTGCACAGGCGTGATCTGACACCAAGGTTTCACCCAAACAAGAGACGTTAGATACTTGCATTGTACAGGGCTTGTCTTGCAGCCATGCGAACTCTGGCAGGCGAGGGCGAGGAGCCTGGGCTAAAAACCAATCGGTAAGTGCGGATCTTTATTATTTTGTTTGCTACGAGTCACATTGAAATGTTTTAAAACAAGAAAGGTAAAATAACTCACCTCGCATTTTGCAGGGAGTCCGATGCGATTCGATCCAGATTGGTCCTCAATTCGCTGCGCCCAAACCAGGTTCTCCAAGTGGTCTTATCCTTTCACCCTTGCTGGGTATTGATGAAGGCATCGCGAAAGGCGTGATTCGGTTCTCGTATCAATGTAATGAAGCAAAGAGCTGTTCGTGGTATCGCAAACTTGATGGTGGCCGTTATTGGCGCGAGTTCAGCGCTTACGCGCGGAAAAAGCTAAGGCGATGGCATGACGAATACTGATCAAACGTACAATGGAAGGAGCATATGAATCGCGTTACACACTTTGAAATTTACACCGATGAACCTGAAAGCGTGCAGCCGTTTTATCAGGATGTCTTTGGATGGAAGTTCCGGAAGTTCGAAGGCGGGCCCATGGAGTATTGGCTCGTTACGACCGGAGACGATACCAATCCGGGGATCAACGGCGGCATGACCCGGCCGCGCGAAGGGCAAAATGCGGGTACGCTAAATACGATCGCGGTCGAATCCCTCGATCGAACGATCGATAAGATCGAACAACGCGGCGGCAAAATCTGTGTGCCGAAGATGGCCATTCCAACGGTCGGCTGGCTCGCTTATGCCGAAGACCCGGCCGGAAACATTTTTGGGATCATTGAACCGAACACGGAAGCGAAGTAACCGAGGCGGCAAACGAAGGAAATGAAGATGAAATTACCTTTCACTGGTGGGTGTTCTTGCGGCGCCATTCGTTACGAATCTGCGGCTGAGCCAATCATGATGTTCAAATGTCATTGTCGCGACTGTCAGCAGGCCACCGGGGGCGCATTCGCTCCAGGTCTGTTGCTCCCACGAGAAACATTTCGATTTACTCGTGGGCGGTTGCGATACCATTTCACGCCTAGTCTCAAGGGTGGAAAACATAAACGAGGCTTTTGTTCTGAATGCGGATCGCGAGTGACGGGAGGCGAGTTCGAAGAAGGCGATTCACCGTTTATCGGAATTTTGGCTGGCACCCTGGACGATCCGAGTTGGTTTCAGCCCGAAATGGACTTTTTCGTTTCGGACGCTCAACCCTGGGACAAAATGGATCCTGCGATTCCAAAGTTCGAACAATACCCACCGACGCGAGCAAAGGAATAATTACGATGCAAAAAATAACGCCATTTCTTTGGTTTGATAAGGAAGCCGAGGAGGCCGCGAAATTCTACGTTTCCGTTTTTAAAAATTCCAAGCTGGGAAGAATTCTTCGTTACGACGAAGCGTCAGCCAAAGCGGCCGGCGGGGAGGTGGGCTCCGTTTTGACTGTTGAATTTGAAATTGAGGGTCAAAAATTCACAGCGCTCAATGGCGGCCCGGAATTCAAATTCAATGAATCCATCTCTTTTGTGGTGAACTGTGATACTCAAGAGGAAGTGGATTACTTTTGGGCCAGCCTCATCGCAGACGGCGGACAGGAATCGCAATGCGGTTGGCTTAGAGACAAATTTGGGGTGTCCTGGCAGATCACTCCCAGGATTTTGATTGAGATGTTGCACGACAAGGACCAGGAAAAATCCGGACGCGTCATGAAGGCGATGCTTCAAATGCAGAAAATTGATATCAAGAAGCTCCAGGAAGCGTACGCAGGGAAGTAAATCGAAGTCTCGAACAATTGATGGATAGCCGGGACAAATGCAGACCAACGGATCGCCCTTGGGACGCGTCAAACGACATTCCACGCCACCGCGCCAAAGATTGAAGAGCGCATTAGTTATTTCGGGTAGCAGCGAATCATAAACCAGTACGGAGAACAAGATGAGCAATATTCGAGTTCTAGTAGGCACACGAAAAGGAGCGTTCATCCTCACATCGGATGGCGCGCGCAAACGATGGAAAGTCAGTGGTCCGCATTTTGCCGGATGGGAAATTTATCATGTAAAGGGTTCGCCAATCGATCCGAACCGCATTTACGCATCGCAAAGCAGCGGTTGGTTCGGCCAGATCATCCAACGCTCGGATGACGGTGGAAAAACTTGGAACACGCCCGGGAGCACCGCTGAAGAACTGAAAAGCCCGGACGGCATGCCAAAAGGCGAGAGCAACAAATTCGTGTACGATGGAATTCCGGGCACTCATCAATGGTATGACGGGACACAGCACCCCTGGGAGTTCAAGCGTGTGTGGCACCTGGAGCCGTCAATGAACGATCGCGAGCATGTTTACGCAGGTGTTGAGGACGCGGCCTTATTTGAATCGAAGGATGGCGGCGCTTCATGGAACGAACTGTCGGGTCTCCGAAAACACGATACCGGCCCGAAGTGGCAACCAGGCGCAGGCGGCATGTGTCTGCATACGATTCTGCTTGATCCGCAAGATTCACAACGAATCTACGTGGCGATTTCGGCCGCCGGCGCTTTCCGCAGTGATGACGGAGGAAAAACCTGGAAACCGATCAATCGCGGATTGCATTCTGAATACATACCGGACCCGGCGGCGGAGGTTGGACATTGCGTTCATCGAATCGCCATGCATCAATCGCGCCCCAACACATTATTCATGCAGAAGCATTGGGATGTGATGCGCAGCGACGATGCCGGGGATTCGTGGCGCGAAGTGAGCGGAAATTTGCCCAGCGATTTCGGCTTCCCCATCGACGTGCACGCCCACGAGCCGGAGACAGTTTACGTTGTACCGATTAAAAGCGATTCGGAGCACTATCCGCCGAGCAGCAGACTGCGTGTGTATCGCAGTAGGACCGGTGGAAACGAATGGGAATCGCTGACCAAAGGGTTACCGCAACGTAATTGTTATGTGAATGTGTTGCGCGATGCCATGTCCGTAGATTCGCTTGAGCCGTGTGGCATTTACTTCGGAACGACAGGAGGCCAGGTTTACGGATCGGCGGACAGCGGTGATACCTGGAAACCAATTGTGCGAGATCTTCCCGCAGTCCTTTCGGTGGAGGCACAAACCTTGCCGTGATCCGCGTCATTTTACCGCCACATTTGCGGACACTGGCTGGTGTCGATGGCGACGTCGAGCTGAACGTGAACGCCACCGTGACTCAGCGATCGGTACTCGACGAGCTTGAAACGCGCTATCCCATGCTGCGCGGAACGCTGCGAGATCACGTCACTCAACTTCGCCGGCCGCTGGTGCGTTTTTTCGCGTGCGGAGAAGATCTTTCGCATGAATCACCAGATGCTCCGCTGCCAGAGGCCATCGCCACGGGATCCGAGCCGTTTGTAATTATCGGCGCAATCGCCGGCGGGTGAGGGAACCTTCGAGACTCCTGGTATGGCAAGGCAGCGCCCGATGACGTTCACACAAATATCGGTTGAACAATTACCAATAAAAAATAAGGAGGAAGAATGAATAGCACAGAAGAAGTCGCAACAAAGCTGGCGGATTATTGCCGCAAAGGCGAGTGGAGGAAAGCGCTCGACGATCTCTACTCGGATGACATTGTGAGCGTGGAGGCACATGGAATGGAAAACATGCCGGCAGAAATGCGTGGCATCGATCAGGTTCGCGGCAAAACCGATTGGTGGGAGAAGAACATGGAAGTGCACAGCTCGAAAATTGGCGGTCCATTTGTGGCTCGCGACACTTTTGTTGTGCAGTTCGACGTTGATGTGACTGACAAAGCTTCCAAGAAGCGAATGCAGATGTCGGAAGTCGGAATCTACAAGGTTAAGGACGGGAAAGTTGTGCACGAACAATTCCTGCCACTCGTTCAGAAGAAACAGTAACAGAGTGAGGGCAGGAGCCGGGCTAACAGCAGAGGTATTGGCTTAGCTTTCCATCGTTAGACTCTTACGGGTCGGAGCGAGTTCGTTACGGATGCCGCTTACCAGCGCATCGATCTGGTCCGCTGGTACGTCGATGTCTTGCAAAAGAGCTTCGGCGAGTGCCGCGGCGGATTCTGCTTCGTCGTACCGGACAATAGCGGCGCCGGCCTGCCAAAATGCCTCTGATTGGTTGATGTACTCAGCGCGGGCGATGATCCGCACCAATGGCGCGACCTCGCGTGCGCTTTGAATGACGCGCAAGCTGATGTCTGCGTGTGGCACAGTAACGATCAGGTACGCTGCGGCATCGAGGCGCGCGGCACGAAGAATTTCCGGTCGCGAAGCATCGCCGAAAAGCGCTTGTTTGCCGCGCTGTTGCAACTCCACAACAACGTCTACGTTGGTTTCCACGATCATTGGGTTGATCTGGAACTCGGCCAGCAACCGCGTGACCGTTTGACCGACAGGCCCATAGCCGACCACGATTGCGCCGGGATCCTGCATTCGCTCCCTTGCCACCTCGTTCGCATAAGTGCCCAGCTTCTCACGTCGTCCGGCCAGCCATTTCGCGAGCAGCGGACGCCGCGTCAGTAGCTGTTCGAGCGCGAGCATTCGATTGAAGAGAAGCGGATTAAGGCTGATTGAAACGACGGCCGCAGCCACAAGCACACTGTTGCCGTTGCCGGGAAGGAGACCGAGCGATTTAGCCGTATCTCCCAGGATGAAAGAGAACTCGCCTATCTGCGCGAGCCCTCCGGCGACAGTCAGTGCGGTCCTCAGAGACTGTCCACCAATGATAACAATGGCCAGAGCGGCCAGTGGTTTGATCAGAAGAATCACACCGAGCACTCCGACAAGAAGCCCGGGGGATTCAAGGAGTGCTCGATAATCAAAGAGCATTCCTACGGCAACAAAAAAGAGGACTGCGAATGCATTGCGCAATGGCAGCACATCCGCTGCAGCCTGATCGCTCACTTTCGATTGGCCGACAACCATCCCGCCAAGAAACGCGCCCAACGCCATGGACGCACCGAAGGCGACATAGGAAACGGTCGCAACGCAGATCGCCATTACGAGTACGGAAAGCGTGAAGAGTTCGCGCGAACGCAGGCGCGCAATGCGCAGCAGTAGCCACGGGACAAAGCGCGCGCCGGCCAGCAGCACAATTGCGGTGAGCACAGCGAGTTTCAGGACTGCAATTGTGATTGTCTGCCAAAGCCCCGCACCATTTCCCGTGGTTGCAGCGAGCGGCGGTAGCAGAACTAATACGAGCACCGTGATGATGTCTTCCATGATCAGCCATCCAACGGCGGCGTGGCCTTCAGGCGTATCGACCATGTGCTGATCCAGTAGCGCTCGCAGCAATACGACCGTGCTGGCAACCGAAACGGCGATTCCAAGAATCAATCCTGCGTGCCAGGACCACCCGAGCCCAACCGCGAGCACAGTGCACGCGATCGTGGCGACAGTGCTTTGCCCCAGAGCACCGGGGATCGCGATCGAACGCACCGCGAGCAGGTCTTTTAGGCTAAAATGCAAACCGACGCCAAACATCAGCAGAATTACCCCTATTTCTGCGAGCTGAGACGCGATCTTTGCATCGCCAACAACGCCCGGCGTGTACGGGCCAATTACGACGCCAGCGAGCAAATAGCCTACGATGGGCGAGAGCCCAAGTCGCTTGGCGAGCAGGCCGAACAATAACGCTACGCTAAGCGCGAGAGCGATTGTCGTGATTAATGGAATGTCGTGCACTGTTAAATTAGTAGTCTTTTGAAACGTTGGAATTCAAGGAAGGCTCGCGCGCTATTTTATTGCCGGTGCGTGGGCGTCAATTTTCGCACGTATCACTGCATCGCCAACGCTGTTTCGGTCTGTGATTGTTGTGCTTTTTTTCCGTTCATCGCGACTGACAAAGTACGAACCGAGAAGCCACGAAGATCGACGAGTATCTGCCCACAGCAATGCCGACAAGAATCGTGGATGCAATCGTGTAAACCCGGCAAACCGGTGACGACGGCAAGTTACGAGCGCCGCCAGGCCGGAAGAAGCTTTAGACTGGTGGACCCCGTTCGCGAAGCGTGAGGCTTCCGCGAGTGATACCCGAATAATTTTGAAGCGGGCAAAGTGAGCGTGCAGCGAATTTAACGTTGCGTGATGAAATGTCCCCGACTTGAGAGAAAAGCTGGACCACCGGTTGCGCGCTGTTCTTGCGAACAGAGACTTTCGTCGAGGTCTTAGCGAGCACGTAGAGATTCGCTTTTGCCTTGTCAGTGAATTTCTGGCGATCCCGCTGAGCCTCTGCCGTCGCGCCGTACAAGATCTGCGGACTGGGCAAACAGAACGACCCCAGAGCGACAAGCACAACAGCGCTCACCGCAGTTTTGATGGTCCATTTTTTGTCCACACTGCCGTTCACATCAGTTCGATACG
>DASREH010000099.1:0-4947 GCA_035652195.1 Candidatus Udaeobacter sp. | reverse complement strand
GAAGACAGCCCGCTGACCGAGACTCGAACTGAGAAGGCACCCTTTTCTAGGTCGTAATTTCGTTACACTGGGTCTGGAGAAACTAAGACGCAATGGGTTTAAGCAATCGATGTTGCTCAGTCGGATTGGACTCAGTGCAGTTCGTTCTTCGGGTTTCGCTCATGGTCGTTCTGATTTCATGTGCGGTTTTTCCAGCATCTGCGAAAAAGAAACCCAGTGATTCGCGATCGCCAACCAAATCTGAGATTGAAGGCGCTACTCGGCTCCAGGTATTTCTTGATCGGGCAAATTTCAGCCCCGGCAAAATCGATGGGAGGTATAACGATCTTACGCGACAAGCACTTGCCCTCTATCGGGAATCCCGCGGAGAAACACCGCAATCCACGTCACCACAAGACAAACCGAAATCGAATGTCGCACCGGACGTCGCCGGCCTCGATTTTGCCGCTGTGGAGCCCGTATTGATTCCTTACACCGTCACGGATGCCGACCTGCAAAGTGTTGGTCCCCTGCCGCGTAAAGTCGCTGAACAGGCAAAACTTAAATTTCTACCGTACCGCGATGCCGCAGACGCAATCGCCGAGAAATTTCATAGCGACATTCATTTCCTGGAACAGCTAAACCCGGGCAAAATGAAAACAATCAATGCCGGAGACCAAATCATGGTTCCGAACGTCGAGCCTTTTGATCTTGCTTCAGTGAAAAATATTAAACCGGGCAGCGACATTAACTCTCAAGCCATCAACGACATTGAAGACTTGGCTGCGCCTCAAACTCCAAATCCTGCCGAAAGTCCAGGCAAGGAAGAAATGGTCGCGGTTAGCGTCGATACCAAAAGCAATGTGCTGGAAGTGCGAAACGGAGAAAAGCTGGTCGCTGCCTATCCAGTGACTGTCGGTTCCGGGCATAACGCCTCGCCCGTCGGTGAGTGGAAGGTGCGGGGGATCGCTAAAATGCCTACTTTCCGTTGGGACAAAGAGATGCTGAAACGCGGCAATCGTAGCGGCAACTTTTACCTCCTCCGACCAGGCCCGCGTAATCCCGTCGGTGTGATGTGGATTGCGCTCAATAAAAAAGGCATCGGTATTCACGGAACGAACGATCCAGAATCGATCGGCCATGCCGCGAGTCACGGCTGCGTTCGTCTGGCGAATTGGGATATCGTTCGCCTTGCCACAAAAATTAAACCGGGCGACAGCGTTTCAATTCAATAAAGTTCAGGCATGAACGAAACGCTTTCGGCACGTGCGTCCGATATTCTCCATGAGTGGGTCCAATCTGAAAGTCTGCGAAAACATTGCTATGCCGTTGCCGATTCGATGAAGCAGTTCGCCCAATCAACCGGCGAAAATGCGGATCTCTGGGAAGCGGTCGGCCTGTTGCACGACATGGATTATGAACGCCATCCAAACCTGGAGCGCAGCCCCAGCGAAGGCCACCCATTTGTCGGTGTCGCCTGGCTGCGTGAGCATGGCTGGAGCGATGAAATCTGTCGGGCCATTCTTTCACACGCAGATTACGCGAACGTCTCGCGTGAAACACCGCTTGAGAAAACGCTCTACGCTGTTGACGAGCTGAGCAGCTTTGTCGTAGCCGTCGCGCTGGTTCGTCCTACGAAAAACATTCAAGATGTGGATGTACGGGCGGTGAAAAAGAAAATGAAAGACAAAGCGTTTGCGCGGGCAGTGAACCGCGAAGACATCATTCATGGAGCGGAACAAATGGGAGTGCCGCTTGATGAGGTGATCGCAAATGTAATTGCTGCGTTGCAAGCAGACGCTCATCGGCTCGGTCTGGCCGGGTCTGCTACGGAGGCGAAGCAGGCTTGAAGCTGTATCCTGTCGAAAAGTTACCAACTGCGGGCACGACTTTGCTTCAAGCGGATTCAGAGAAATGGCGGCTAACGAAAGCGAAAAGCGGAATTACTAGCGAAGCTTTTCAGCTACAATTTCCAGCACCAGCGGCGTTATCATCGTGGCATTCGGATTTTTTTCCGCACTTGTGAGCTCGGCCCGCACTTTATTCGCGAATTCCTCGTCGATGCGCCCCATTTCAATCAGGCGACCGAGATAAGTCTCGATAAAACTGGCCGGCCATTGCCACATGTAGTCGCTGGGGCGCACGCAAAACAGGTGCGGTACGACTGAGCTAATGATAAAGCCATGCTCAGGGAGCAGCGTCGCCACCGGCACCGCCCCGTCAGGTTCACCGCCCGACTCGCGCCACGTTGCGATCACATGCTGGCGGAACCGCTCCTGGTTCGGCAAACGGGGAAAGAAATGCCACGTCTCGTAGTGGCCGTATTCATGGAAAATCACGCGGCTACCTTTGCGTAATGTATTCGACAATTTTTCGACCAGTTGGGGATCATTCACAAACGACATGACCCATCGGCACCAGGCAAAATCATAATCGCCCTGAGGCAATTCATCCCTCAGCAAGTCGAGTTGATGGATTTTCACGTTGGTGAGCGATCGGGTGCGAGTCGCGTGTTCGATTGCGCGGATGAAATTTTCCGAACGCTCCACTGCGACCACTTCGCCTGTCGGTCCGACGATTTCGGCCAGATCAACAGTCGCGTACCCAGGCCCTGCGCCTACATCGAGAACGCGTTTGCCAACGGTGATGCCTGCTTTTTCCCAGCAATTCAGAACCACAGGACGCCAGACACGATGTTGCAATCCGAGTCGGTCCAGTTCCGCGCTGTGCGTACCGAGAACGTAATCGCGCTCCACGTTAACAAGGTAAACGTTAGGAATAATGCTGCATCGACGAAATTCAGGCATCGAACTCACTGGGGACCCCGCATACAGCCACTCCTTCGGAGACCACACCGCACTGGCGTTTTATGTATTATTCGCGACAATAGAATCCCCTGCCCCATGGATTACGAGATTCGTCCACTTGTCGCAAAAGATGAGCCAATCCTTCGGGAGATGCTATACCAGGGATTATCCTCTGTGGGGAACCATCAACCTTCGCGGGAGATCCTGCTTCGACCGGAGTTTTCACATTACGCGGACGGCTGGGGCCGAATTGGAGACACGGGGTTTGTGGCTCACGACAAGAAGAACGGATCGGTGGTCGGCGCAGTTTGGTTGCGTAAACCACTCGACAAACCTGACGCGCCGGCGGAACTCGCTTTCGCAGTGAAACCGGAGCACCGCCGGCACGGGATCGGCACAGCCCTTTTAACACAGTTGGTTCGTGCTAATCCTCACGAATCAACCATCTCGATTAGCTTTGTGGCGGGTAAGCCTGTGCTGCGCCTGTATGAGCGATTTGGATTCAAGGTCGCGCAGGACGGGCCGGGCGCCATTGTTATACAAAGACAGGCATAGCCAGATTCTCCTGGACTCGATGCAATGCCGCGCCTCAACGGTCGAACGTCGATGCTATCCATTGACGTAGTTAGGGCGCAAAGATCAGCAGCACAAAGACAGCGAATAACAGCAGGTGGACGCAACCCTGCAAAATATTTGTTTTTCTGCTCGTAAACGTTACCACGCTCACGGCCAGCGTTAGCAGCAACAGCGGCAGGTTGCCGCCTTGGACTCCGAGCGTCACCGTTCGCTTTGTGATTAAGCTGATCGTTAACACCGCCGGAATGGTGAGCCCAATTGTGGCGAGCACAGAACCGAGCAAAATATTTATAGAACGCTGCAATTGATTGCGCAGAGTCGCTTGCACCGCGCCAATTCCCTCTGGGGTAAGCACCAGCGCAGCAATCATTGCTCCGCCAAATTCCTGAGGCATGCCAAATTTCTCGATGCTGTTGTCCAATGGAATAGCGAACTTCTCCGCTAACAGGATCACGAAAAACAGATAGAGGAGCAGCATTGGCGCGTGAAAGGCTGTTGAATACACACGGAGCGAATGATGCTCAGGTCCTGCCATGATGGGTGCCTGCTCTGATTCTGTAAAATAGCCCTTGTGTCGCATCGTCTGGATGAGCAGGAAAATCGCGTACAGAAAAAGTGACATCACAATGAGAAAGATTTTCTGTTCGTGAGAAAACGTAAAGTCCCCTGCCGTGGTGAAACTAGGGAGGACGAGACCCAGCACAGCCATGGTCATGATCACGTTCAGGTAGGAGTTGACGCCCTGAAGATTGTAATACTGCTCGCCGTGGCGGAAGCCGCCCAATAGCAGAACCAGGCCGACGAAGCCATTCAGAGCGATCATGATTACCGAAAAAATTGAATCCCGGCCGAGCGTCGGATTGTTTTCTCCGTGCAGCATGGCCGTAGAAACCATTACCACTTCAATGGCGATGGCCGACAAGGTCAGGACCAGGGTTCCATAAGGCTCTCCCCATTTGATCGCCAGGCAGTCGGCGTGCCGCGCTACCGACACGGCGGACCAGAGAATCACGGCAAAGAGCCACAAGAATACAATCACCAGCCCGAGTGGATGCCCGACGATCTCCACCAGACGACTTCCAGTGGCGAAAAGAATGGCCACGCTACCAAGACCAACCAATGAACAAACTTCAGAGCGAAGAACTGACGAAAGATTCCCGTCGCGTTTTGAACCAGAGTGAGCGGACACGAGCGCGATCATATTCGCCTCGGTGTAGTCATGCAATCCGCGCATGGACGAGTTAAAGCTGTTTGCGTCTGGAAAGATTAAACCGTATCGAACTGATGTGAACGGCAGTGTGGACAAAAAATGGACCATCAAAACTGCGGTGAGCGCTTTTGTGCTTGTCACTCTGGGGTCGTTCTGTTTGCCCAGTCCGCAGATCTTGTACGGCGCGACGGCAGAGGCTCAGCGGGATCGCCAGAAATTCACTGACAAGGCAAAAGCGAATCTCTGCGTGCTCGCTAAGACCTCGACGAAAGTCTCTGTTCGCAAGAACAGCGCGCAACCGGTGGTCCAGCTTTTCTCTCAAGTCGGGGACATTTCATCACGCAACGTTAAGTTCGCTGCACGCTCACTTTGCCC
>DASREH010000098.1:0-40977 GCA_035652195.1 Candidatus Udaeobacter sp. | reverse complement strand
ACCTGCAAACCGACAGGTATAAGTGGCCGGCGCCATGTTGGCGCCTGAAAAATTCATCCTTTGCCGGATGGACAAAGCGCTTAAACTTCCGCCAGCGCAGCCGCCGATGTGGCGAAATGGCAGACGCAACGGACTTAAAATCTAGTGCTTGTCCCTCGTAGCGTTTTCGCTCTCTCGCACAGTTGCGAACATGAGCGAATGGAAAAGAACAGAAACGACCGTGATACGGTCAACGGTGCGTCAACGGCTCCCGTTTTTTTGCTTGTAACGGGCTTTCAGGATCGCGTAGAACACGCCGCCATGAAAATCCTCTCAGCGATATACTCTTTGATGATAGCCGCGCTCCTCCTGGGGGCAGCGTGTTTGACCGGTTGCGCTTCAACAAACTACGAAGCTCTCGAAAGTAGCGGGCCTATCGTTGCCCAAGGCCAATACGGAACGCGCAAGGTCGTAGATGGCATCGACATTTGGACGTTTGGCGCGCCTCCGAGGAAATACCGCGTGCTTGGCGTAATCAACGACACTCGCGGTGGCGGGCTGATACCGATGGCTGGTTATTACAGCGGTGTTGCTGCAAAGGTGAAGCAGTACGGCGGCAATGCGGCAATCGAAGTGTCCAGCCAGCGTCAATACGTCGGCACAGCGTCTTTCGCTAACGCTTCAACAACGACGACCGGTGGATTCTCGGGCACCGGCGTGAATTACGGAAATTATTCCACTGTGAACGGCACAATGAATACCACTTCGAACACATTCGCCTCTGGCGCATCCGTTCCGATGTTCAAGCATCACGGAACGTTTCTTGTTGTGAGATATCTATGAAATTACAAATAACGACGCTCGCGATAATGCTTCTCGCTCTGACAACCCGAGCCACCGACCTAGTGCCCTACATCGCGATGCCTGTCGGGGTTGGCTATGCCATAGACGCAAAGGGGCACCGCTGCCCGAACGCGCTCTGCGTCAGAGACGTGGTGTTTGCTCCTCATCCTCAATATCCCAATAAGTTACGGTCAAACATTGGCGACACCGCCGGTTGGGAACGATACAAAGGAGATGGTTTATATCGACTCGTGATTGATCCGAACACTGGGCGCGTCAACCAAGTCACAATAATAAAATCGACAGGATCAAAGCTCCTCGACACTGAGACGATGGACACATTCAAGAGATGGATTTTCAAACCAGGTCGTTGGAACGAAGTTACAATCCCCATCAGTGTTCGCACAAAGCAGGTAGGAGTAACGGTTGGATGACGGGGGGACAGTTTTTTGGCGGTGAAATATTTATGAAACGAACGTTGCTGGCTGCACTCCTGTTCGGCCTATCATCGGCGATGATTTGGGCTGGATGTAAATCCGACTGCCGAGACGAGTACGACTCGGAGGTCGAATCATGTCATGAACAATACGACGACCCTGATTCCGCCGACGAGCTCCAGCAGTGCATCCAGGAGGCTAAAGACCAATACGAATCCTGCATCGAAGAATGCGATAGCTAATCTTGCTTCGTGCTGATCTGCGAAGGCGAGTTAACGATAATCTCGGGTTTGCCTTTGTACAAACTGATTTTCCCAGATACGGACACTGTTTTGCCTTCATACTGCTGAGGATTGGAGAACTGCCCAGCGCTCGACGCGGGGACAAACGCCGTGAACGCTTGGTTCGGATACTTGCCGCCCATGTTCAAAAAGATGTTGCCTTTTCCAGACTGGTGCGTGCCGTCAACGGTGCCGGTTACTGTTGCTGTTTCGCCAACGTGCCTTGCCGCTTCCTGTGGCGTGTAATTGAGGCCTTGTGCATTGAGCGAGGCAACACAGATGAATGCCGACAGGGTGAGAACTGTTCTTATTTTCATGAGGCCGGGAGATTAGGTAAAAGCGTTCGCCAATGTCCAGAATAAATCCCGCTGCTCTCGTTCTGGTAGTTGGAATGCTTTTGGCAGCGGTACCCGCGATCGCTACGGAGGACGCCGACCTTCGAGACCTGGACGTGACGAGCTGGGATTGCGTCAATCAATACGACGGAACGGCACAAAGCCAGGACGCCAAAGAGCGCAATCGCATGAAGAATCGCTGGCCTCCAAGTGATCTGTCTGCGTTTACAGTGGAACCGCTCGACACAGCCGGGTTCCTAAAAAAGATCGCAGCGTATGACGCCAGCCTACAAGCGCAGCGCCGTGGGGAACTGACCGCAGCACAGAAGGACGAGCTCGATAGATACGAGAATCAGATCGTTTCTCTCACCGGCTGGCTTGTGGTGGCGTACCCAGGGCCGCCAGAAACAACCAATTGCGCGAGTCCAGAGTTTCACGATTGGCACTTAGAGATTTTTGAGAATCCGAGCGACCACGCACCTCAACAGGGCGATCCGACGCCGATCATTTGTGAGATTGCACCGCGCACAGAGCAGCGTATCTACCGAGACGGCATAAAGCTTGAATCGCTCGCTGGGTTTCTGCGGTCGCTAGACGTGAGCTACCGAGCGACAGGACATGATGCCTGTAAGGTCCGCGTGACTGGTTATCTGACATGGGATGACGACCACAATGGGAGCTCAGATGTGGGCGCGACTGTCCAGTATTTTAGTAGTAATGGCTATCATCACCCCTGGCGCTCGACAGCGTGGGAGATTCACCCCGTCATTAAAATTGAAGTGATTGAGTGAGCCTCTCGCTTTGTTCTTTTCTTAGAATGGCCACGATTCATAATCCCCGGCCCATGAAATCATTTGTACTCCTCGGATTGGTTCTGATCGCTTGCGGGCTGGCGAGCGTATCAGACGCAGAAACAGTCAAGGGAACCCGACACCGCTCGAAGATTCACACGCGCGCCACTTGCACGGGAAGCGACCCGTGCAACGCGTGCAAGAACTGCCGCTATTGCGGACACTGCGCAAAAGGCGGAGGCACCTGTGGTGTCTGCCGATAAGGATGTGAAATACTCGAAGCTGATTTCAGATAAGCTGAGTAAAGCCGCTTGGACTCGGGGCTGTCTGGTTGCGCTAGGCCGAAGCTCCTGCCAAACCCGTTCGAATATCTTCGCATTTTCTTTCAATCGCCTGATACGCAGCATGAATGTCTTAACAATCATACTTGTTCTGCCAGCGTCACTCGTACTCGCCGAAGATTTCAAAACACTAAGCGGAAAGGAATATAAAAACGCGAAAGTAAGCCGTGTTGAGCCGGATGGAATCATGATCAAGTTTTCGGGCGGAATTGTAAAGATTCCATTTATCGAGCTATCGGCCGACGTGCAGAAAGAATATGGCTATAATTCGAGCGCTGCAGCGGCGTACTCAGCACAAGAGTTCGAAAGGCAAGCCGCGATTGCGGAGCAAAAGAGAGCCGAGGAGCAACGTAGGGTCGACGAGCAACGTAGACGTGAAGAACGACGAACGGTTGGCAGCCAGAATCCCACGTCAACGCAAGTTCAATCGGAACCGAAATCCACCACGGGTTCGCAGGACACCGGTGTGGTAGACCGGAGTCCTTGCCCTATACCAAACGCCACATTCTTAGGAAGAATTGTTTCAGTAGTAAATAATGGGGAAGCGGTCTTGGCGGTCGAACCAAACCAATATTTTGGGCTTTCACCAACAGCTGGCACTGCTGTTTACGTATACGCGCAATTCGGCAATGTTGTCGACGGTGATTGGTTCAAGTTCCAAGGAACGTGCGTCGGTCGAGTCCAATACCATACGGCGGCAGGAGCAATGGCAACCGTATGGGGGTATCGCGGCAGCGTAACACGGACTCCGGAGGGTCGAACGTATTAGCGAAGGGAAGGATGCAATTCTCCTTATGGAAAGCAAAAAGGCGCAAAACTGCGGTGATCTGAAGTACTGGGAGATCGTTGCCGACAAGCTCAGCGCAGCCGGCTGGAGCTGGGGTTGCGTCTCAGCCGTGAATCGCGAAGGGCGAATGATCTGGATTGTGGATGCCCACAGAGACGACGGTAAACGGTATGTGGTTCGCTCCGATGTACTGCTGACGGCGTTTCTAGAACTTGAGAGGATCACGCACGAGGTAGCGGTCTCAGCGCTCGTTGGTGACAAGTCGAACCGAGTCTGACATGCCACTCACCCCCGAGGAGTTCTCACATGTCGCGGCTCATATCGGAGCGGCTGTATGGCAGATCCAAGTTCTCGAAGAGACGGTGGCCCTGCACCTTGTATTAGTTCACAAAGTCGATGCGAAAACCGCACGGCGAGATATTGAGGCAATGTTTGCCAAGGCGTCAAAACAGACATTAGGGCAACTGCTCCGCGGTATTCGCGACTCCCAGAAAAATCCATCGGACTTACTGGCACTCTTGGAGACTTTCGTGCATGAGCGAAATTGGTTTATCCACCATAGCCGCGAAAAACGTAAGGACCTCGATTCAGATAAAAAGCGCGCTCAATTCGTGGCGAGAATTGAGGCATTGGCCGCCGACGCTCTCTCGCTAATGACCAGGTTCCAGGATCTGACTGAAACACATTTAATTGCACGCGGCTTCGACCGCGCGAAGATCAAAGCACGAGCTAACCAAATTTACCGGGAATGGAACACGGAGACCTAACCGTTTTTCGTTCACCGCCTCGCGACCGCTCCCATAAGCCGCTCCCATTCATCGAGGCCGCCCCTAAACCCGAGCTCGCACGCGGTATCGAAGCTCAAGCGGGCTGCCATGTCTCGGCGCTTGCCGCTTTTCGTGTCATTGACGTTCCGATAATGGCGGCGCGAAACGTAGATGTGCGACGCGAGGGGATCTTGCTCTGCTTTCATCTCCGCAAGCTCGGATTCTACGTCGCGCATTGCAGCAGAAAGCCGCTCCAAGGCATCTTGAAGGCGAGACGCACGCATGATGTTCATGTGAACATGTTAAGGCCTGAGGGTCAAGCCCCCGGCATTTGATTATTCATCGTTCTTGCCATCACGCCCTGCGGTGGTTTATCACTTCTCCGTTAGGCCTATGGACATTATTGCTGAGATTGATCAAGCCACCGACCTCCTAAACAAGTCTGAGGTGGATAAGGCCCGTTTCAAACTTGGCAAAATTCGTCTCGCGGTTCAGAATCTTATACAGGAACGGACCGATACGCTGACCGCATTACGAGAAGCGGAAGAACACCTTCAGGCCGCACACAGCCGTCGCATAAAGGCATCGCAAGCGCTGAGCACGATCCACGGTAATATCGCGGGCAGCGACGGCTCAAAGAAAGGAAATGGCTCTCGCCGCAGAAAGTAAGGGGGATGAAGCGGTGACACTGGAAGAATGCCAACAGCTTCCGCCCGAAGGGCAGGACCACTTTGGGCGATGCGCAGAGTGCGGGGAAATGTACGATCGGCGCAGCTTGGACGAAGTCCTGTTTTATTGCGTAGATCACAGGCCACGGGTCGATATTCAGTACGCGGGCTGGGAAAAAACTGTGAGCACTTGCTAGAAGTAGCAAGCCCATCTATCCGACGTTGCTCATCTTTTTCTCGTTAGGGCCGATAGTGCGATGCAGCGACTTATCGTCATTGATTTCGTCGGAAGAATGCTTGAGTACAATTCCCGCATCGTCTGTAATCGGTCAACCTATGAAAATATTCGTTAACATTCTTATCACCATTGCGGCTTTAAGCTTGGGCGGCGTCGCCTTGGCTCAAGAGAAAGCTCATGTAGTCACAGGGCGAGTCGTTTCGATAGAAGCAGACGGCACGGGAATGCTTGTCCAAGTTGGCAAGAAAAGCCTGAGCCTTGGCATCCCTAAAACTAAGAATACCCAAACGCCGAAAGTCGGCGATACAGTGAGGGTGAATTATACGGCGCCGGAATTCCACGCCCGTTACGATCCTGACGGTATGGCTACCAAGATCGAAGTGGTAGCTGGCTCAAAGAGATAAGCGCACGCATTAGTCCAAAAGGAAAAAGCGCGTGCTTTTCAACACGCGCTCTCTCCCTGCTTCTTTGCTTATTCTTTCCCGAGTTCCGCGAGCCGCTCCTCGTCCTCGCGGGTCCAGCGCAGCTTGTCATCAATCGTGGAGATTGTATTTCGTAAACAGTTCCAGTCAGGGACGCCGAAGTCTGCTTTCTCTTCATCCTGGTCGGCTGTACCGAAAAAGATCAGACGCTCCAACATATCAGTCAGATTCAGACCGTTCACGTCTGCGTAGGCCATGAAACGAATCTGCGTTAATGGATCAAGCGTGAAGTTCCCACTGTTTTTCCCATCGCTAATGGTGAATTTAATTGGTTGCATGGCGACTGCTTTAACAGATAATCGATTATTAGGTCAAGCAGATTTTTGACAGATAATCCAATATCAGTTTAAGCTCTGTGAAATGAGTAACGGCGCAGCAAGAGCATTGGTGAAACTCGCACGTGGCGTGCCCAAGCGATATTCAAAGGCTGAGCGCGATCGGCGACGAAGGCGCCTCGCGGAAGCGAGGAAGAAGCGCTGGGTGAAGAAGCGTCAGTAGGATCAACGGTGCGTTATGGCAACTTGGAGTGACATAGAAAGCAACCTCCATCGGCTGGAAGACCTGGACGAGGCGAAGCTAGAAGAGTTGTCGCAGGTGATGCCACCGCTATCGTTCAACCGAAACTTTGATCGTCAGTTTGACCAGGCACAGTTGCGCATTCGACATCAGCTTGATCGGCTTAGATCCGAGCGCTTTTCTCGGAGAGAGGACAACCTAAATCAGGACAAATGGTACAAGAAGCCGATCGGAATAATTGCGTTAACTGTTGGGGCCGGTGTTCTTGTTGCCGTCATCAAGTATTTGCTCGGCATCTGAGGGCCGCCCGTACAATTGAGACGCAAAGTATTGAGTTGAGGCCGAAGGTCAGGTAGAACGGCGCGGTGAGTAACCGCGAACCCAAACGTGAGGTGAAACGCGCCTCCGAATCCATCGTTCAATTGCCCACGTGGCTAATAGCTGCAACCACGGGAATACTAGGAGCAGCTGGATGGGGGCTGATCGACTGGCTAGCTCCATCCACAGCCCAATGGACATTACCAGCGCGATTAGTACTCCTGACGCTAGGAGCAGCAATCCTATGCGTTGTTTGTCTAGGGCTATTATGTCTTCGTCTTTGGCTACGTAACCGAAGGCGGATTGCGTTTGGCCTAATGTGGGATGCAGATCGGAATCCGATTTGCCCCGGTTGCCATGGACCAATTTTCCCGACTGACGAGAGGCATTTTTGGTGCTCGCTTTGCAATTCGAAGTTTGGGCTTTACGATCCGTCCGGCGAGAGCGATTGCACTTCATATGAAATACTTGCTGCTGTTCAAAAACACGGCCTCAGGGTGAAGCTCGTCCCAAAAACTTGATAACATTCCGGCCTATGAATTGGGACTAGCTCCGAGTCCAATAGCCCTGAGGATCTGCCTGAACATGTGAACACAAAGCAGAGAGCGCGCTGAACCAGTCGCTTAATTCCTCAACTCCTTTTACTACAGCGACGACTCTTGGAGACGCTAACACTCGCTCGCGTCGCATTTTGTGCCCTTTAGGTCGCACTAGCTTCCCGACCACCAACACAATTGACACACTTATTGGGGGAAAATCAGGATGCAGCATGCAGTATCCAGCGTACGCTTCCGCGTCAGACCAGTTGTGAAAAACACTCGCGCCGTCTTGTTTTTCGCTCGTAACAAACGTGTCGCCAACATGAACGTTGGAATGCGGCAAGGTCTCGCCTATTTGCGGGGCTCCAGGCACAAACCTAAAACCCGCTTTTAGTCCGTATTTCTTTTCAGCCAGCAACCTAGCCTTGTCCATGCGCCCGCCCAACAACAGGGCGTGAATCTCGGGATCTCGATTATTCATTTTTACCGACCGCGCTAAGTGAGGATTCGCGGCTGACATGACTGGCAGGCAATCCGTATTGCTCGTAGATCTGGCTGCGTTGGCCTGGCAGCGGGTAAGTGGCAGCGCCGATGTGTTGCAGGGTTACCGCGGGATCGGCATAGATCTCAAAGCCGAGCCTTCTTGCAAGCCTACACAGCCCCCAGTCTTCGGATTCGTATTTGCGGACACCGTCGTAGTCTTCTTGGACCCCAACTGGGAAGAAATCCCATTCAATGCGCCCCGTGACGTAATCATCGCTGAAAGCAATTTCAGGTAGCTGCCTGGCCATCTCCTCAAACACTTCGCGCTTTACGAGCAGAAACCCGGTCCCAATGTTGCGAACTCTCACTAGCCCTCGATGATCAGGGGGCGGTTTATCGTGCAATGGATTGGCGACCCATTTGAGTCTTCTCTCTTGTTTGATCGGATACAGACCGCCTACGATCGCCTCGTCGTGAGAGACTAACCGCGCTACCTGCTCGGGCGTAGCTATTATGTCCGAATCCCACCACAAAATGTGGGTGCAATCTGTTTCGAGGAGGAAATCAGCAGCTAGCGTGTTCCTTGCCCGCGAGACAAGAGAATCGCACGCGGTTTTGAACATTGTGGCTGGGCTTCGCGGGCTACGAGAAACCGAGATTAGCGCGTGAACTACAGACGGATGCACTCCGCTATAGACGGGCATAGCTATGTAAATTGAGAAGAGGTTGTCAGTCACAACGTTTCTTGCTGAGCGTCGCACGGATCCGATTTTCGAAGTCGGGAAATTGTTCTAGATAAACGGTAATCTCGTCAGGAGTTTTTCCGGCAGCGCGGCATGCGCTGGCGAATGTCATGCCAGCGGCCAGCGAAGCCAGAATTGTTTCCTCTGTTTTCGGACCCCTGCTCCACGACCAGACTCTCTCATTCGGCGGACGTGGTATCTCGGTGTTGTGCGGACGCCATAAGTGCAGACTGTGAGAGTGGTAATTGATATACTCGACTGGAGGAACATGTAGCTGCATGGCGGTTTCATTGGCTTTGAAGAACAGACGCTTTACGTACTCCATTTCCGTCCAGTCGGGAATTCTATCAGTTCGCCAGACACGGACATGGTCCCATCCGTCGCAGCTGCCAGCGCCGACCTCCAGCGGCTTTCCGTCTACCGGGCTAGGTAGCCTGAACGCGCCAACTGTGTCATCGCCTGGCCCTCCTTGGCGAATTATCTCTGGGCCCCTACGACGCCAGCGGTCTATGTCTGGCTCACAAAGGTTACGCATGATGTTCGCCGTTGCCTCCATGCCCTCTGGGTTGTCGTATGCGCCTCACGCGAGCGCACAGGCGCTCTGCGCGTAGTTGCTGCACCAGAGGCGGCTACGCTGCTCAATCCAAGTCGCCTGAGGCCTGCTTGCTCAGCCACTTCGTCAAAATGTGTTTTTGGCGATTGAACAGCGTCTTCTCCGCCTTCATATCCGTTAGCACCTGCTCGATCTGTCCAATCCTTTGCTGCACCAGAGCGCGAGCTTGCTCAGCATCATCGCAGTTTTCGATTATGACTTCGTAGCCCTGAAGCAAGATTCGAGGTTGTGTATCCTTATTTGTGTCCATGTGTTTACGGTCCGCTGTTATGTCCAGTATGACGGAGCGGCGATGATATTCTGTTGCGCCGTGATACCGCCGAGCCATGCAATTTCCCACGGGAATTTAGGAACCGAGCTGATCGGAACTGAGTTCGCTAGGTTAGTAAAGAGATTGATGTCGTCGTAGACGCCCCAATTGCCAGGGCCGATGCCTACTTGGATAAGTACCGTGCCGAGTGAGATATTTCTGTAGATCAGCGCTCTCCCGCCAGAAACATTGTTTGCTCCAATTTCAGGAACGTACAAGCCCTCAACAGTTGCGTCACCCTGCACGAGGCAGCCGCTGGATAGATCAGCATCATCGATCCTTGCCACTGAAACAACGTCACCGGCACCGCCGCCACCCTTGACCGTCCATGACGTTACCTGGTCTGGATAGGTTACGGACTCAGTGCTTTCGTACGCTGTGACTGAATTGTCTTTTATGTCCCAGGCTGAACCAGTCCATTGAATGCGCTTATTGTTTGTTCCGGTGCCTACAAGGAAGTACTGCCGCTTCCCGTTGGAGTCTGATCCGCGTAGATAGAGGCCATTGTACCCAGTCGTGGAGCCAGTGACATAGCAGGCGGTATGCGTATCGCTTGGGGTTCCGTAGGTGAATGTAATGTTTGGCGCGACGAACGTTACGGTCTGCGTGGTGTTCGCCTCATCTTTCCATGTGGCAGCATCCCACGGGTTTGTAGTACCAGCGTTTTGATGGAACTGCCTCGCTCCCGTGCTGTCATATATCTCCCAGATAGAACCGTTCCATTGCAGTGATGAGATACTAGAGCCAGTCTTGTATTCGTATCCGCGCAAATAATATCTCGCTTTCGCGTTCAGGGTGCCTACGGGCACGTAGACCCCTGTAATGGTAACAGTCCCGCCGGTCTGCGCCGTAATCTTGGTTACATTTGTGACAACTGCCTGCGTTCCAGCCGTGACCAGGTAGCTCGCTAACGACAGCATGTCGTTATATGTCATTGTGGAGGGTATCCCGAAGCTGACAACTCCCTGACCTGCGAGGATATCCAGAATCGCCTTGATAGCTTGCGCGTTCTGGGCTGTCGTAGCAGTTGCCGTATCCCTTGAAGCCGTGCTGGCCGTGCCTGTCCATTGCCCCCAGGTGGTAGTCGGGCCGCTTAGAATCTTGCGCCCGGCGGTGTTCACCTGCGTAGTGTCAACCGGTATGGTTCCACCTACGACATTTGGCGTGAGGTTGAACAGGAGGCTGCCATCCACCCCTGCAGCATCATTCCGATACGGGGCGTCAACGTAACCGTCTGTGTCTGCGGCAGAACGCAAGATGGTCCATGTCCCCGACAGTAACAGGTGAACATCTACGTAGCTTGTGCTTCCCTCATGCGAAACCCTGACAGCGTCCATTGCCGGGGTGAGCGCGTTAGATGCAGCGTTTCTTTTTAGGTGAATTGTTCCTTCGGGCGAGCCTCCAGTGATGCTGAAGTCAATCTCGAAGTCGCCAATGTTACCGTCGCCAGAGTCAGCCCGTTTCAGCCTGAACCCGCCAGCGGCAGGAACAACGCCCTGATATACGCGATACCATCCAATATCCGTGGTCTGGAAGGTGGTGACAGACTGGCCAGTCCCGCTACTAGGCGGAGTTGAGCTTATGCCGCCATCGTTATTAATCTGAGAGGTCCCGATTACCGTATTTGAGCCAATCCACATGGCTACAGCCTCCGGTGAGTAGGCATCAGCCTTTAAAACATCCAAGTTTGCGCCGCTGTTCTGGGTGACTACCCATTCCACATAGTCGCCGGTCTTCATCTGGTAAGCGGTCGCAGTGGTAACTTGAACTGGCTGGCTGGTCGCGGGGCACGTGCTGGAGGAAATCACCGTCGAGCCGTTAACCCTGATGGCTGCTGTTCGCTGTCCTGTGCCGTTTGCCGCGAAACTGGCGGTCAGCGAGAAGAAATAGATTCCCGGAACGGTCACGGTGAACTTGCTCGGATCAGTGCTGATCCAGCCGCCGCTACTGAACCTGGCAGTGTCGAAGGTCAGGGCCGTAGCCGTACCGTGGCTTAGCGTTGTCGCCGTGCTGTTCGTCAGGCGGGCCCCTGCGAGCATGGCGCTGCCAAAGCCTGCTACCCGTTGCCAGTATCCAGCGCCGCTAAGCGCGTTAACCTGGTTTTGTGGGTCGCTTGGGTCGGCTGTTCCCGGCAGGAACTGCCATCCTGTGAGTTGGGATTCGGCTGCTATGACGGGCAAAATTATATCGCTAAAGCTGAAGTTGTTGGTGTCCAAGGCCTCGATGCTGCTCGCACCACGAAGGGCTGTTACTTTAGGCTGAGGGATGCCACCGGTTAACGTGAGTTCTGGTTCAATGATTACTGAGGAGGGCATTTATCGTCTTTCTATTTGTGTCTTGTTGATACTTTGTGTGTTGATGTTCAAGAGGGCCTTCTGTGGGCTGTTCGGCCAAAAGGGATTGCGAAGTTCATGATTCTGCCGGCACAAAGAAGGCTGGTAAGCCAAGCGTCCTTGCGGTTGATACCGCCTGCACGATGTCCGGGGTGAAAACGCCGTCCAATTCTTCGCACTGAATGATAGGCCAGTTTGGCGGGACTGGTACCCCAACGGCCTCGATGCCGTTTGTTTCATTGCCTATTGTCGTAGTGAATCCGAATTCATGCTGCTCTCTCATTGCAAACCTCCATGTTAACTACTTCTACTATTTCTGCCGCAGGGGCAGGAAATTGTGGTTTTGCTTCCGGGTCGAACCCTAGCTTTTGCGCAGCGTATGCTACCCCTAGGTAGGTAGGACGGTACTGATACGCCCAGCCTTTAGGCAACCGCCTAAGCTTCGGGCTGCGCCACAGCATCCCGGCGGATACAAGGCTCCGAAGCGACCTCGAAACTGACATAGCATCTAATCCGATGCGATCGCCTATGAAGCGGCAGGCCAGAACATCTTTCCAGGCATTGGCTATCCCCTCCCATTTATCTTTCAAATGACGACGCCGACAAAGCCCTTGAAAATGACCCAGAGCCGCTTTCAAAACTTTCTCATCGTTTTTTGTTACAACTCCTTTAATAAGCATAGCGCCTGCTTCCGGGGAGCAAGTAGAAGCTTTAGGCGTAGAATTGAAGCAGTAGCCAATGAGTCTGTCTGCTTCAGAAAGCGGAAGGCCTGAGCGTAAGGCAGCTTGCGTAAGTGCAGCCCTGTCGCTGTCGGAAGTCTTGCCTCTGTGGTTGTACGAGCCTGCCAGCTTTAGTAGCCGCGTATGCCTCTGGCCTTTTGGTCCTAGGTCTAGGATGCTGCTTTGTCCGGTTGCCGGGCAGGTAAGCATATACGTCCTCGTGCCTGCGGGCTTCGGCTGCGCGGGTCTGGCTTTCAGCCATTCCGGGACCTGCGCGATCGGATAAGAAAACGGATCCCTGACCCAGAGCCGCCCTGGCGCAGGAGGCACGACCACGTAACTGCCGACACACTTAATCTCAAGGCTATCGGGCCTTGTGAAGCTTGGAAACGGAGTTGCCGACCAGAACCAGTAATGCCAGCCGTCATTCGTCTCAGCAGTTACTGTCTCGGGTAGGTCGGTCAGCTTTGCTAACGCCTCTTCGCCTCCATTGCGGCTGTCTACGTCCAGCACGACAAGGTAACCGCCAGACTGCAGAGGGAAGCCAGTAGGCACGCCTATCTGCACTAAGTCCTCAAGGTAATCAACGTCGCTGTCGTATTTCCCGAATAACTCGTAAATGCTTTTGTCAGTTTTCAGACCGCCCCGCTGCCAACGCTTAATCTTTGGAACCTTGTTAACGACAGGGATTACTCCTAGCCCAAGGCTCCAACGAATATTAGCAGCGTGCTTGGCGACGCTTGTGGGCGCCAGAATATCGGCAATTCTATTCTTCGCTGGATCAATACAGCGGCTTTGTAAAAGTGCCTTCATAAGTACCTCAACGTGAATGGGCGAAATTTGCGCTCCGCTCTCTCCGTGACCCATTTGTGCCATGTTTCGGGCAATACCTGGCTGGCCTTCGCACTGTGCGACGGCAACCATTTGAAGCGCACCTGAATTTTGCGCTCACAGGTGCAGCCATGACGGCGAGCTCATATTCGCTCACACCATCGGCTAAGCTGGCGGCTGCGCGTTTCTCCTCCTGTGTAGTTGCTTGCCCAAGTCTCACCTTAGATAGCGGCGCAACACACTGCTCAAAGTAGATGCACCGCCTAATCGGGGGCTCTGCCAGGTAACATTTCCCTGGTCGCCGGAACATGTAACTGCTGAGGTCATCGGCAATGCCAATACCGGCGCAGTTGCCCATGCTATCGCAGTTAGCGCACTCTGTTTTAGCTACTTGGAGGCTAGTCATACACGTATAACCCCTTTCCGCCCCCTCTACGCAGCGTTAGCCTTCGAATCTCTTGATCCAGGGCTTTGAGGTCCCTACGCGCCTCTGTCAGGGTAGGAAAGCCATCTCGGGAAGGTTTGGTGTCGCTGTTCTCAGTGGACGCCGCGCTCGTATCTGGGCGTGGCGGTTCGGTGTGTAGTTTCTTGCTCATGATTCGGACTTACGTTGGGTGTCAGGCGGGGCCGTCGAAGTGACGCTTGCCTTTGTGAAAAGGGAGCTAAGCCGCTTGCTCGCGGCGTTCCCCTCTACTTATACAACGAAGTCGAAGGCATGTGTTTTAGGAAAATGTTTCGTCCCGTATGATTTTTTCTTACTTTTCGGCAACTAGCCCTAAAGACTTGAACATGCCTCGAATGCTGTCTTGGCCAGCGCCATTCAGCCATGTGCGCATTCGATCACGCTTGCCCCGGCTGGAACGGCGCTCAGGGAAAACGCCTACCCACACCAAGTTATCGCCGCCGTAAGCACGTGGTATAAGAACGAAGTTACAGGGCATGACAACGCAGTACAATGCCCCTGGCGGACTGCTAGCCGGTAACGATTTTCCACAGATGCCCCCAGGAGCAGTTGCTGCATCGCCAACCTCCCACTCGGCTTGCTCTGCTCCCTCGACTTCACCGCCTTGGGACGGATGCGCAAAGGCATATTTAGTCTCGCGGACACGCCTGCTTGAGTGTTGCTTAAGAGTGTCTTTGACTAAGTTCTGCGCGATCTTAAATATCCATGACCGTACTCTGCCACTAGGACGGTATTGCCAGGCCTTCTGTTGCACCCGCCTAAACACGTCCTGAACGATGTCTGCAACGTCCAGGTCTGATAGACTGAACTTGCTGCGAACGAACGTGTCGATCGTGTCGTAGTATTTGCGATACAGTTTGTCTAGCGCGTTCGAGTCGCCTGCGGCTACTTTAGCGATGAGCGCTCGGTCGTCTTGCTGCGATTGAGCACTCATAAGCAAGGGTCGTTATGACGCGGCGTTTTTTTGCCCGCGCGGATATTTTGTGAGAGTGAGCTCAGCGTAACATGGGGTGGCATGTTTGCGGGGGGTGGCAGGGGTGGGTCGGGGTCGTTGCGCCAAAAAATCTGGCGCTGCAAAGCCGTGATCATTGCTTGCCCCCGATCGTTGACCCTGCTTCAAGGAACGCTTCAAGGTCCGTGCGTCGGATGCGCAGGAGCTTACCCGTGGGCTTGAGGGCCTTTAACCTGCCTGACCGGATTTGCGTTTCGAGGTAACGCGGCGTGCAACAGATGTAGTCCGCAGCTTGCCGTTTGGTTAGAATTGCCGGGATTGCCGCTCCGGCTTGCGCAATAATTGTATGCATGTAGGCACACCCTTTCCGTAAGGTGTCCCACGGCGCGTGACTGGCGGTGTGAAACGTTAACCGCTTACTTAGCTTTTGCCCACGGCCTTACTTGCCTTGCAATAATTGCCTAGCGTTGGGGCGGTCTTGTTGACCTGAGGCGAGGATTTCAACACTTCGAGTGGAACGTTGTTGCACGCTACGATAGGTGCGACCACTCAATAGGTTTAATGTCTTCTTGTCCTCTGACTTTGCGCGGATTTCTCCCCGCGTTTCGTCTGAAATCGATTCTTCCAATTCACGGCGACGCTCGCGTTGAGCATCCCTTAAAACCTTGCCTAAGTACGCTCTTGCACGTCGGATTTGTCGCCTGTTATCCGATGTATAGACAAAGCTGCAAATCTGCTGACCTTGTCGCTGTTCAAGATAAGGAAAGAGCGAGCCTTGTGTAAAACCTTCAGCAATTTCTTTAGCCTTGATAGCTTCCAAGAGACGGCGCTTCTCCTTATTCCAATGCCTGCACTGCTTACTAGTACCTCCGCTGTTGCGAATCCTTTGTTCTAGTACGGCCAGCTCGCTTCGTAACTCTTCAAGAGTGCGACGCTCCGCAGCGGCATCGCCGAGCGTAGCCCTGATTGTCGTGGAAAGTGTGACACCAGGGAAAACGGGCACTGAATGCGAAGGCGGGGGGACCATTAACGCAAACCATCCTAGCAAAGTTATAACATAAACGCAAGCAAAAAATTCGGGAATCTTCGACTTAGTTAGCTTGTGGTCGCAAAAGCTACAACGTTCCTGGTCTTGACCTCAGGAACCAGCCCCCAATAACGCTCTGCTTCTCCTGGCAACACAAGTTCGCGATAGGTGTTGTATAGCATCACCGGCGAAGTGTGCCCTAGTTCGTGCGCCACTTTCGGTGCGTCGCCAATAGCCGCTAGACGATAGGAGGCGTACGAATGCCGAAGTCCATTCTGGGGCCAGTGCGCAAGCCCGGCTTTTTTTCGGACGCGCTCAAGACTGCTTCTGTGTCCTTCGGGGAGTAGACGGCCTTTCAACTCGCTGTAAGGCCGCAACCATTCAGCGAGGTTAGGCTGTATTGGAATTATTCGACGCCTCGCGCTCTTGGCTTTTGCGCCTTTGATCTCGATATGTCCCCGTGCAAGGTCAATCTCGTGCCAGTCGAGCCGCTTAATTTCCGCGTCTCTGACACCCGCGAAGGCTCCGATTGCTAACATCGGAAGTACAGCGGGAGCGACGCGCTCGGCAGCCTCTAAAAGTGAGCGCAATTCGTCGACTGTGAAAATCTCAGGTGGATTCTCGGGCAGTTTTGGCTTGGCCGTAAATTCAATTGGATTCTCGCCTATGATCCGCCGCTGCTTTGCGAATGAGAACAGTACGCCAATATTAGCACGAAAGTTTGCACGAGTTTTGGGCGAGCCTGGAAGCGCACGAAGCCACTTGTCGAGTTCTTCTACTGTTATTCCGGCGATCGCACGCTTGCCAAAATCGCTAGAAAAGGCGGAGGCTTGGCCTTCCGGGCCTGCCAGTATGTTCCGCAGATCGCGCAGATAAATTTCAGAGCGGCCATCTTTGCGTTTTGCTTCGAGCAGTTCCGTTACTAGCTTTTCCACAGTGATCCCGTGACGGCGCACACGCTCCAGATAATCAACTCGAAATTTAACGGCATCACTGATTCTTTCTCCGTATCCGGCAAGCGTGTTGCGGGCATGAATAAAGTCCGACATTTCGCGCTGCGAAAGCCCGACCGCTTCCCGACTGTGAATTTCGAGGAGAGTTTTTTGTCGCCTGGCCTCCGCGTCAGCTTCTGTGCGTGTCGTGAAAAACTTGCGCCCCTTGCCGTATGCGCGAAGATCGAGGACGAATTTATACTTCAACGAATGCTTGTACGGTCGGACTTCCACTTTTGGTTTTTTCATGCCAAAATGGTCGCATGCCGTCAACATCATGTCAACTGTAAATTACCTCTAGTTTGTTATTCAGGCGTAAGATCAACATTGTATTATACTTGCCGATGTGGCGAAATGGCAGACGCAACGGACTTAAAATCCGTTGGGCCGTAAAAGGCCCGTGCCGGTTCGAGTCCGGCCATCGGCATCTATGAAAAGGATATTTACGAGGGAAAATCGATCAAAATTGTCACTTGAGCCGAATGCGCAACGTCACGCATTAAAACGCACAGATTACCCGTTTATTTGCCAAGTATTTGTCAAGTGACTGTTACATATCGATCGGGGCGCCGTTTCTCTTTTTACTCGGGCTTCTTTTCCCGCGCACAACCTTCTGCCGGTTTTGTCGCTCAGGGTTGTGTGACTTGCGGATCCTGTCCAGAAGTCGACGCATTTAGATTTGGATTTGTTTCTGCTTTCGGCGCTTTGCCGTTTCCTAAGCTGCGCACGAAATCGTTAAACTGTCGGTGTAAGTAGCGCCGAGTGCCACACCTAGAGTAACACCAAGGGCACGACCAACTCCGCATCCGCGCCCGACTCAGTGATCTCAGTACCCCAAACATTTCGTGACAACAATCCCGGATGGTTCCGCGGTTGTTGAAGTGGACGGCCGCAATCTTGCGAAAGGCGCTGTGGCCGCACTTCATTTTGAGCCTAAATTGCGGCTAGGTCAAAGATAAGCCTCGCCATCCGTCGGGTATAGTCGCGGGAGTTGTGTCGCAAGAGCGTGGTTGCGAAAGTTCTCATTCGTTATCGGTGACTTCCCCCCAATCGCTCACTTGCCCCAATTTTTTGTACTTTCGCGTAACCTCGTGTCGAATTTTCTGCAGTACACCGGCGATTGGCCAGAAGTGACCTTACGACGAGAGATCAAAGAAGGCCCAAAACCACGAAACAAACTGAAAAGGCACAAGACTTATGAACAAGATAGTTAAGAGAACAATAGCAACTCTGGGTTTCGCGTCTGCGTTGGCCACGTTCGTTGCCGCAATAATGCCCAGTGCTGAAGCGATCGAGCCCAGAGCACGACCTGAACCGGCAACCGGAGAGTTTTTTCCCTGCTTTAATTATGCTGCTCCTCCTCGCCAAGTCGGTGAAAACGTGATCATCACGTTCAACATCAGTGGAACAGCTACTGGCACGTTGACCGGATCGGTAGTGGTAGGCACTGAAATGGACGTAGTTCATCGTGACGGTTCCATAACGCTCCATGGCAGTTTTCTGTTCAGTGGTTCCGTCAACGGCAGGTCCGGCACGATGGTGTTCAGTTATGAAGGCATAGGTAACGCTGTGACCGGCCATGAAAATCTGCGTTTCGTGGGGGAGCAGGGAACCGGCGATCTCACCGGTACACATGTAAACGTAACAGCTGAGGGGGACGTGGGTGCGCCCAGTCCAGGATGCGACGTGTCTGGGGCGGGGACTTATACCGGGCACGTAATACTTCCCCCCTGACTCGAATAGGAAAACGCCCAGCTCCCGATCACACTTCATCCAGGCACCGAGTATTTTGTGATGATTGTTCGGGGTCGCGTATGCTGCCGAGTTGTCTAGGATCGGCTGCTCCTCGGTCGACATTGCCGGCGACTGCTTTGTCGGTCTGGCGTCCTGCGACACAACCTGCGAGGTAATGGCGACTGTTGCGAAAACAAGCACCGCAACTGTGAGAATGCTGCGAGTCATATTATTACTTCCTTACTGATTCAGTATGACCGAATACGCGTTTGGCCTAACGAGAATCAGACTGCAACTCCCCGAAAAGGCGTCAGGATGGCCAAGCAGAAGCTAACGTTTTCGTTGTCATCCCGGCCAGACATTCGGTAAAAGCGTTGACAGATGTCGAGAGTCAAAATCGCTATTGGCTTCTTTGCGGCACTTGTTGCGATACCTATAGGCCAGATCGGTGGTAACGCTCGCACGATAGTCCGGTGTACAACCTGGAACCTTGAGTGGTTTCCTAACGCTTCGGCGCATGACGCATCCCCCGAGGAGCAAACTCGAAGAATTACCGATGCGGCGACCGTTTTGAAGTCGCTTCACCCTGACATTCTATTACTTGAGGAAGTGCGTGACTACGATGCATGTAGTCGGCTTGGTGATGCTATTCAATCTGGCGCATATCACGTCGAAATTCGCTCTGCATTTAAGGAGGCGTTTCAAAGCGGTCTGGGCAAGCAGCAAGTAGCGATCCTTTCGAGATTCAATGCAAACGCCGCTTGGTCGGAGCAGTGGAAATCTGTGGAAGGAGTAGATCCCCCGGGGCTTTGCGTTCGCTTGGTTCAAGATTCAAAATGTAGATGTCGGAGTGTACTCTCTGCATTTGAAGAGCAATTTGAGTAGGCATGGGAACAAAGAAGCTGAGACTGCGAAGAACATACGAAAGCGCGAAGTAGCCATTGATCGATTGATGGCACATGTCGATAACATGATCAGAGTGAAAATTCCGACGATAAATCGGCTCATCATTGGTGGAGATTTTAACACAAACCAGGATCAATCTATGTTTGCATCGGAGAAAACGCTGGGCTTGCTCACGAGCCACGGGTTTCAGGATTCCTTCAGGCAACTGCCGCTGGCGCAGCGCGTGACACATCCATTGGGCCGTAAAAGGCCCGTACCGGTTCGAGTCCGGCCATCGGCACTTTCTAAAATGCGATTTGCCAGCTAAAAATAATGTGATGGCTGCTGAAACAACGAGTCAAAATGCCGAAGCGACGGCCGATCCCAGCCAGGGCGGGCCAATCTGGGGTTATCATTTTACGCCGAACCAACCAGCACGATCCATCACTTCCGAAGAGACGCTTAAGTTTTTAAGTTCCCGTGACTCTGCGGTACGCGATGAATTTCTCTGGTTGCATTTTTCCCTTTCCAACGCGGCTTCAGAGTCGTGGCTACGGCATTACCTGGCGTTGCCGGACACTTTTTATGAATCGTTGAATAGTGACGTGGACGCGACCCATCTGGAGCTGGATGCAGACGCGCTTGTAGCGCGCATCCATGATGTTCTTTACGATTTCACGTTTGACGTGCCGGTTGCGACAACCACTCTTTGTATCAAGCCACACCTGGTTGTAAGCGCTCACCTGCGGCCGTGGCGTTCCATCGACCAACTTCGCGCAGCGATACAAGCGGGGCACGTGTTTCGCTCTCCGATTGAAATTCTGGCGCGCTTGTTTCGAGATCAGGCAAGTGTGTTGGTTGATATTGTGCGAAAAACAAAAAAGCAGGTCGGCCCAATGGAAGAGCAACTGCTGGCCAAACGCATTTCGGTGAGTCGCAGCGAATTGGGTTCGTTGCGAAGGACATTGGTTCGACTTCAAAGGCTTTTGGCTCCTGAACCGGCTGCGTTCTTTCGCCTTCTTAATCGGCCGCCCAATTGGATTACGGAAGAGGAGCTCCAAAACCTTCAACAATCTGCGGAGAAATTTTCTACATCCATCAGCGACACGGCGGCACTAGTCGAGCGCGTGAAGCAGCTTCAGGAGGAATTATCAGCGCTTGTCAGTGAACAGACGAATCGCACTCTGTTCGTATTGACGATGGTGACTGTACTCGCGTTGCCGATTAATCTCGTAGCAGGATTGTTCGGCATGAATGTCGGTGGTATCCCGCTGGCACAAGACAGGTATGGATTCCTTTTGGTGGTGTTACCTCTGATAGTTTTGACCGCCCTCCTGGCTTATTGGGGATTAGGCCGACGTCGCGACTAAGGCTTTTGAGAAACAAATGAGCAGCTCGCGGGAGCGCGAGTCTGTTAATTGAACGAGGAAACAATGCCTACAGACGTGCTGGCTGAACGAATGCAGCAGCTCCGCATTCGCGATGCGGATCTTGAGGAGAAGTTCGCGCGATCCAGCGGGCCTGGCGGTCAAAACGTAAACAAAGTCGCTACGGCTGTCACGCTACGTCACAGACCAACTGGTATCAGCGTGACTGTGCAGGATTCGCGTTCGCAAGCGGTAAACCGCAGGCTGGCACGGGAACGATTGTTGAATGCAATCGAGAGTGCTCGAGAACGTCAACGTGGCATGGATATGGCGAAGCGCGAAAGAGAGCGGCGGAGACGGTCGCCGAGACCGGCTGCTCTTAAAAGGAGAATTCTCGAATCGAAACGAAAACGGGGAGAGCTAAAGAAGCAGAGGGCAAAGGTTGATCTGCGCTAGCCTGACTGAACCAGATCTCGAACGGGAGAGCGAAGCTAACACTAATCGGAAAAAATTAACCGTGCTTAGGTCGGACGCTCCAAGAACTTTTTCCACATGTTAGAAAAAGAAGAATTCTTGGCGCTAAATACGTCTGCGGAGGCCACCTGCGACGAATCGTTGTTGAACAACAATTCACGCTATGAAAAAAGCAATCCTACTTGGTTCGGTACTATCTGTTATCGCTTTGATGCTGGTCTCATGTGCCAGTGAACCCCAGGCGACTACGACCACAACGCGTCAGACCACGGTGACGACGCCTGTGCCGCCACCAACCTCGCAAACAACGACCACCACCACGCACATGGGTGGAGGCTACTAGTTGGCTCCAGGTTGTAACTAACACCTAAAACGGGCTCGATTCGCTGACGTTAAGCTCCGCGAGTATCTCTGAGTCTTGGTAGTAACAGCGCGTCGCAGCACGTGCGCATTCTATGTGACGTTTGCTGCGCGTTGTTGCGTGCACACTGGGCAGTTGTTATAGCAACAGCGGGTTGCCGGCGCAGGTCCACCTGCGCCTACGTTTTTTGCGTCGCAGCTTCGGTCGTTTGCGCTTCTTCTTCCGCCTGGCTGACTACGGGCGCGATGGCTTGGAGCTTTTCACCGTTGCGTAAATCCATCAATTTTACGCCCATTGTGTTGCGACCGGTCTCGCGAATTTCTTTTACCCGTGTTCGCACCATCTGTCCCTTGTTGGTTATGAGCATGATTTCATCACTCTCCCGGACGGTCAGCGCGCCGACGACGTCGCCCGTTTTTTCGCCGGTCTTCATGGTGATGATGCCTTTACCGCCGCGCGACTGCCGCCGATAATCATCGAACGGTGTGCGTTTGCCGATTCCATTTTCACCGGCAACCAGCAGCATGGCGTTTGCATCCACGATGGAGATGGCCACGACGTGGTCGCCCTTTTCAGGACGTATTCCCCAGACGCCGACCGTATTCCGACCCTGGTCGCGCAATTGTTCCTCGTGAAACCGCAGACTCATTCCGTCTTTGGTTATTAAGACGATTTCGTCATTACCACTGGTCAGCTTGGCATCGATAAGCCTATCGCCATCCTCAATTTGGATGGCGATGATTCCGCCTCGCCGGACATTGGCGTAGTCGGAAAGATTGGATTTTTTTACAATTCCTGACTGCGTAGCGAACACCACGTGTAGGTTTTCGTCCCAGGTCTGATCGACGGTGTTTGCACCGGTACCGGATTTTTTGGACTGGATTCGGATCGTCGCTGCGATTTTTTCATCAGGCTTAAGCTGAAGAATATTTGCGATGGAACGTCCTTTGGCTGCGCGGCCCATCTCAGGAATTTCGTAGACTTTTTCAACGTACGCGCGACCGGCAGCGGTGAAGAACATCAAATAGTCGTGGGTGGTCGCAGTGAAAAGGTGTTCAACAAAATCTCCTTCCTCCGCTTCGGTCGCGCCTTCCCGCGTTTGCATCCCGATCACGCCTTTGCCACCGCGCCGCTGCGCGCGAAATGCGCTTACCGCCGTTCGCTTGATAAAACCGCCGTGTGTGATGCTGATAATGCAGCCTTCGTTTGCGATCAGATCCTCCATGTTGATTTCGGCTTGGTCTGGAACGATTTCCGTCATGCGGGGCGAGCCGTATTTGTCGCGTATCTCACGGAGTTCTTTTTTGATTATTGTGAAAACCCGTTGCTCTTTGGCCAGAACGTCACGAAGATCTTTGATTGCCTCGAGCAACCCCTTGTACTCCTTGGTGATCTTCTCGCGTTCGAGGCCGGTGAGCTGATACAGGCGAAGGTTAAGGATCTCGTCAGCCTGTTGTTCACTAAAGGCATAGCGACCATTAGTTAGTCGCGCTTCGCTGCGAATCAGGATCCCGATCTGCTCGACCTGTCGCCTGGTGAATTCAAAGGCCAGCAATTTCACTCGCGCTTCATCACGGTTGGCTGAACCGCGAACGATACGAATAAATTCGTCGAGATTGGCGAGTGCGATGAGATAACCCTCGAGAGTTTCCGCGCGCTCCTCAGCTTTCCGCAATTCGAAACGGGTACGCCGCAGGACAACCTCGCGCCTGTGCTCGATATAGCAGGCATTCGCTTCTTTGAGTGAGAGTAACTTGGGACGACCGTGATCGATCGCGAGCATGATTACCGCGAAGGAGCTTTCCATCGCGGTGTGCTTATAGAGATTATTAATGACGATCTTTGGGTTGGTATCTCGCTTCAGCTCGATCACAACCCTCGTATTTTCATCCGACTCGTCGCGAACCGCGCTGATGTCTGTCAGGATTTTGTCATTTACCAGCGAGGCGATGCGTTCCACCAGAGTGGCGCGATTAACGTTGTATGGAATTTCCGTGATGACGATTTGCTCGCGGCCGCCTTTGAGCTCTTCGATCCCGACCTTTCCGCGGACCTTCATGCTGCCGCGGCCGGTTTCCAGGTATTGTTTGATTCCTGCCACGCCGCAGATTGCACACCCGGTGGGAAAATCCGGGCCTTTCACGTGTTTCATCAACGCGTCGAGGGTGATCTCCGGATCGTCGATTTGAGCGCAGATTCCATCAACCACTTCGCTTAGGTTATGTGGCGGGATGTTTGTGGCCATACCGACTGCGATGCCCGTCCCCCCGTTAACGAGCAGATTTGGAAACGCAGCTGGAAAAACGGTGGGCTCGGTACGGGTTTCGTCATAATTAGGGACGAAATCGACGGTATCCTTGTCCATGTCCGTCATCAGGGCAGCGCCCAGATGGGTCATGCGCGCTTCGGTGTACCGCATTGCCGCGGGAGGATCGCCTTCGACCGAGCCGAAGTTGCCCTGGCCATCCACAAGTGTTTCCCGCATCGCCCATGGCTGGGCCATGTGAACAAGCGTCGGATAAATCACTGCTTCACCATGAGGGTGATAATTTCCGCTGGTATCGCCGCAGATCTTCGCGCACTTGCGATGCTGCCGTCCCGGAAAGAGCGAAAGATCGTGCATCGCAAAAAGAATTCTGCGCTGTGACGGTTTGAGTCCGTCGCGGGCATCGGGCAGCGCGCGCGAAATGATGACCGACATCGAATAGTCGAGAAACGACTTCGATACTTCCTCGGCTACGTTTATCGGTTCAACTTTCTCGTTTGAGTTAAACATGATACTGATGCTGAATTAACCGTGCACCGGTGAATACACAGACCGGCGTTCGTTAAGGAAGCGTTCTTCCCAGATCCGCGAAATTTCATCCGCCTGTCTGACCGTTACGGGAGGACCGATCCGGGCACTGCGGGGCAGCGAAATGTTCAGGAAATTGAGGACGTTCCGGATCGTTCCCTCGTAATCGCGGCATAATTCTTCGTACTCCACCCGAAAAGGAGTAACGCCAATCTGCTGAAAAAACGCGTACCAGATTCCTTCCTGTCGCTCGGCTTCTTTCAAAGACTGCTCGATCAACTGCGCATCGAACTCGGGTTGGCGTGAGGCCGTTTTGCCCTCTTGTACTTTCCAAAGCCCGGTTTGAAGCGCGCGCGCCGTCGAAAGTGCCTGCCGTAGTTTATGCCGTCGGACGATGTGCACGAATCGAAGACGCGGAAAGGCATTTCTCAAGATTGCGAGATCGTTGGCTGCCGCTTCGCCAAAGGCACGGGTCTTACGCAGACAGCCGAGGAATTCCTCCAGATACCAACTCATCAATTTGAAGCCGAACACCTCATTGCGTGTAATTTTCGCATTGACGATTCCGCGTACGTAACCCGTGTAATCGGTATTTGGATCGACTCCGATTTCGGCACCGTAACGCGCCTCGGACTTTGGGAGAAAGAACTGTTTCGGCATTCCGGCCTGCCGAGTGGCGCGCAAACCGTCGGTTAACAAATTGCTGCCCGATCGTGGAATAGTACACACCACGTAACAACGTCGCGGGTACCGTAGCTTGTGAAACAGACCTCCCATCACCCAATTTAGACGTCGAGGTTCCGCACATTCAGCGCGTTGTCCTCGATAAATTGCCTGCGCGGCTCCACAACATCACCCATCAGAATCGTGAACATCTTATCGGCATCGACAGCATTGTCGTCGTTCAGGTCGACTTTCAGGAGTTTGCGTTTCTCGGGATTCATTGTGGTCTCAAACAACTCTTTGGCATTCATTTCTCCAAGACCTTTAAAACGCTTGATCTGCACTCCGCGCCGGCCGATTTCCAAAATCTTCTCCAGGATTTCAGGGATTGAAAACAGGGCATGCGAGGAGACGGCTTTCTCGCCTTCGCCTTCAATCAACTCAAAGATCGGCTTATCGCTGGCGGCGTAGTGAGCCACTTTCAGACCTTTGCGAGCAAGTTCGGCTATGATTTTTTCAATCGCAGCCGATTCATGCAGCTCCACCAGTCTGCCCCGTCTGCGACTGCCATCCGTCCGCGCTGGAGATTCCGTTAACGGAAGCAATTCCTGACCCAGCTCCGTGTCGAACAAATTCAGATCCAGATTTTCCTGGTGAAATTTGCGGACTGCTTTTTCGTCGTCGAAATAGTGCACGCTCTCGTCGTTCCCGTCCCGAACCTTCACCAAATAGGCCGGCAGCTTCCCCGACTTCGAGTTTCGCTTGGCGAGATAAGTCTCGAAATCGCCGCCGTGGCGACGCACCGCTTCGCTGAGTTTCGCCAGTTTCTCGAGCGATTCGAGGATATCTTTTAATTGTGCGGCTGGGATTTCCTTGTCATCGGCCAGATTTCGCAATCGTACATCCTCTGCGCCCAGCGAAATCAGTATCTTGTTTAACCGGGCGTCGTCGTCGACGTATTCTTCGCGTTTCTTACGTTTGATTTGATAAAGCGGTGGTTGGGCGATGTAGATTCTGCCGGCGCGGACCAGGTCAGTCATCTGCCGGAAAAAGAAAGTCAGCAACAAGGTGCGGATGTGAGATCCATCGACATCGGCGTCTGTCATGATGATGATCCGGCCATACCGCAATTTCGTAATATCAAATCGGCCTTCGTCCTTACCGTTGCCATCTTCTTTGGGCTTGCCGATCCCCGTTCCGATAGCGGTGATCATCGACTGGATTTCGTTGTTTTTAAGGAATTGATCTTCACGCGCTTTTTCCACGTTTATCAATTTTCCCCGGATAGGAAGGATGGCTTGATAACGTCGATCGCGGCCTTGCTTTGCGGAGCCACCGGCTGAATCACCCTCTACGATATAAAGCTCAGTCAGTTCGGGATCACGCTCGGAGCAATCGGCAAGTTTCCCAGGTAAACCGCCACCGGTGAGAGCGCCCTTGCGAATTGTCTCCCGGGCTTTTCGAGCGGCTTCCCTGGCTCGCGCCGCTGTGAGTACTTTGTCGAAAATTCTCTTGGCGACAGGCGGATTCTTATCGAAGTGAGTCATCAGCCCGTCGTAGACGACAGAGTTTACGATTCCATCGATCTCGGTGTTAACGAGCTTCACCTTTGTCTGCGATTCAAAACGGGGATTGGGCAATTTGACGCTGAGCACGCAAATCAAACCTTCCCGAACGTCGTCTCCGGAGATTGAGGGATCCTTTTCTTTAACAAGGCTGTTTGATTTAGCGTATTGATTGACAGCCTTGGTGAGCGCCGTTCGGAAGCCGGTCAGATGCGTGCCGCCATCCGGGTTGGGAATTGAATTAGCAAAGGGTAAAATCTGGTCGTTGTAGCTATCGTTATATTGCAACACAACATCGACAAAAACTTCGTCACGCTGGCGAGCGATCACGATCGGCTTCGGATGCAGCACTTGCTTGTTCTCGCCGAGTTGTTTTACGAATTCCTCGATGCCGTGCTTGTAGAAAAATCTTTCTTTTTTTGCCGGGTCAACACGCTCATCCGTAAGGGTGATCTCTAATCCGGGATTGAGAAATGCCAGTTCGCGCAGACGCGTTGCAAGACGCTCGAATTTAAACTCAGTCGTGATCGTAAAGATCGTCGGATCAGGAAGGAAGGTGATCAGCGTCCCGGTTGTTTTCTTATTTTTGACTTCGCCAATGACGGTGAGTTTGTCCGTTGTTTTGCCCTTGGCGAAAGCCATGTGGTAGACCTTGCCATCGCGAGATACTTCGGCCTTGAACCATTCTGACAGCGCGTTCGTGCACTTTGCTCCCACACCATGTAGCCCGCCGGAATATTTGTAAGCTCCCTGCCCGAATTTGCCGCCCGCGTGCAGATTGGTGAGCACCAGTTCGATAGCCGGCATTTTCCATTTCGGGTGAATATCAACGGGAATTCCTCGCCCGTTATCACGAACCGAAATCGATCCATCAACGTGGATCGTGACTTCTATTTTGGAACAAAATCCAGCGAGGTGTTCATCGATTGAATTATCCAGTACCTCAAAAACCAAATGGTGCAGGCCCCGCTCGTCAGGGTCACCGATGAACATTCCAGGCCGTTTTCTGACCGCCTCAAGGCCCTCCAGTTTATCAATTTGCGCGGCATCGTACTTTTGCGCTGCACCGATTCCTGTTGAGCCCCGTTCTGATGATTTTTCGACGGGAACTTCTTCTTGAGCTTTTAGCATAGATAAGGCCGGAAAAAGACCTCTAAGGAGAATACCTAAAATATGCCTGGGAACAACTAATATCTCGTGACTGATTTTTGATTTTTTGCGCTACAGATTGCGTTGGAAAGGCGGCCAATGCGCAACATATTGTGTCCGGCTGGATAGCCAGCAACCAGCTTTAAAGGTGGCTATTTTCTAGCCACTTGACCGGCCCATTTTGAACCCGGAATATGCGGTCCACAATGCGCAACCAAACCCTGTTAGAAGCACGCTGGATTCTGCTGATTCTGGGGTTGGCCGGCGTGGTGATGTTATTCGTTTCGGGGTGGTTATCGTTCATTTTTCTGCTGCTTTTTTTATTCACGATCGGATTTTTTCGCGATCCGGACCGTCGGGTGCCTGCAGAGCCAAATCTGGTTGTCGCTCCGGCGGACGGCACCGTCAGAGACATTGTTGAAATAGACGAAAACGAAGTTCTTAAGGCAAAGACGCGGCGGGTTGGAATTTTTCTTTCGATCTTTGACGTCCACACGAATCGAGCACCGATCGACGGCCGCATCATTTATCGTCAGCATCATGATGGTCTCTGCCTTGATGCCCGGGACCCGGATTGTTCGAACAAGAACGAAGCGATGACGTGGGCTTTTCAAAACCCGTTCACCACCGTCGTCGTTAGGCAGCTCACTGGCGCGATTGCCAGACGTATTGTGGCCTGGGCAAACGTTGGAAATGAAGTGAAGAAGGGTGATCGCTTTGGGATGATTCGCTTCGGCTCGCGGACGGAAGTATATTTACCGCTCGATGCCCAGCTTCTTGTGAAAACAGGCGACCACGTCTCGGGAGGCTCTACAGTCATCGCACGTTTGCCGACTGATGAACGAGCAACCATCTAAAATTTATCTCCTGCCGAATCTGATGACGGCGGGAAATCTATTTTGCGGATTCACGGCCATCCTGAAAATACTGGAAGGAGCGTTGCTCCAGGCCTCGAATCCCGACGCAGCTACGGACTTGTTTCATACCGCGATCTGGTTTGTTCTCGGCGCCTTCGTTTTTGACTTTTTGGATGGACGCCTTGCGCGTTTGGGTGGGCACGAAAGTCCATTCGGGCGCGAGTTCGATTCACTGGCCGACATTGTTTCATTTGGGCTTGCGCCCGCGCTGATGGTTTATCGCGTGGTATTGCAGGAGTTCCCTCGTGCCTGCTGGATTATCGCGTTTATCTATCTCACCTGTGGGGCACTCCGGCTGGCGCGTTTCAATTCCGCTGCTGCGAAAGACAATGGAGCGAGTCACGCCAACACATTTACCGGTTTTCCCATCCCTGCTGCGGCTGGCCTGATTGCGTCGATTACCTTGTTTCTTCTATGGCTTGCCGAAGGTGAGCACAGGCTGGGCAACTGGCGGTTCGTTCTGCCGCCATTGCTGCTCTTTCTTTCGTTCATGATGTTTAGCCGGTTCAAATATCCGAGCTTCAAAGGTATCAATTGGAAAACCAAGAAATCCATTCCGCGGTTTCTTATCATCATTCTTGTCCTCATCTTTACCGGGCTGAATTACGAATGGATGCCCGCGGTCCTTTTTCTTGCGTACCTTCTCTATGGTGTGCTACGTCCCTGGCTCTCCCGGGATTGGCAGCGCGAAATTGAAGAAGAGATCGGCGAGGAACCCTCTGAAGACACAGTCGAACAGGCGCGGTAATCCGATCGATCGTGCGGCGACTGCTTTCCGGGTCAGGCATCCATCTGCTGCGACGTCTGAAATGTTTGATTCAATTTTGCCAGAACCTCAGGATCCCGGACGTCCGCCCATTCACCGGTAAGCTGGAGCGCTTTCACTTTCCTGCCGGAATGCGCGAGATCGCGGATTGCGTCTGTAAGTTCGTACTCGCCGCGCGGCGATGGTTTCAGTCGCGCGGTGAATTCGAAAATGCTTGGCCGAAATACGTACAGGCCGGCGTTATACCACGGGCTTGTTACTTCGCCCGGCTGTGACTTCTCGCGAAGGTCAACCAACTCCATTTGTTCATTTACAAAAACTGCGCCGCCTTTGCTGACGTCTTCGCCCCGCGTGACCGTAATCGTGGCTTCACAATCATCAGCAAGATTGAGAAGGCGTTTGTAGTTCACGGGATTAATCAAAATGTCGCCGTAACTCAGGATGAATGGCGAGGCGCCGGTGAAGTTGCGGGCAAGATCGACAACGCGACCGGTGCCATCCTGAACGGTTTGCGTGACATATTCGATCTCGACACCATGCGCCCTCCCGTTGCCGAAAAAGTTCCGCACCATCTCCGCGTGATAACCCACAATGATCAGCAGTCTGCGCGGCCCGGCCTCGCGCAATCCTTCTATGATGTGCTGCAACACCGGTTTCCCGCGCACTTGAACCATCGGTTTAGGAAAATCCGCAGTGAGCTCACGCATGCGCGTTCCGCGACCAGCTGCGAGCACAACGGCTCTGTCGATTTGAATCATTAGCGTGGCGGCTTTTACCCGCTTGAGACGAACAGCGAAGCTCTCGTGGTCCAGTGTTTCAGCAAATCCATCTTGGAATTGTTGCTATCGATTCTTCAATGGGGTGATAATTAGGGCCGGCAGGTTCGCTTGCTTGATCGACTCGCTTACCCTCGGTACGTCTTCGGTTTTTAGCTGCGCCCATTTTCTTAACTGCTCGTCCAATTGACTGTTCAGCATTTGAAAAACCTCGGTTTGCCCCTGCGTTGGCTCAGTGTCGCTTGATTCGACGAGATGACAGAATGTTTCAAACCGTTCGTTCAACATATCGGGGAAGGCGAGATTTCCTTCCGAGCCTTTCATGTTTACCTGAATCAGTTTTTGTTCGATTTCCGACATTTTGTGATCGAGATCGTCTGCTGCGGCCAATCCTGCTTTTAATCTCGGATCTTCGCCGAAGCGCTTGTGCAGATTTTGAATCTGCGATCTGATATCGCGGATTTCGTTCACTGCCTGGTGCAAGCGCGAAATGGAATCATTAACCTGCGCGGCTAAGGCAAATTGCTTTTGCACGTTTGCCTCGGCGTCTTTGTTTCGTGGATCGATTGCCAGGTGTAGCGGCGCTGTTTGCGACTTGCCCCCGACGGTGAGTTTTACCTGGTAATCACCAGGCGGGGCGAGCGGGCCTCTTGTTCCAACGCCCGAGTAAAACGCCCCCGGTATCTGGATTGGATCATCGTAACGGAGGTCCCAGGCGAACCGATTCATTCCTTGATTTGCCGGAATTGTTTTGGGCCGCTCGATGCGGTCCGGCCATTCAGGCGGCTGTTCGCCCTCTTTTTTCTCTTTGCTGGAGAGATGTCTCACAATCTTGTTCGAAGCATCCAGAATATCGAGTGAGACCTCCTCTTTCGGCGCGACTTTCAAATAATAATCGATGATCGCGCCCGGTGGCGGGTTATCGCCGACCGGCTGGCGTTTGTCGAATTCTTCAGGATAATGCAAACGTAGGGCGGTTTGCGGTTGATAAAGAATCAAATCGGTTTGAGCAGACTGCGGGTTGAGTTGCCGCAACGGTGTGATGTCGTCAAGCACCCAGAAGGATCGGCCATGAGTTGCCACAATCAGATCGTCATCCTTTACGATCAGATCGTGGATTGGTGTGACAGGCAGGTTCAAGTGAAGTGGTTGCCAGTGGGCGCCGCTATCAAATGATACGTAAACCCCGAGCTCCGTGCCGGCGTACAGCAGTCCGCGTTTTTTAGGATCTTCACGAACAGCGTGGACGTACGCGCCATCAGGAATGCCGGTGACGATCGGGCTCCAATTCTTTCCCAGATCTGTTGTTTTAAAGATGTAAGGCTTGAAGTCATCGAGCTTATGACGGTCGACCGCGACATACGCCGTGTTCGCATCGTGGGGGGAAGGATCGATCAGACTGACCGTGCTCCATTCAGGCATCTTTGGCGTAACGTTCGACCAATGCTCGCCGTCATCGGTTGTTACGTGAACAAGTCCGTCATCCGTACCGGCCCAGAGCGTCGCCTTTTTCACCGGCGACTCGGCCAGCGCGAACACCGTATCGTAATATTCAACCGACGTGATGTCGTTAGTCAGAGGACCTCCGCTTGGTTGTTGCTTGGATTTGTCGTTGCGCGTTAAATCGCCGCTGATCTGTTTCCAACTATGTCCGTGATCGGTTGATTTAAAAACGCACTCTGCTCCCGTGTACAGCACGTCAGGGTTATGCGGAGACAGAGTCAGTGGCGTCACCCATTGAAAACGATGAGCGACATCTGCCGCACCGTGGCCGGAATTATCTATTGGTAAGACGCTAATGTCCTGCGTATCTCCACGCGCCTTGTTATAACGAAAAATTGTGGATTCGTTATTTGAGTAAACGATGTGCCAATCACGTGGATCGGCCAGAACAAAGCCGCACTCACCGCCACTGACGTCAAACCAGTCCGCGGCCCCAATAGCTCCCCAATCCGTACGGCTTGCGATACCGATACTGCTGTTGTCCTGTTGGGCGCCATAAATGTGATACGGAAACGCATTGTCGGCGGAAACGTGGTAAAATTGGGCGGTCGGCTGGTTATTTTGGGTGGTCCACGTTTTTCCTCCATCGATTGAGATGCTGGCGCCTCCGTCGTTCGCGTTAGCAATGCGATCAGGGTCCTGAGGATTAATCCAAAGTCCATGGTGATCGCCATGACGCGCTGGCAACAGATTAAAAGTTTTTCCTCCGTCCACCGAACGGAACAACCCAGTGTTTAAAAGGTAAACCGTGTCCGCGGATTTCGGATCTGCATAGACTTTGCTGAAATACCAGGCGCGCTGACGAAATCGGCCGTCCTCATTTACGCGTCTCCAATGTTGACCGGCATCGTCGGAGGAGTAAAGGCCACCTTCTTTAGCTTCGATGATTGCATACACACGGTTGGAATCGGCACCGGAAACTGCCACACCGATCCTTCCAAGGATTCCTTCGGGGAGACCGTTTCCCTCGAGGCGTTTCCAAGTCACGCCGTTGTCTTCAGATCGATACAGCCCGCTTCCGGGACCGCCGCTCGAAAAAAACCATGGCTGCCGTCTGGCTTGCCAAAGTGAAGCGAACACAATGTTTGGATTGTGTGGATCAAAAACGACATCAATCCCACCGGTGTTTTCATCTTTGGACAACACTTTGGTCCAAGTCTTTCCGCCGTTTTCAGTTCGAAATATCCCGCGTTCAGAGTTCGGACCAAACGCGTGACCGAGCGCCGCCACCAGCACGACGTTCTCATCTCTCGGATCGACAATTAGCGCACCGATTTGCCGCGTATCTTTTAACCCAACATTTTCCCACGTTTTGCCGCCATCGATGGATTTGAAGACTCCGCTTCCATAGGTGGTATTGCCGCGAATCGCTGCCTCGCCTGTGCCCGCATAAATCACGTTGTGATCTGAGGGCGCCACGGCGATAGCGCCAATAGATGAAATGGGTTGCTTGTCGAAGAGGGGAGTCCAGTTTGCGCCGCCATCACTTGTTTTCCAGATCCCGCCGGCAACAGCGCCAAAATAGTAGATGTCTGGTTCACCAGGCACGCCTTCTATCGCCAACGCGCGTCCGCCACGAAAAGGTCCAACCTGTCGCCACTGCATTCCGTTGAACAATTTTTCGTCAAACGCACCCGGAGGAATTGGAGTAGGAGATGGGACAGCTTGAACCGGAACGGAAAAGAACAAGATCGAAATAGCGCAAATCGTTCGAAGCACTCTCAAGGAACGGTAAACGGGCGTCATGATGAGCCTTAAGGTGAAAAGGACGTTTATCGGTTCAACTGGAATCGCGTACGCGAAAAAAATCACGGTGCGATCAATTATGCCTGCGTGCTGTAAAGTTTGGCTAGGCGTTGATCGTTGCCATGCCGGTCGCGTGTGCTTCCACAGCGCTCCCGCCGGATGACCCGCCACCAACACGCCGGGCAGCGAAATAGGAGCCAATGACGAGCACTGCGGCGATTAATTGAGCAACAAGCGTTTCTACTGTTGGAAATACTGCAAACCAAAGTCCCATCCAGGGTGGCAGGTACGGTTGCAGTGATTCGATGGGAGTGGTGGAGATCCAGTGTGCCAACTGCATTTCCTGCGCCTGCTCGCCTACCATCACTAGCAATACAACTCCGAGTAAAACTCCGGTTGTGATCAGCATTTTGCGATATGGCAGACGTTGTTGAAGCACAAAGGTCAACACAGCGACCATAGTTGTTAGGGCTAATCCTACCAGCGCGCCTTTTAACACGACGGCGCTGCCCAGGCGAAGGTGATAGCTTTGGAGAAAAAGCACCACTTCAAATCCTTCCCGATACAGCGAAGTGAATCCAAGCAGGATTAATCCAAACCAGAGGCGCGACTGCGATATCTCCGCCGCGCGGGCATTTTCGAGCAACGCCTTCCGACGGCGATTATGCGCGCGGATCCAGCCTCCCCAGTAGATTTTGTGAAAAAACCAATTCATGATCACCAGCAGCACGATCACGGCGAGCAGGCCCGTAGCAGCCTGCAGATCAAGAGCCGACATGTTGTCGCTAAGTGATCCGACGATGCCCACTGCAACGAACCACGTGATCAAGGTTGCGAAAAACGCAAGTCCTGCGCCGAGCGCGACGGGGCGACGGTGCGCGCGTTTCGCACCTGTCATGCTCGCAGTGATGGCTGCGAGAACCAGAATGCATTCGAGTCCTTCGCGAAAAACGAGAATCCCGATGTCGAGGAACGCTACCGTCGGGGTCGTGTTCGGACGTGTCGGATCGGGCGCGCCATGCGCGGTGATTCCCTGCCACACGAGCATCGCGACTACGCAAAGTGCAGCTACCACGATGCCGACGCGTAAAGCAGGCTTCATCCGGTTCGGAGTTTAACACACGCCCAGCGTTGCTGCTGCCGTTTGATTGCTTTTTTTTAGCGGCTGATTGCGCTTTGTATTCGATTGCTGCCAGGGTATTTCCAGATTTCGGAAGTTCGAGTTGATCCTGCAATCGACCGTTAAAAAATAGCATTCCAACGGCAGCAAAGCGCTCCCTTTATCTGCTACGGTTGCTGCCGATGAAAATTTTTGTTCGTAACTTCTATGCGTTCGCTGGCGTATTAATTCTCGGTTTCCTGAATAACTCCCTGGCGCAACATGCTGGTGCGATCTCATCCGAGGAGACCACAGCACAAGAAGTGACAGTAACAGCGTCCAGTTCTGATGAGGGCCTCACCCAGGAGAGCTTAGTCGGTCCGTATCGTCAGCCCGTATGGACGACGGAGAGGTTCTTCCCAAACACTCGCGTTTATGTGAGACCGCCCGGAACTGCCGAGTTCAACCAATTCTGGACGCCGGAATTTAAGGATGGCGAGGTAGAGCACACTTTTCGCGAAGAGGTAGAAATTGGATTGCCATACCGTCTTCAGTTAGATCTTTATCAGAACTGGAACATCGATGGAGATGGCGGCACATTTTACAAGGGATCCAGCGTCGAGCTGCGTTACGCATTGGCCGACTGGGGAAAGATTCCGCTGAATCCTACGCTGTACGGCGAGTGGAATTTCAACAATAGAGAGCCGGACAAGTGGGAAGCGAAACTCCTGCTTGGTGAAACTTTCGGCAAGCGTTGGAGTTGGGGCGCTAATTTTACCTTCGAGCAGGAGACCGGCGGCGGGCGCGAAACTGAGGTTGCCGTGAGCCAGGCGCTTACCTATGCGGTGATCGACCGCAAGTTTAATGTTGGCGTTGAAATGCTCTTCGAGCACAAGACTGAAAAGGGTTCGCGAGGTGACCCCGAAGTTGAATTTCTGATCGGACCAGCGTTCAACGTTAAACCCACGCGCCGAAGTTTCATTGCCGTCTCGCCGCTGTTCGGCACAACCAGTGATTCGCCAACTGCAGAGATATTTGTGGTCGCCGGCTTCCAGTTTTGGGGACCATCAGCTGGCGAGGCCGAAGGCATTCGAGCGCCTGCTTCGTTTCAGGGACGATGATGTCTCTGGAATGTGACGAACCTATTAAATCTCCCACGGTTGCGACAATAGCGTTCACCGCAGTTCACGGTTATGCCCCTGATCTTAAGTAATTTCTTCTTTGGTACGGTACTCGAATTTTAGGCTCAAGGACCGAAAACCAGCCGGTGGGCATTGTTTGTGATTTACGGCGAAACGAGTAATTTCCCGTGGTGCAACGAGCCCGGGGTTTTACACTGATTGAGATGGCTCTGGCCATCTTTATCCTGCTTTTAATACTAGTACTGGCAGTGCCTAGTTTTACCGGGGTCATAGCAAACAGGCGTCTCAAACAATCTCTGGATGACTTCAACGATCTTGTTCGCCAGGCGCAGACTCTAAGCGTTACGGAGCGTCGTCCCTACCTGATCGTCTGGAACAAGAACAATGTCGCGGTGCGGCCGGAAGCATTCGGAGAAAATGAGGAAGCGAAAGCAAAGGCTGAGTTTCGTCCGAGCAGGGGGAGCACGTTGAAACTGTCGCTTCCAGACGCGTTGGCAGAAAAATATCCGGCTGAGTGGATTTTCTGGCCCTCGGGTTCCTGTGAACCGGCGATTGTCCGCTTTCAAGGTCCCGCTGGTTCGTGGACAGCCAATTACTCACCATTGACGGGACGACCGGAGATAACCAGTTATGCGGTTCGATGATGTTTTGCTAACGCGCTTTTCTGGGGAAGGGGCAAAACCGGAGAAGCAACTTGCGTCCTTGCGTTCCATGTTTCGACTTCGAAAGTTTTCGCGGGCGATCGCTTCCGATGGTTTCGCGCTTTACGAGGTTCTTCTCGGTATCACAATTTTCGCGCTCGGGGTGATTGCGCTTGGACACGCTGTCGAAAATTGTCTCAACGCCAGTACCATTAACGCCGAAGAAGGAGTGGTTCGGCAGGTTCTGTCCAACCGAATGGCGGAAATCCAAGCCGCGAAAGGCGTGCCTGAGGATTCCAAGGAAACCAAGATCGACACCAATTATGGGGGTATAAAAGTTGTTCAAAAAGCTACCGCAGCTGAGTTAACTGAACCGGACAACACGGTTCTCGACGGGATCTATCTTGTCACCCTAACCGCTCAATGGCAGCAGGGCGGTGTACCTCAATCAAAACAGGTCCAGTTCTATGTTTATCGCCCAGGGTAAAAAGCCACCTGTTCGAGTTGCTGCATTCACGTTGCTCGAAATAATGCTGGCGGTTGGCATCCTGGGATTGATGTCGCTGGCAATTTTTCGCTTCGTCCAGGCAAACATGACGGCGCTGCGCGTGTCATCGGATACAGCTGCGAGCGATTCGCAGTATGACGGCTTGCGCAATCTGCTGACATCCGAATGGCAAAATCTTACCTCTGTTAAATCGAAGATGTACGGAGAACCATTCAAGTTGAACGATCGGCAGCGAGACTGGATCCGTTGGACTTCGAGCGCTGGTCAGGGTCTGCTGACCCGGTACGCGGCAGGCGACTATAGCGTCACCCTGCGGCTACAACCGGCAAACGACAAGGATGATCGATTGGACCTTGGTTTCTTACGAAAACCAAACAAAGACTCCGATGTCGGAGAAGGGGACGAGACATGGGTGCCGTTGGTTAAGAATGTAAGCAGTCTCCAGATCAGTTACTTCAATCCAAACTTGAACACATGGATCGATCGGTGGTCAAACACGTCGCAGATGCCCTGGCTGGTGAAAGTTACTGTGGGGCGGACTGATTCATCAGTGCCCTGGGAGGCAATTATTCCTTTAAAGCGGACGCCGTATTGAGAATGAAGGCTCCAGAGTTGAAATTGCGCAGCGGCGCAGCGCTGATGCTGGCTCTTTGGGCATTGTTCTTGCTCAGCGCCATGATTATATCTTGGGCGCTGGACATCAATTCACGTCTGACGGTTTCGGGCAATGCAAGCCGCGTTTTGGACGCTGAAGCAATGGCATCGTCTGGTGCCGATCTGGCCTTGCATCCGCTGATTAAGCCCGATTCGGCAAACTTGCATAAGCGAATAAGCAAGCAAGAAGGCTACGACGTCCAAATCGTTGGCGAATGTGGTCGATTGAACCTAAACTTGCTTGCGCCGGGGGGAGCAGAGAACAGACCGCTCATCGAGATTTTGCGGCAATATCTTGGGCTGAAAGGAATCGAGCTGAATGAGGTTGATACGATGGTCGATTCTTTGCTCGACTGGATGTCACCTCCTGGGCTTCACCGCCTGAACGCGTGCCCGGAAACCGACGACTACAATCCGCCGCACGTTGCCCTGACGTCCGTGGAGGACCTGAAGAAGGTGTGCGGTTGGGCCGAATTTACCTCGAAACCAGGTTGGGACGACGATTTTACGATCAATAATTGTGGCGGAGTACTCGACCTCGCGTGGGCCTCAAGGGACATGTTGCGTGCGTTGGTGCAATCATTGGGGGTTGGGGGCGATGATCGGGTCGATCAATTTCTACAATTGCGGCGCGGTGGGGATGGAATCGATGGGACACCCGATGACGGACAGTTTGACATGCCGACTGCTCTTCGTACGCTGGGCTTCCCCGCCCAGCCTCCGGATTTAAACCTCGGATTGAAAAACACATTAGTCTTTCGCGTGACCAGCGTAGGAAAGGCTGGCGATGTTAGCCGGACCGTTCAGATGATAGTATCAAAAGGAGGGGCCAGGGGAGGGCGACCTCAAGTGATCAGTTGGAAGGAGCTTTGATATCGAGACACGAATGCCATCCATTTTTATAATTCCCACCGCTCATGGATGGAACTTTCTGCGCTCATCGACCGCCGGACCGGCTGGCGAACCCCGTCCGGACAACGCCGATCAGAACGGCTCCTGGAACGTGCGCAAGTTACAGACACTGGGGGAAGCTGTGCCCTTGCTCTCTGCGACTGACGAGTTTGTGCTGGGGCTACCGGTTTCGGCCGTGCTCGCGCAGCGATTTCGACTGCCCAGCGTCGATCCGACGGAGTTCCCGGAAATGATTCGCATTCAAATTGAGAAGGTATTGCCTTTCTCGGCGGAAGAGGTGACCACCGACTTCGAAGTGATCGAACAAAACGAAAGCGAAAGCGTGGTTTCCGCGGTGGCGATCAGAAACGAACAGCTCACAGAGATCGCCGCGCCGTTACTTGATCGTGGTCTTATTCCACGGCAGGTCACGGTTTACGCAGCGCAGCGCGCGAGCACGTACGCTCCCAAGGGAAGTGCTTTGCTGATCTATCCTGAAGGCGACGCGTTGGTTTACGCGATGACCGAAAACGGCAAACTAAGCCTTGCGCGCGTATTTGAAAACGGTGACGGGCAACAACTGCAACTTGAATTGCCTCAGCTGCGAATGAGTGCCGAACTGCAGGGAATCAACGCTTCCTTTCCGAACGTGTTATTGGATGAAAGCTGCTACCAGATGCGAGAATCGGTCGAGGGAATCGTAGCAGCCCCCACTGAAATCGTTGGGGTCGAGTTACCGCCGGCGTCAGTTAAATTAAACCTGCTGCCGGAAAACTGGCGCCGCCGCCGGTCACAACTGATCAGGCAGGCAGGATGGCGGAAACGACTAATATGGATCGGGGGAGCTTACGTTGCAGCAATCCTCCTCATGTTCGCCTATCTCGGTTTGCTCAAGTTTCAAATTGGACGCCTCGATCGCCGCATTTCACACGATGCTCCGGAAACCCAGTTTGTTCGGACCACTGAAGCCAACTGGAAAGCTCTGGCTCCCGCGCTCGACGCGCATTATTACCCGGTCGAAATTCTGCTGCACCTCTTCGAAAGTCTACCGTCGCCTGACGTGCGGATTACCGCGTACAACCAGTCGGGCCGGCAGATTTCAGTCGACGGCGAAGCGAATACAGCTGCTCTCGCTTATCAGTTCATCGAAAAAGTTAAAAAGAATCCGGATTTGCGCGTCTTCCAATTCGACATGGCCGCGCCTCGCATTTTACCAAACGATCACGCGCAGTTCCGGTTGGAGGGAAAAGCGAAATGATGCCGGCATGGTATCAGCGAATGAGCTCACGCGAGCGTATTCTCGGATGGGTGGCAGCCGGCACGGTGTTTGTACTGCTTAATCTTTTTGTTTTAGACTGGATCTTCGGCTCCCTCGCCGCTGCACAAAAGCAAATTGCGACGCGCCGGGCCACGTTAGCGGAACAAGGAGTTTATGTAAAAGAGCGCGACCTCTGGACCAAACGCGACGAATGGATTCGCAAAAATCAACCGACACTCAAGGGTCCGGAAGAAGCCTCGGCATTACTCGATCAGTTAAAAGAGATAGCCGGCAAATACAATATTTTGGTGGAGAACCCGGCGATTGGTTCAGGTGAAGCCACCCCATATCATCAAACGGTTTTTGCTTCGATTGAAACAAAAAGTCCCTGGCCGCCACTTGTTCATTTTCTTTATGACGTGCAGCGACCTGAGGCTTTCATCGTGTTCGAAAATGTGAATCTCGCGATTGACAGCAACGATCCGACGATGATGCGCGGCAAGTTTAAAATTGCGCGCTGGTTTGCTCCGGCCCAGCGAACAAAGTAAAATATGGGGTTCACTATGAAATATTCACTTTACCTGTTGTCAGCCTTCGCGGTGTTCGGAGGGCTGTGCGTACAAGCAGACGATGTCCTGCCACCTGTGTTTACCTACGATCGTTACGCGAAGATGGTGGACAATTCGCCTTTTGCGATTGCAACTGCGGTGGCCGCGCCGGCTGCCACGCCTGATTTTGCGAAAGATCTGTACGTGGCGAATGCGGCTCATTCCTCCGACGGAGACATGGTAACGCTCGCGTCGACGTCCGACCACAATTTCAAGAAATACCTTACCACGAAGGCCCCTGTAGATGGCTACAGCATTGCGAATATCGAATGGTCAGAGCGCGTCGGCGCTACAAAGGTGACAATCAGTAAGGATGGGAATTTCGCGACGATTACCTTTAACCAGGCGCTGCTGGAGCAATCCGCGCCCAACCCGGCGTTAGCTGCCCGGGCGCACTCGCCAACGGCGCCTAATATGCCGACACCAAGATTACCGCCCAATTTGCCTCCTGAGATGCAGAAGCTAGTTCCGCCTACGCGAGAACTGCGAACCCCGCATTCAAGAGGTTTGATTCAGCGTAACCCACGGGGTTCCAAATCGACGGGCGCCAGGAATTAGCGCCGAAGTGTTCTGAGTTGCGTCAACCGCCGCCCCAATCGTCGTCGGCGGTATCAGTCGTGCGATCCGGGCCGGCAGAATACAGGTCGTAGCCGCTCGGATTTTTGAGCCCGGGACAACGATAAATGTA
>DASREH010000097.1:0-3497 GCA_035652195.1 Candidatus Udaeobacter sp. | reverse complement strand
CGATCCCATTAATGCGCACGAAATAAGATTGTCGCGCTGTAGCATTCGGGAACCGACGCTGAATGCGGCAACTGAAAGCACTGTCGATTTAGAAAAAGAAGATCATTATGAGAAAATTATTGGCTCTTACCTGCTTGGCATTTGTTGTCTGCGCCCAGGCACAAACCACCACCATTTCATCTACGACCTCAAGCCCTGGCACGACAACCACGAGTACAAGCAATACGTCGGGAACCGTGACCGATTACACTCCAGGAGTAGCCATCGTTCTAGACCCTGGCACGGGAAAGCCGGTGCACTTTTTGCTTGGCAAGAAGGTCCAGGTCTTGGGTCCCGATGGCAAAGTGATCGCAGAGACTGATGTGAAGAAAAATGCCAAGGTCCACTTGCGCCTGGTGCAGGAGGGGGATCGTACCGTGGTGGACAGGATCGCCGTGGAAGAAAAGTAGTTCGTGGCCGGTAAATCATAGCTGATCAGGAGCACCCGCCCGGCAGCAGGTCTCTGCCTGCGCCCGACGCGCGCCTTCTCGCGGACAGGAATCGGACATCATGGCTCTACCGTGGAACATCGTAATGAAAAATGTTTCGCCCAATGATGCGCGAATTCCGCTGGAGAAAAAAATCCGACAAAAAATCACGAAATGTGAAAGATTTCTCAAACATTTCCCCCGGGACGCAGTGCACTTGCAGATCGTGCTGGAGCGGCATCCGCGAAAAGACCTCTACACCGCGTCACTGACCTTGCGCGTGCCGTCCGATATTCTGCACACTCAAGAGTCTGGACACGATCTAGTCGGCGCGATTGATGACGCGGTCAAAGCGCTCCTGCGCGAGCTGGAAACCTATAAATCGGACCTGCGCGGCGAAGAATCCTGGAAACGAAAGGGGCGTCGCCAGCAGCTGCGCCAAATAAAGGCAACAGGCTTTGCGACCGAACCGCAGGCGCAGGGAGAGGGTCCACAGGAATATAAAGACATGGTGCGGGAACTTTTCCAACACCACTACAAGGGGTTGTTGCGGCATGCGCACCGGCACATTTTGCATGACGAGCTGGCCGGCGATCTGCCCAAAGACAAAGTTTCGGCCCAGGACGTGTTGAGTGAAGTGGAGCGCCGCGCCACAGCGAAAGCAGAAGAGGGGCCGAAGCGCGGAAGCTGGCTGGAGTGGTTTTACCATCTCATTCATCAGGAATTGAAACGTCAGCGTCTGTTACTGGGGCAAAGCAAACGAAACAGTCGCTCGGTTGACCAGGGTCCGACGAAAAAGACCGGAACGAGCGGGGCTCGGTCATGGGCCAGTTCCGTCCCTCGGGATTCCTACAGTCTTTTGGACGAAAGCGTCGCGCGCAAGGACGTTGTCGCCCAGCTCGAGCACGACATGCGCAATTGGCCCCGGCAGGAACGAGAGGTTTTCGAACTGTATTATGTGGAGGGATTGGAGCCGGAAGAAATTGCAATGGTCACACAACGTTCGCGGACTGCCGTCCGCAACGATCTCGCGTCGATTCAACGCCGGTTGCGCGAAGGAATACTCAACACTGGGTGATACTAAATAGAGAACTTAAGTTACCAGCTCTGCGCGGCACGCACAGGCGAAAGCTAGATAGACGCAGATTTCGCATACAACTCAACAAACCTAAATTTATGAAACGCTTTTTCATTACCCTGCTAGCCATCTTGTCATTTGGCGTAAGAGCCGTGCCAGCGGCCGAGCAAGAGACTGGGCGCGTAACGCCAGCGATCGGTGATCCCGATTATGCACAAGTGTCGGACAACGATAAACAAATGGATCGTGCGGTCGAAAACGCGCAGCGAACGCTCGGCTTTTTCATAGCGGCTCTGAAGGCGAACCAGGGCGGCGACACCGCGTTCGAGATCAAAAAAGGATTCATTGACGGCGACAAGGTCGAGCACCTTTGGATGAAGCGGGTTACCTATGATGGTAAGAATTTTCACGGCGAGATCGACAATCGCCCAAGAGATGTGAACAACGTTCACCTCGGCCAACGCGTTACCGTGGCGCCCGAAGCCGTGACCGATTGGATGTTCTTGAAGGACGGAAAACTAATTGGCGGCTACACGACTCGCGTGCTTTACGCGCGACTTTCGCCCGAAGACAAAGCTGAATTCGATAGACATGCCGAATTCAAAATCGAATAGGAGAGAGAGGGGAAATGAAAACGATCATGTCGGTGATGAAATTTGTCATTATGACAGCAACGCTTCGACTAGGAGCTCTCGGGCTCAACGGATGCGCTGACTATGCTAGCGTCGGCATCGGTTACAGCGACGCATATTACGTGCCGGATTACAGGCCGTTCTATACCGCGTATTTCTATAATGGTGTTCCTTATTGGGGACCCAACATTAATTATGTCAGGAAGAAAGTTGTAATCAGGGACGTTCATAGACATGTCGCTGTGAATAGAAACATCTACTTCGGAAGTCACCATATCGTACGCGATTGGCGTCGAACCGGCGCGCGGTACCGCGAAAGGCAACTTAAGTTACCAAGCTATCAGCGAATCAAGCGGCGAAGCTAGATACAAAGAACCATCAACGAAAGATGCAGTTATGACAACAACACAACAAGCACAATCAACCCTGCTCACCGCGGCAGAAATCAAAGGAACCATAGTTCAAAACCTACAGAATGAGGACATCGGCGATGTCGATGAATTGCTCATCCGCTCTCAGGATGGGGTAGTCAGGCTCGTTGTTCTTAGCGTTGGCGGTTTCCTGGGATTGGGCAGCACAAGAGTGGCAGTGCCGTGGGCGGCATTCCACATTGTAACTTTGCGCGATGGCACGATTAGGATGACCTTGGATGCGACAAGGGAGCAGCTCGAAAAAGCACCGCGTACCGAGGGCAAGAATTACCACCGGCTCTACACAGGCGAAGTGGTCGAGCCAATCTTCGACTACTGGGAAGTCGACTACGTAGAATAGGCTACGCGACCTGTCAGCTAAACGAGATTTTGATACGCTGTCCGAAAGCAACCCTGCCTCCTGTCGCCGACCGGCATCGGGGCGCGATTCGTTAAGGGGCCTTAAGCGCGCCGTCGCTGGCGGAGTTGAAGGGGCGTACTCATTGACGATCTCAGCCATTTCAACCTCTCGTTAGGCCAACGACCGCCGCAAGGACGCGGCGGCGGCAGATAGTTGCAGACCGCTCGATAGGTTTCCTTCTCCGGGCAGCAAATCCCTTCTCTGCCAGTTCGAACCAGTTGGAACGAAGAGTCTCGTAACTTAAGTTCCTATTCCGCCAGGATGCGGCGCAAACCTCCGGCTTGTATCGGCCTTCATTGGCGCCGCGAAAGGCTACCTAAGATACCAACTTTTGCGGCGACTCAGCGGCGATTCCACTAGTGCGCACAAAATCAGCGTGTCGCGCTGTAGCATTCGGGAACCGACACTGAATGCGACAAGTGAAAACCACTGTCGGCCAAGAAAGGGAAGGAGAAGGAAATGTTAACTGCAACTGAAATCAGAACCGAT
>DASREH010000096.1:0-6593 GCA_035652195.1 Candidatus Udaeobacter sp. | reverse complement strand
GAATGGGCGACAGGTGAATTTCCACACTCCGCGGATCGTGGCGGCGTTGGCAAAGCCGAATGGATCAGGCATGGGCTCAAACTTTTTCGCACCCGTTATCCGCGTATCAAGGCGGCACTTTACTGGCATGAACGATGGCAAAACGCCGACGGCTCCTACAGTAATCTGCGCGTAAATTCCTCAGTCGAAGCACTGCGAGCTTATCGCGAGGGTGTCGCGAACCCTGACTGGCTTGGCAACTTGATTTTGGGAGCACTGCCGAAAAAGTGACAGGTGATGTCGACAGAAGCTCATATATCGCTTCAGGAAGCAATCGAACAAAAAGATTTCGATGGCATAGACAAATCTGTTGGTTGGCGGCGTTTTGGAAGTAAAGACCGTGAAAAGGTCATGGACAATATCGCTAGCCATGAGGATTGGAAGAGTTGCTTTTCAGAAATCGGTCCCGGCCTGCTTCTCTTCGCCCGCCAATGGGCACGATCAGCAGCTGATGCCGAAGACATTGTGCAGGAGGCTTTTGTCAAATTTTGGCGGCGAAACCACACAATTACCAATCGAGCTCTGCTTTACGCGACGGTGCGTTCCATTGCTTTGGACTTTATCCGTCGCGACAAACGGCGTCTCAGACGGGAAGCCACAGTGGCCGCTGAGGCCGATCCCGCCATTGAGCCGGAGTTTGAATTCGCAGACGAGGGGCAATCGGCCCTTGCCGCAGCGGTTAGCTGCCTGCCACATGATCAACGAGAGGTCCTTGTCTTGAAAATTTGGAACGATTTCACTTTTCACGAAATCGCCGGTGCGCTCGGCATTTCCCCAAATACCGCCGCATCGCGATATCGATACGCTTTGGCTCATTTAAAGAAGAGCCTTCAACCGCAATGAACGATTTTTCTGATCTCGAGAAAGATTTGAAAGCAATGCGACCAGCACGGCCTTCGCGTGTTCTTTTTCAGCGTATTGAAGAAGGATTGGCTCAAAGCCACAAAACATTCGCTCACTCAAGCTCGGGATGGAATTGGCGACGTTTTATGGAGTGGTGCCGTGGTGAGACGAGCGACAAGGAAAGGAAACTCGTCGTAGCGAAAGAGGAACGATCAAGTCAAAATCGTTTGAGGTTTGGCATCGGCTTTGCCGCTGCGGTAGCCGCATTACTTCTGTTACTCGCGCGGATTCACGATCAAGGGCCCACTGAACACAAAGATGTCGCGTCCGGGGCGTTATCATCAGCGCTGCCGCAAAGCGCGAAGGCAACGGAAACCGAGCCTGCCGCGGCCAACGGGAGTGGCACCAAAACCCCGCCCGTTTCCGATCGATTTATCCCGTCCGGCGCAACTCAGGTTGTTTACAACACTCGAGATGAGGGCTTGCACTTTCCTGAGGGTTCCCCGCAGCCGGTGAGGCGTCTTCGTTATCGAACGCAGGAGACCTGCCAGTGGCGCAATCCATCCACCGGTGCGTCGCTTCGCGTCTCTTATCCCAGTGAGGAAGTCGTCCTCATTCCTGTTTCCGGTCAATGATTTAACCTAAAAAACACCATGAAAAGAAAACTGATTGCAGTTATTACGTGCCTGGGATTCCTGCCAATGGCGGCATTTGCGCAGCCATCGCCTGCACCGCCAAAACCGCCTGCTCCACCGGCTCCGCCGCCGGCGAACAGCCATGAAAAGACGCCGAAAGTGCCAACGATATTTCTTGGAGTAGAAACGGCTCAGGTCCCAACAGTTGTCAGCGAACAACTCGGCCTATCCAAGGGTCTCGGGTTAGTCGTGGAGTACGTTGTGCCCAACAGTCCCGCGGCGGCGGCAGGCGTTCAGCAAAACGATATATTGAAAATGCTCAACGATCAGATTTTGATCGAACCGAGCCAGTTAAGAAAACTCTTGCAGACGTTTGCTGACGGCGCCGACGTAACGCTCACGATTCTGCGTAAGGGGCAGGAACAAAAGGTTACGGTTAAACTCGCGAAGAAGGAGATGCCGCGGCGCCACTCCTGGAATTCCGGCGACAAACACGAGTGGAATTGGGATTTTGACACCACAGGTGAGCTCAATGAGCAAATGCGCAACTTAAAAGAACAGTTGCGTGAGCAACTTGGCGCTCAGCGCGGCGTCATTCGCGGCGCTGTAATGCAAGCTCATGAGGCGGCGAGACAAGCGCGCGAGGATGCACAGCGCGCAGCACGCGAGATTCGCATTCTCAGCAAAGATCACGGGGCTCTGAAGGCTACCAGGATTGACCTCGGCAAAGCACAAATCGTTTTCTCCGATGACAAAGGTGAGCTCAAGCTGGAAACCGTTGATGGGAAAAAGCTGCTTACCGCCAAAGATCCGCAAGGGAAATTGCTTTTCAGCGGACCCGTGGAAACGAAGGAAGACAGGGATAAGATTCCTGCCGATATTCGGGAGCGTTATGAGAAATTGCAGCAAGATGACTTGCCGGCGGTCGCTCCTGAAACCGATGCTGACGAAGAGGATGTTGACGCCGATGATGACGATGACGATGACGACGAAAGTGCAGCGCCATTAACCGAGACGGTTTGCGCGCCGTCATATTTTCTCTGGTGCGCGATCAGAACCGGGAAAGCGGTTTCATCGTAACGAACGCTTGAGGCAGACAAGCTGACCATTAGCCTCCTGTAAGCTGAGGAGGAACTCCGTCGAGCGCCCTAACCTGGCCTGGCCAGCCGCTCGGCGGAGTTTTCCTTACTCGACACACAGGCCTGCCATCATTCGCTATTTGGCTGGTACGCGATGAGAAGGATGTTTTAACAACCGCCCTTGCTTTTAGGGTCGATTCATCCTATGGAGGCCCCGGGCTGACGCGTCGAAATCCGCGCCATCACTCTAGGCCTTAAACCTCCAAAAACCTATCACTAAACTCTGCACGCGCGTCAGCACATGCATAACTCCATCGTCTTAAGCCAAGCTGATGCACTGGCAGACGAATTTGCTGCGTCGCGTGAAAAACCAAGCCGACGAATCCCGTCTCTTGATGGACTGCGGGCGATTTCCATTCTTGCGGTTCTCTTTGGGCATGTGGCGTATGCGTCTCATTTTCAAAATTGGGTTACTGGTGCTTATGCGCATTACGGGGTGCGGGTGTTCTTCGTAATCTCGGGCTACCTGATTACTACGTTATTACTGGAGGAAGAACGGAGGTTCGGGAGCATCAGCGTCTCGCGATTCTATCTGCGCAGAGTTTTCCGGATTTTCCCGGTTGCGTATCTGTATCTGCTTGCCATGACACCTTTTGTCGTCATGGCTTCATGGAAATGGGTTGTAGTGTGGCTTTACGGATCCACTTACGTCCAAGATTTGCCTTGGAATCTGAGCCATCTCTGGTCGCTGTCTGTGGAGGAACAGTTCTACTTGGTTTGGCCGCTGGCCATAGTCGCCGCCGGGAGGCATGCAAAGAAATTCGCGTGGGCTGCTATCTTCGTGGCGGTAGTGGCACAGTACGTCGTTAGCAAATATTTTAGTCATTCGATAAACGCACTTTTCTTTTTCCCGTGCGTAATGGATTCATTGGCAGCGGGGTGCTTGCTGGCGTTGTACCGGCCGCAATTACGCAGGATGAGCCGCGTCGTGTGGCTGCTCCTCCTTGTAGCACCCCTGATAAGCGGCGCGGGCGAAATTCAAACCGGATGGCCGGTGCCGCAATTCTTTGCGCACATCAACACTCTGGTTTTTAACGCGCTTGTCGCTCTCGTAATTGTTGACGTGACCAAATATCCTCCGAAGTGGCTCAATAGCCCGATAATGGTGGGGATAGGATTGCTGAGTTACAGCCTTTACGTGTGGCAAATGCCTTTTTTGAATCCTGCCTATGAGATCAACCCGGTGATTGCTGTTTTGTTAGTCTTCGCGACTGCCAGTTTGTCTTACTATTTTTGGGAACGCCCGATACTAAAGTGGTCGCACAAAGTTATCGGGCGAAGAACAGGTAAACCCGCAGGACTGAGGAGGTCGCCGGCCCCAAAGATCGAGACGGAGCTGGCTTGGAAATCTGCCGTGGATCTCTCCTGAATTTTTAGTCGGTCGGGAACCTGGTCACGTCAGCCATTTTTCTTGCTGCGAAAGCGAAGCAGGCGCTATAACGAAGTGCGCGTAATGATGCGAGTCTTCTTGCTCACGGCAATCATTGCGTTTTGCTCTCACGTCCACGCCCAAACCACTTCGCCATCTGCTTCGCCGTCCCTTGAGCAGCGCGTTGCGGACTTGGAAGCCTATGTCAACAATTCAGCTCGAGGCGCGGATTCAGTAAATGCGTCAATCGCGTCAAACATTTCGGGGCCCGGTCCTGCCAGCAACGCGTGGATGATGACCTGCGCGGCGTTAGTGCTTTTCATGACACTGCCAGGGCTGGCACTTTTCTACGGCGGCCTGGTCCGTGCGAAAAATGTTCTTTCCATCCTTGCGCAATGTCTTGGTATCGCCGGTTTGGTGACCATCCTGTGGTGGCTGGTCGGTTATTCATTGGTTTTCTCGCACGGCTCGCCGTTCATCGGCGGATTCGACTTTGCATTCCTAAACGGCGTGGGTGGACGTCCCAACACTGATTATTCGTACTGGGTGTCGCAAGATGTGTTTGCGATGTATCAACTGATGTTCGCAATCATCACGCCTGCGTTAATCATCGGGGCTGTGGCGGAGCGGATGAAATTTGCGGCCGTACTCGTTTTTGTCGCAATTTGGATGTTCGTCGTCTATTTCCCGGTCGCCCACATGGTTTGGGGAATCGACGGCTGGATGAACGGAGTGTGGAACGGCCGCGCCAAAATCACTGCCATCGATTTTGCCGGTGGAACAGTCGTGCACATGAGCTCTGGTTGGTCGGCGCTTGTGCTGTGCATTCTTCTCGGGCACCGGCTCGGATTTAAAAAAGAAATCATGGCGCCACATAGCATGGTGCTGTGCATGGTGGGCACAGGTTTACTGTGGGTCGGCTGGTACGGTTTTAACGCGGGAAGTGCTCTTGCGCCGGACGGAATTGCAGCGAACGCCTTTATGACGACGACTCTTGCGACGGCGGTAGCTTCGTTTGCATGGGCGATGCTTGAATACGCGCTGCGCGGCAAGCCGAGCGTGCTTGGCTTTTGTTCCGGTGCGGTAGGCGGTCTCGTAGTCATCACGCCGGCCTGCGGATATGTGACTCCGAGCGGAGCTGTAGTCATCGGAGTTGCAGCAGGAGTCGTCCCGTTTTTCGCCTGCACCAAATTGAAGTCGTGGCTTGGTTACGATGACGCGCTCGATACCTTCGGGATCCACGCGGTGGGTGGAACACTGGGCGCGTTTCTGACAGGCCTGCTTGCGACTGGCAGTGTAAATCCAAATCTGTTATTGAGTGTTACCGGACCGGTTAATCCTGCCACGCGAAATGGACTTGCCAAAATTGTAGGGCACACCCTCTGGCTCGAGCAATTAAAGGCGATCGCCATCACAATTGTGTTTGCGGTAGTCGGCAGTGCGATCATCGGCGCAATTGTCAGGGGTTTAATTGGATTGCGCATCGCCCCTGAAATCGAGCGCCAGGGTCTCGATATCAATCAGCATGGCGAGGAAGGTTACATCACTTCGTGATCGGCGATTCGCCAACTTTCCCCTGCGATTGGGATGTCTCGGTTTAAAACTTATCTCGGAACACTTCGAGCCAATGAGCCAGGATACGGAGCATTTAAAGCTTCTGGCGATTTTTCATTACGTAGTCGCTGGCCTCGGAGCTCTCTGCTCTTTCTTCCCACTACTTTACACAATAGTCGGAGCGGTCTTCATCGGTGCAGCGCGACATGGCACTACGAAACCTGGAGAAGACTTGCCGCCTGAATTTCTCGGCTGGATCTTTGTCGTGCTTGGCTCGGTACTGTTTTTGATGGGAATCGCCATGTCAGTTTGCATCCTGATGACAGGACGATCGCTTGCGCTGCGTAAGCGCTACAGTTTCGTGTTCGTGATGGCTTGCATCGAATGCCTGTTTATCCCGTTTGGAACTGTTCTGGGTGTATTTACGATTATTGTGCTTTCGCGCGAATCGGTGCGGGCATTATTCTCCCAACCAACTAGACAGGCGTTTGGCTAAGAAACCGTAAAAATAGCAAGGGCTATGACGGAGTTGCTCGGCCACTTCTGTCATAGAAGTGGATGCGAGATAATCAGCGTCCCGTTGCAGTCGATGTTCCGGATATGGTCTGCGGCCCGCCGGAATTTTGCATTTGTGCTCGATGCAGATCTTCGGCGCTACCTTTCTTAACGTTCAAAGCGCCCGTGTCAGCGGTATCATTCTCGTCAACTTCGACCCATCGGCCGCCAATGTGACTTCCAGTATTCGCCGGTACCCACACCATGTGTTTTCCCTTCTTTGCAACTGTTTTTGCTTGCGATTCCGGAACCGGTTTCAAGTTAAAATTCAGTTGCGTGGGTTGATCGGCGTGGGTCTGCGTGTTCATGATTGACGCCTTTACTGCACCGTTCACGACCAGGCTGACGCGATACATACCGGGCGCCAAAGCATTGGAGAGATAATGGCCTCTTCCATCTGTCTTGACCGTTTGGAATAGTTTTTTGCCGTCCCTCGATTCGATTCGAACGTCGGCACCA
>DASREH010000095.1:0-20867 GCA_035652195.1 Candidatus Udaeobacter sp. | reverse complement strand
TCTTTCCGCAGGGCTAAACCCGTGAGCGAAGGGCTCTCGTTCACTCAACAAACATTCAAAGCAGATTGGAGTGAAAGGATTATACATGAAAGAAAAAATGATCATTCGTACAGTGTCTTGCCTGTGTATCGTGTTCATGGCCTGCGGTACGGCCTTCGCACAGCAAGGGAAGATGAAATCCGGGCCGTATCAGGGTGCCATGGCGCCGATGGCATCTATGAAGACCGCTCCGGATGCCCCGGACGCAGTTATTTTTACTAATCTAGAGGTAAATAATTGTACGGGTTGCAACTACAGCACCGATAACGGTTACTTCATTTTGGGACCCAACAATTGCTTCGCGCCAGGAGCGACGCAATGGATCGCTTATCCATTCGTAGCGCGCATTAACCAGGCGGTGACCAGGGTAAGACTCGCGGTCACTGATTCCGGTTTCTGCGTAGCCGGCTCGAACAGGTTTACGGTGGCTATCTATACTGATAGCTGCACGAACACTCCCGGCACGCAGATCGGCGAGAGCGTGAACGCCGTTGCTCCAGCTGCGCCCTGTGCTTTGGCCAGTGCTAATTTCACTGGTGCAGGCGTTTCGGTTACCGCGGGAACCAAGTACTGGCTGGTAGTCACGACGTCAGCAGCAGCGAGCCAAAACGCGACGACCGCGATATGGTGGATGGCCAATCTTGCCCAAGCGCCCTATAACTTGAACGATGGGAATGGCTGGGTGGCTTTCCCCGACGGCGCCCCTGGTGCCTTCCAAGTCCAATAACTGGAGTCACGGATCGAGATTGAATGAGCCTCGTGCAAGTATTTGCGCGAGGCTCATTCCTTTTGGAGTCGCACCCAGGACGCAAACACCGCGACCCTAGCGGGATTCGAACCCACTTTTGAGATTTCACCGTGTTGCCCAATGTGCGCCATATGAACTTTACAGGGCACACGGCTTAACGATCAATTTGCACCAACGCGCACAATTACGCAGTTCGACTGTTCGAATTTGTCCGACCTTTTTTTCTGCGCCCGGCGGCCAATACAGTTCCGTGAGGGCACGATGAACAGGAACGTCTTTGAAGACTTCGGCGAGGATTACGGCGTCGGCCGATACTCTAGGAAGTTGGAATTCAGAGGAATGACCCCGAACGCTGCGGTGAAAATTAGCCGAGGAACGTATGGCGACGCGTACAAGCGGATCGTTACTTTTTAGACGCTGTGCTTTTAACAATAGTGTCAGATTTGGGCGTTCGGACAGGCATGATCGAGATTCCTCCGGAGTCGACATGCGGGACCAAAGACCAATGCTTTTTGTTGACGAAACCGCCTACCATTCGTGGATCGTTGAGGATTTGATCTGGAATCCGTTCTCTTCGGCTGCAGGCATGGAGAAAATACATTTCGAAATCGGGAGAACGATAGCCTCTACAACGACAATGAGGCCTTCATTTTGAGGCACAAACTCTTGGGACATCAATTTTGTTTGATTCGTGCTCAAGAAAACTACGAATGAGTTACTTTACGGGAGGGTCACAGCCGACGGTGCATTCGAGTAGTCGGAATCAATCGTCCCATTGGTCGCTCGGACCCTGTAGTAATATCTTGTGTTAGGCTCAAGTCCATTTGTATCGCTGTAGCTTTGCACATTTGCACCTACCTGGTCGATCTGTGCATAAGTCCCAGCCGCCGTTTTCTTGCGTTCAATCTTGTAGCCTGTCTCAGAGGCCGAATTATCAATCCAGGTAAGGTTGATGCGACTTGATGACACAGCGGTTGCAGTGGCAGAGGTCGGTTTTGCCAACGGCGTAGTGCCGTTCGTTTCATTTGAAAACGCAGAGTCTCCAGTCGCGTTGGTCGCACAAACCCGGTAGTAATATAAAGTGCCATCTGCAACGGGGCTATCGTTGAAAGATGTTACGTTAGCTGCCGTCGTTCTAATATCGATATACGTCCCTGTAGCCCCTTTTTTCCGCTGGATTTTGAAGCCTGTTTCATTGTTAGAGTTGTCGCTCCAGGAGAGACTGATCCGGTTTGATACAAGAGACGTAATTGTAAGATTCGATGGCGCTGCTGGAGCATCCAGGAAGGTCACAGCCGACGGCGCATTCGAGTAGTCGGAGTCAATCGTCCCATTGGTAGCTCGGACCCTGTAGTAATATTTTGTGTTAGGCTCAAGTCCATTTGTATCGCTGTGGCTTTGCACATTTGCACCCACCTGGTCGATCTGTGCATACGTCCCAGCCGCCGTTTTCTTGCGTTCAATCTTGTAGCCTGTCTCAGAGGCTGAATTATCAATCCAGGTAAGGTTGATGCGACTTGACGATACTGCCGTTGCAGTGGCAGAGGTCGGTTTTGCCAGCGGTGTAGTGCCGTTCGTTTCATTTGAAAACGCAGAGTCTCCAGCTGGATTGGTCGCACAAACCCGGTAGTAATACAAAGTGCCATCTGTAACGGGGCTATCGTTGAAAGATGTTACGTTAGCTGCCGTCGTCCTAATATCGATATACGTTCCTGTTACCCCTTGTTTTCGCTGAATTTTGAAGCCTGTTTCATTGTTAGAGTTGTCGCTCCAGGAGAGACTGACCCGATTTGATACAAGAGACGTAATTGTAAGATTCGATGGCGCTGCTGGAATGTCGTACAGGGTCGTAACCTGCTTTTCATTCGAATAGTCGGATGTGGTGTCCGCATTATAAGCTCGCACTCGATACCAATACTTGGTCGCTTCGCTAAGACCTAAATCGGTGAAAGATGTTGTATTCGCGTCGACCGTCCCAATTTCAATATAGTCCCCTACGTCGTCCGGTCTTCGCTCAATTTTAAAGCCGGTTTCAGTCGCGGATCGATCAGTCCAGTTCAAAAGCACTTGGGAGGAGGACAAGGCAGTTGCAGCTAAACTTGCGGGAGAACTCAGAACGGTCGTGGCAGATGTTTCTTCAGAGTAAGCCGAACGGCCTCCTGCATTAACCGCTTGGAGCCGATAGTAGTATTGAGTTCCCTCGATGAGATTGGTAACAGTAGTGGTTCTTGTGTTTGGTCCCAGTGTGGTTAGTAATTCATAAGTTCCAGTCGCTCCAACCTTGGACTCGATTCTGTAACCCAGCTCATTAGTGGCATTATCAGTCCAGGTAAGGTCTGTTGACCACCGGTCGCTTGATGTCCCATTCAAGTTACTTGGCGCAGCTGGAGGAGGCGTAGTTACTGTGAGAAGAATATTCGCAATGTCGATCACAGCATTCATGGCTGGATCCTTCAGGTCGGCTTCATAAATTTCCTGATACTGGGTCCCGTAATGTGTGCCAATGATGATGGCGTCAAGCAAAATGTGTTGCTCATCGTCGGGTATCCCGTTGTTCATTCGATAAGTATCATCTCCGCTCACCTTCCATAGCATTTGACTAGCCACGTTCGGGCACTGATCGAAGAGAACCTGCCAATTCGATAAGGAAGGATCAAAACCCGGATCAACGGTGGTTGCACTGAGTGAGTTCTTTTGAGTAATAAATCGCCCGTACGTCCTTGTCGCGTAATCAACGACCGTTTCTGACAGGTAATCTGAGGTCGGATCCAGATCGCCAGCGCCGCTTCCGATAGACAAAGTGACGTTCTGGTTTGGAAAAGCAGCCATCGTGGCGTCGATGGTCATCTTGCCTGCATTAACCATTAGCTCGGTGGTGTATCCCGCCGCTCGCCAATTCGCAATATCCTCCGGCTCATCGGGTATGTTCCAATCACCTGTTGTAGCGTTTGCAAATGAGCAAGCCACGACCTCGATGTTGGAATGAGTAGAAAAATGAGCGCCCGCAGCCGCAATAAACGCCATTTTCTTAGCCAGAAAGATCGGATCCCAGAAGACAGGGATCGTCAGTTCTTCTCCGTAGGTCTGATGGTACGGGTTAGTATCGACAAATGTGAAAGTTTGTACGTTTGGATCTGCAAGAAGCCAATCTGGAACGTTAATCCCTCCTGAAACGCATCGAAGAAGAACTTTCTTTCCATGAGCCTCCGCTTTGGCCAGCTCACTGTCCACAAACGACCAATCATATACGCCTTCTGTTGGCTCCAACTCAGCCCAACTGCCTCCGAGATCGAGCCCCACGATTCGTGGATCATTGAGGATTTGGTCTGGAAATCCATTGGCTTCCGCTGCAGGCATGGAGAAAATACCTTGGGGAATGGGAGGAACCGTCGCCTCTACAACGGTAATGAAGGCTGCCGATATGAGGCAGAGACTGATCTGAACATTAAAATTTCTGGGGGTATTCATATTTTGTGCCTTAGGTTTCCGGCGGCGGCCGGGTCTTGGAACTGTCGGCGGTGGCTACGGCAAAAGCGTCTGGGCGCCGCGCGCCCTGCGGTTGCACGGCCCGGCTAGGGGTGGGTACGATTCGCTGTGCCAGCGCGATCGGGATCACGCAGACGGCCCAAAGCAAAAGTACGTAAAACGCACCCTGACTAAGGTGTCCGCTAACGTTCGAGCCTGATTGTTTGAGCATGGAGGATCATGAGTGAGAGAGAGAGTTGCGCTCATCCGTTGCAGGCGCGTCGAAAGATGTCAAGACAAATTCTAAAACTTGCCTTCGACGAATTGAACTCGAATTAGAGCTTACAAAAGGAAGGGGTTTCGCGTTCCGGACACTCCGCTGAACGATGACATTCGGAGCCGTTCGGGCGCTAATTTACTGGATCCGTCCCTGAGCCCGCTCTCTCCTGCGAAATGACAAAGCGACCCTAACGGGATTCGAACCCGTGTTACCGCCGTGAAAGGGCGGTGTCCTGGGCCTCTAGACGATAGGGTCAAGAAAGCCGTGCAATATCAGAATTGCCTTCGCCTTACGCAAGGCAAATCGCGAATGTTTTCACGTTCACACCGCCGGCGCGGGTGGCTTCTTTTACTGAATAGGAGTTAGTTCGTGGATCAACGTCGCTGTACGAGTGGTTGCACCTCGATGCTCGTTAAGAACTTCGTGCGCCTGTTGAACCAGGCGTTCGCACGCCTGGCTGTCACGTAAAAGCTCTGCAACTGTAGTTTGGAGCGAATCCACATCGAGGACCTGGATCGCGCCGTTTTTCAACACCAGTGACTTTGCCAAAGTCGCGAAATTTTCCATGTGCGGACCAAACACGACGGGTTTCCCCGCCACAATCGCTTCAACGGGATTTTGGCCGCCATGTGCGGTCAGGCTTTTTCCAATAAACACAATGCTGGCCACGGAATACCAGCGATGAAGATCCCCCGTTGTATCGAGGACGATACAATCCCACTCTGATTGGACTCCGCTCGCCAGCTCGCTTGCCAACGTCACGCGTAAAGGCAATCGATCGAAATGAGTGCGGATTTCGCGGAGCCGCTCGACGTGGCGCGGTGCAATAAACAATTGCAACGATGGAAATTGCTGGCGTAAGCCTAGAAAGATTTTAGCAAGAATTTCCTCTTCGCCTCGATGCGTGCTGCCGCCGAACAACACCTGGCTTTTTGAATTGAAGTGATTGGTCTCAACTTGCTGTAACTGCGCGCTTTCCTGCCTCCTGAGAACGGCCTCGTGCGCATCTGGATCGTATTTAACACTTCCAACGAGTCGAATCCGATCGCGCGGAATCCCAATTGCTGCCCAGCGTTGGACATCATCCGGCTCCTGCACACAGACAAGATCCAGCAGCCGAAACGTTGGCCCCAGAATCAATCGAAACCGTCGGAACCTTCTCTCCGATCGGTCCGACAGGCGAGCGTTCGCTAATATCGTTGGAATTCCGTGTTGGTGCGCAAGTGCGACCAGGTTCGGCCAAACTTCAGCTTCCACGAGGATAACCCGAGTTGGTCTGATCACAGAAAACGCACGGCGCATGATCGGCCAGTAATCGAGCGGTGTGTATAAGACTTCGATCCAGGGAGGAGCGTTCCGCTGAGCTAACGCGAAGCCAGTTGTAGTCGTGGTGGTCAGGACACAGCAGAGCTCTGGTTCAAGCGCGCGCAAAGCGCGGCTAAGTTTTAAAGCGATATTGACTTCGCCAACACTGACTGCGTGCAGCCATGTGGACCGCCGCTTCTCCAGACGAACGCGCAGCTCACGGTCATATATTCCGAAGCGTTGCCCAAATTTTGCGCGGTAACCACCGCGACGAATCATCTTCACCAGATAGCCCGGCAAGAAGAAAAGCAGTCCGATTGGCCAGAATAAATTATAAATGAGGCGAATCATTTGGCACTCACGGTTTTTCCATCGTCGGGCCATTCCGTCGGGCGGCACGTTGCCAGTTTTGCTTCCGCTCTGGGAGGAGAAACAGGACCTCGGTAGCACCATAGGTTTTCTGACGAAGCAGGCGCCAGAGCCCGGTTTCTGGAACAGCTTCTCCGGGTCGTTTTTCCAAAACGAAAATTCCACTTGGACGCAGTAGCTGAACCAAGGTTTCGTTAGTCACCAGCTTTGCAATGATACTTCGACCACTATCGTTTTTTTCGTAAGGAGGGTCCGCGAAGATAATGTCAAACATTTCGGCGCCGGAAGTGTGCCGGAGGAAATCGAAGACGTCCTGCTGTCGAACTCGTCCGTTCAATTTGGTTTTGGCAAGATTGCTCTCGATGATCGCCGCCGATTGTCGTTCTGCCTCAATGAAAATAACAGAAGAGGCGCCACGGCTGAGAGCTTCAATCCCGAGGGCCCCGCTGCCCGCAAAAAGATCGAGCACTCGCGCGTCGGCAATTGCGTCGCCAAGGCTGGAAAAGATCGCAGCTTTGACACGGTCCATCGTTGGGCGCACACCCTGCTTTGGAACTGCTAGCCGGATTCCGCCGGCGCTGCCGGCGATGACTCTCATGGCGATGCTGTGGGGATTGGGGTGCCAATAGCCGCGGGCATCGGCACGCCAGCAGCAGGAGAAGCGGCTGGCGGTGCCGGCATTGCGTTGTCAGTGTCCTGAGGCGCAGGTGTTGTAGGTGCAGCTTGTTCGACCTGTTTCTTTTTCTTTTTTGTCCGTTCTTTTTTTCCGCCGCCAAAGAAACTGTTTATCATACTGCTGATATCACGACCGACCAGTCTGTCCATCAGGTTCGTGCTAGGGCGGTCCACGGTGCCGCCAACCTGAAAGTCGATGGCAGAATACCCCGGTTCGTTAATCGGCTGAAAATTCTGGCGAATGGCCTTGAAAAGCTGGCCCCGAATTTTGTCGTTGATCGCAAGTTGCGAATCGAGTTTCAGCTTACCATCGAATGCAATGGTCCCCGAAGCGGTGAGGCGAATATTCGGAGAACGTAAAATTAACTCGTCAATCGTGACCAAACCGGGACGCACATGGTATTTCGCCTCTGCCTGCTCGAGATTGAGTTCTCTCAATTCTTCGATTTGGAGAAGCTCTCCCAGCAATACAAGTAAGCTGTACTGCTGGACCCGTCCGTCTCGAAGCGAAATTTCACCCGTTCCGACGAACGCTTCTGGGTCTGCTGTTTTGCCAGAAGCCTGGAAATTTCCTTCCAACTTACCGTGAACCATTCCTCTGGGTCCACCAGCGTTTGAAATAATTTCATCGGCCAGGACATCTCGAAACCTTACGTTCGTAGTAAATGGAGAACCTTCCGCGTCCGGTTGCATCGCAAAATAACCGTTGATCTGCCCTTTACCGGCACGCGCGGCGATTTTGGAAAGCTCCAGCACATCCGGCTCGTAACGTAGTGGAGAGCGCAGGTCTTCCAGGAAAAATCGGTTCTGCAGAGAAATTCTTGCGATTTTAGTATTACCGTGAAGCGCCAGGGCGCTGCGAATACTGGTCCGAAAATCTACGCCATTGAAACTTGCAAGCAGCCTGCCAGCGTGATCGAGAAAACTGAAATTACCATTTTTGATACTGACGCGCCGGACCTCGGGCGGTACCGCGAGTCGCGGTTCTGGCAAGGAAGACGGAGTGTCGAGAATAGACTGCATTGCAGGCGGCGGACTCGCTGGCGAAGTCGCCACGACAGGAGCGTGTTGTGTTTGAGGCGTCGGAGCGGTCTGAAGCGAACGGTTCCGTGCGTTCAGGCGCGACACGTGTGGAGCCCCAGTTTTTAGTCCTTTTGATCTCGGTAATTTCCACTTTCCTTCCGCGTCTTGCGGCCAAACCACATTTGGTTCGACAAGTGCGACCTCTTTGATGACCAATCGCCGTGAAAACAGCGAAAGGAAACGAACACGCAGCCGAAATGTTTTTGCCTCGAGGAAATGCCTCGGACCGATGGGCGAAGTTTGCGCGATTGTAATGCCACTTAGCTCCAGTCCACCCCAGGGCGTTACACTCATGCTGCGGATCCCCAGCGTCGTCCCCAGCCGACGGCTCAATTCTTGTTGAATTTTTGCGTGCGTACCCGCCGATTGGACATACAGGTTCACACCGATCAAAAGAATCGCGGCAAGCGCAACCACCACCCCAAAAGCAATCAAAGGAAGCCTGCGCAATTTTTTCACCGTAGGACGTTACGCAGCCCGACTTTGAAGAAAAGACCAAAGCCCTCTGCTACTTTTCCCTGTGACCAATACTATTGTCATTGTCAATCCGACAGCTGGTAGCCCTGAACACCTTCGGAGCTGGCAGGAACGCGCTGAATCCCTGGCGGGCAACTGCACGGTCCGCGTCACATCGCGTTCCGGTGAAGCCGAAACACTGGCGCGGTCCGCAGTAAAGGAGGGATTTACCCGGATCGTTGCTGCTGGTGGCGATGGAACAGTCAGCCAGGTGGCGAACGGCATTGCAGGCAGTGACGCCACCCTCGGCGTGCTCCCAATGGGGAGCGTCAACGTTTTCGCGATGGAACTGGGATTGCCATTAAACAATCTTCAGCGCTGCTGGGAAATCATTCAGGACGGAACCGTTCGCCTGGTCGACGTGCCGAGCGCAAATGGAAGATTTTTCGTGCAGCTCGCCGGAGTCGGATTGGACGCGCAGGTGGTAAAAGAGACCAGCCTCGCCTTCAAGCGCAGTTTTGGTCCGCTTAGCTACCTCATCTCCGCGGCGCAAATTGCCGCACGGCAACCTCCAAAGCTCTTCATACATTCGAAGCACACTTCGGTGGAAGAAGGCTCTTTTGTCCTTGTGGGCAATGGGCGCCTTTACGGAGGGCCGTTTCCATTTTTCAAACACGCTGTTCTCGACGATGGCTTGTTTGACGTCGTTGTGTTTAAACGCCTCGGCTACCTCGAAATTATTAAATATCTGCAAGACGTGGTGTTCAGCTCGGATATTAACGTTCCAGAAGTTGAATATTTTCAGACCCGACGGCTGCGGATCAGCAGTGAACAAGACGTTCCTGTAGAACTTGATGGCGAGCTCGCGGGCAGCTGCCCTGTTGATTTTAGGATCCGAAAGAAACTGCTTCGCGTGTTGGTTCCTCAGTCTTCGGCGACAGCTGACTAGTTTTTCACGCAAAGCGGATCATCTTTGCGCGATGGCTGACATTGACCATTGGATTCGCGAAAAAGCCGCTGCTTCGATTAACCCGGCGCAAGTCGAGAGGGTCCTGATTGAGCTTCGGGACCACTGGCCTGAGACCGCCCAGCCACTTCGTGATGTAGTCGAACGTTTCCCCCTGGGCGAAGCGGCCTTGCTTCATCTTCTCGCACTCTCCAGCATTTGCGCGGCGCGTCTGACACATGAACCGGACAGTCTGCTTTGGCTTTGTCAGCCACAAATCTGTTCTGCGCCTAGAGCTTATGGACAGATGCTGGGTTACCTGCAGAGATCGGCCGGGAACTCGATTGCGGATCAAGGCTTTTCTGCTTTGCGCTCGTGGAAGGGTCGCGAGATGACCCGTATTGCCGTTCGCGAACTTGCAAATGTCGCCTCGCTCGAAGAAACAACCGGCGAGTTATCACAAGTCGCGGAAATTTGTATCGGGAAAGTGTTTGAACATTGGGACAGCGAGTTGCGAGAACAATATGGTTCGCCCAATGCCGAATTCGCCATTCTCGCTCTGGGCAAGCTCGGTGGCGCCGAGCTAAATCACAGCTCCGACGTGGATCTTCTTTTTCTCTACAGCGAGGAAGGGCAACTCACGCCGCACATTTCATATCACGAATTCTTCAACCGGCTGGGCAACAAAATCCTCGAGACGTTTTCGACGTCGCATCCAGCGGGCTCTCTTTTTCGCGTGGATCTGCGTTTGCGGCCTGAAGGCTCGGCAGGGCCGTTGGCCCGCTCCCTGGACAGCATGGAAAATTATTACGCCGGGTTCGGTGAAACGTGGGAACGTCTCGCCCTTATCAAGGCCCGCGGAATCGCCGGTAGCAGTGAGCTGGCTTACGAATTCCTGCGTCAACACCAGCCGTTTATTTATCCCAAGAGCCCGACTCGAGACCTGTTGGATGAAATTGCCAACGTCAAAAAGCGTATTGAGCGCGATATCGTTGGCGCGGACAACCTCGAACGCGACGTAAAGCTTGGGCGAGGCGGCATTCGCGACATCGAATTTATTGTCCAGACCCTGCAGCTTATTCACGGAGCCCGGCATCCGTTTTTGCAGGAATCAAGCATGCTCAAGGCGCTGCGAGCACTTCGCCAACTGGACCTTCTTCCGCGCGAGGACGTGCTGACTTGCGACAACACTTACCGGTTCCTTCGCCGCGTGGAACATCGTTTGCAAATCGAGGCCGAACAACAGACTCACACTCTCCCTCGAGACCGGCAGGCTTTGCGACGCCTTGCGTTGAGCCTGCGGTTTTCGTCGGCCGAGGAATTTAGTGCTGCGCTGCAGGAAAGGATGCGCGCGGTGCGTCCAATCTTTCAACGTATCGTTGCGGGCACATCTTCCCCGGGTGCGACAGCGTCCAGGACAAACGATTTGGAAATCTTCACCGATGAGAAGCGTGCAGCCAAAGCACTAGCCGACCTCGCTCAGGGTGCTGGACGTTTTCATGTCGCGCCAAGGACACGACAGATTTTCGCAAAGCTGCGTCCGGCATTGTTGCAATGGCTTTCAAAAACGGCGGACCCGGATACAACGCTTAATCAATTTGTCCGTCTCGTGGAGGGCTACGGTTTGAGGAGTCTTTTTTTTGAGCTTCTGGTCGCGAATCCCAGGTTGCTCGAGCTGGTTGTGAAGACTTTTGATGCCAGCCGATTTGCCAGTGAGCTTTTGATTCGACGTCCGCAACTTTTGGAAGATATCACCCGGGATCCAACGTTTGGGGAGCCGCGTTCGGTAGCAGAAAATCTGCGACGTTTGGATTCGTTAGGCGCTGATGCCAGCAATTTGGACCCAATACGCACGTATCGGCAAAGGCATTTGCTTCGAATTATCCTCCGCGACGTTCTTGGGTTGATTCAACCAGAAGCGACTTTCGTGGAACTCTCGGACCTGGCCGAAGCATGTTTAGTTGCTGTCGCCAGGCTCCTGGCAGGCGATCAAGTAACGATCATTGCGCTGGGAAAATTTGGCGGGCGCGAGATCAGTTACGGCGCAGACCTCGACGTGATCTTTGTGGGCGACGACATTCGGGCCGCGCAAAATCTCATGACTGCCATGGCGCAGCCGACCGCCGAGGGAGATATCTGGGTGCTGGATGCAAGATTGCGGCCCGAAGGCGAAAAAGGTCCTGTTGTTTGCTCCCTTGAAACATTCGAGTCCTACTACGCAAGCCGGGCGCAACCCTGGGAACTGCAGGCTTTGACTCGGGCGCGCAGCATTAGCGGTCCGCTCCAAAGCGATTTCATGAAAATCGCGAAAGGCGCATGGCAGCGCGCATGCGAGGATTCCAATCTCTTCGCGAACATCAATGACATGCTTCAACGCATTCGGCGCGACCGTGGAAGCGGATCGGACGTTCTCGACCTGAAGACCGGAGCCGGCGGTATCATCGAAGCCGAATTTCTGGTGCAAGCGTTGCAGATGCGCGCGCGTATTTGGGAACAGAACTGGGAAGGCGCCGTCGACCAATTGCACCAGCGCGGCGATTTGGATAAATCGGATGCTGCGAGATTGAAGGAGTGTTATGCGTTTCTGCGTCGATGCGAACTGGTTTTGCGGCGATACGACAACAGAAGCATTTCAACGCTTCCGAGTGATGCAGACGAACAACGGAAGCTTGCGGTCCGGTCTGGCTATCCGGACTTCGAAGTTTTCCGACGCCAGTGTCTGGATTCCCGCGAGGCAATTCACGCGCTGTATCAAAAACACATTACGCGGGCTTAATTGCGGTGACGATTAAAGTTCTCCCCAGCAGCATGGCTGGCGAATTCATCGCTCGAACAGTCCAGTCATTCCGCTCATTCAACGTGCCGTAGGTACTTTTGTCGCGATGGTACACGATGGCGTTGGCGGCGCGCAGGGGGATGATCACAAACGGCAAAGCCAGTAGCGAGCGACGCTGATATTTATCCACTGTCACTTTCAAATCGCAAAAGCCAAAACTGAGCAATGCGTGCGAAAGGTAAAACCAACTTACCGGGTTGATGTGGCCACGCGTGGTGTGGATGTTGGGCTCGTCCGGCGCAAGAGGACCAAACAAGTTATAAAAGCCCGAGGACAAATAGCGTAATCGGGAACGCAAATTCAAAATGTTCGGAGTCGAAAACACCGCGATCCCTCCGGGTTGCAGAACACGATAGATTTCCCTGATGATCTCCCGGTAGTTTTCCAGGTGCTCAATCGTTTCGATGCATGTGACCAGGGCGAAACGATTATCGTCGTAGGGAAGCCGCTCGCAATTCAGATCGACAGTGTCGATTCTAAGACCAGGAATGGACACCAATTTGTCGGTGTAATCGCAACCAACCGATTGGAAAGCGTAATGGGCTCGCACCAGGCGCAACAATTCCCCGGTCCCGCTGCCCACATCGAGGTGATCGCCGCTCGAAGGCAAACCAGGCGCCCTGGCGATCGCCCGCAAAACGGCTTGATGAATTCCTGATGTGCTTAGCTCGGACGCCTCGCGCCACCGCTTTCGTCCAAGAATTTTCCGGTAGAAAAACTTGGAGAGCTTTCGAGTGCGCACAGCGGATTTTTAACCTGCCCGATCAACTTGAGACCGGCAATCGCTTGCGGATCGATCAGCCGGGAATGCCTTTGAGCATCTCGGTATTGGTGGGGAATTTTTTTACAAACATCAACAGCCGCTGAATTGCTTCCTCTGGTTTGTGTCCCGCCAGCCCCCGCCGAATCAGATTGATTTTTTCGAGTTCCCACGGCTGCAGCAGTAACTCTTCCCGCCGTGTGCCCGAGAGAAAAATGTCCACTGCCGGATAAATTCGCTGATCGCTGATTTTCCGGTCGAGCACCATTTCCATGTTCCCCGTGCCCTTGAATTCCTGAAAGATCAGTTCGTCCATGCGGCTACCAGTTTCGATCAGAGCCGTAGCAACGATCGTGAGAGAGCCGGCTTCTTCTGTATTTCGCGCAGCGGCAAAAATTTTTCGCGGAATTTCCATGGCCCGCGCATCGATACCGCCGCTCATGGTCCGTCCTCCGCCGCCCATTGCATTATTGAAAGCGCGGGCGGTGCGAGTGATGGAGTCGAGAAGGATGAACACATGTTTTCCTGCTTCCACCAGACGTTTAGCCCGCTCGATCGCCAATTGCGAAATGCGCGTGTGACTTTTGATATCGGCATCGTTTGAGCTGGCCATCAACTCTGCGGTTGGATGCGAACGGCGAAAATCGGTCACCTCCTCGGGCCGCTCGTCGACGAGAAGAATAATCAAAATGACTTCGGGATGATTCTTCGCCACGGCATCGGCGATGTGATGTAACAGCGTCGTCTTGCCAGTGCGCGGTGGTGCCACGATAAGACCGCGTTGGCCCATCCCAAGGGGCGTCATTAAATCCATGATCCGCGTTGTGTAGCGGTCAGGAACAGTCTCCAACTTGATCCGTTTGTTTGGATTGATCGTAGTCAATTCTTCAAACGGTGTGAGACCCTGATATTTCGCCGGCTCTTCACTGTTGATCTTGAGCAATTTGACCAATTGGGGGCCGCGGCTGCCGCGCCGGGTTTCGCCATAGATCCACATCCCGTCGCGCAATCCGAACCGACGAACGATCTCCGGCGTTACGAAAATGTCCTGCGGAGTCTGCACGAAGTTGCGCTTCGCATCGCGCAGGAAGCCGAAACCTTTCCCCGAGATTTCGATGATCCCCTCGCCGAACTCCGGTTCAGCCTGGACCTGCTCGCCGCCTTCAACACCACCTTCTGTCGCCTCGCGGACGGCCGAATTGGGCCGGTCAATCGTTTCCACGTCCGTTGCCGTTGCCGCGGACTCAGCATTCATCGACGAAGAGTTTTGCGACGCCTCCGCGTCATCGCGCCTGAATCGGTCCCCCCGGTCTCGATAGCGTTTTCGCGGGAAACGGCGGCGCGGACGATGATGCCGTTGTTCCGGCGAAGCGGATTCAGTGGGCACAGGTTGGTTTTCGTTTTCTTCGTTCATAAGCTAAATTCTTCGCGGCGCGGCCGGGGCGTTAACACGTCTCCAGCAAAGCAAAATGGTTTTTTCAAGCCGGCAATTTGGCCAGCACTTCGTCAGGGATTTCTAGATTTGAATAGACGTTTTGCACGTCGTCATCGTCTTCAAGCGCATCACATAAGCGGAGCACCTGACGCACAGCGGCTTCGTCGGGCACCGCAACAGTCGTATCGGGGATGAATGTAAACTTTTGCCCATCGGTGGTTACGCCCGCATTCTTGAGAGCCTCAGCTACCGCGTATAGCTGATCGTGGGAAGTAAGAATAACATACTGATCTTCGTCGGTTGTCAACTCTTCGGCTCCTGCTTCCAGCGCAATCTCGAGCAAACGATCTTCATCTATGCTCGAGCGCGGAACGGTAATTTGCCCCTTTCTGTGGAACATGTACGAAACGCTTCCAGTCGAGGCGAGGTTGCCATGGTGCTGGCTGAAAATGCTGCGAACTTCCGCGCCGGTGCGATTCTTATTGTCCGTCGCCGTTTCGACGATGATGGCCACGCCGCCCGGGCCGTAGCCTTCGTAAACGATTTCGTCGAACTGTTGGGCGTCCTTGCCTTCTCCGGTTCCGCGTTTGATCGCCCGCTCGATGTTGTCATTTGGCATGCTTTGCGTTCGCGCAGCCTGGATAGCGCTGCGTAGTCGCGGATTGCCGTTGGGATCGCCGCCGCCGCGCTTTGCCGCGATGGTGATCTCTTTCGATAATTTACTGAAGATCTTGCCGCGTTTGGCGTCGATTGCGCCTTTAAAACGCTTGACCTTCGACCACTTACTATGTCCCGCCATGGATGGGGAATGTTATGCAACTGCTGATTGAACGTGCGAATTTCCGAACAAAACCTCACCGAGAAGATTGCTGGCGAGGAAGGAAACTAGCGGGCAATATGTAACCGCACCCCGAACGATTGTCAATTATTCCGGAATGACGGCACCGCGGCGTTCAACAGTCCGATTTTTTGCAGCAGATCTCTGCCCGAATCGTACAAAAAAGGCGGGATGGCTTTCACCATCCCGCCTGATTCGCGAATCAACCTGAACAGGTCTCAGGGCAATTGTAATTCCCAGGCGCTTCGACCGTGCGTAGCAGCGTACAGCTTCCGCGCACTTGGCACGATGGTAAGGCCCGCAACCTCAACCTTGGGTAGGCCACGGCCGGCAACCACCCAGTTTGATGAGTTGCGCGGCAGCCTCAAAACGCCCCAATCGTTGGACACGTACAGGTCGCCTCTAACGTAATCATACGCTATGCCTGTCGCGGGAAAGTCTGGGAAACCAGGCCCTCCTGATCCATCAAGATTTGTCCAGGTCGCCGTCCCGTGAACTGGATCGTACGTTACGGAAAACACGTGACCCGGAGTTGCGGGTGTCAAAGTGCTATAGCTCGAATACGACAGCCATGCGTGGTTTGAATTTGCGGGATCCACAGCGATGCCGCTGATAAAGCGATCCGGACTGTTTCCCGCGAGGGAATCCAGACGCGTATACGTAACGCTTGTGTTTGTACTATCCGCATTCTTGGAGATAAACACCCTTCCCAGCGTCGTAGCCACCCATAGCGTGACCGTGTCGGAGGTGCCGCGCGCGACCGCCGCAACGTTGCCACCTGCGAGAGTTGTTCCGCGATAGTCTGCCGCGCTCGCGGTCAAGTTAGTCGCCCCGGCCGGACCCAGAGGCACAAAGTCTCCACAGTCCGGATCGGCACTGGATGTTGTAAACTCAGGACAGTTCGCTTCCAAAAACGCCTGGTTGCCGGCCCAATCCTGCGTTCGCCACACGCTCAGAGAACCTTGGAAGATAGTCCCAGGGTTAACAGGGTCGGCGATAATCGGTGAGTAAAATTGCGCACTTTCACCGCTGGCTCTTATCGGGCCGGAGGCGATAACCCACTTCAATGGATCGCCGTTCCGGAAATTCACGTCATGCGCGTTGGACGTAAATGAATTGAATCGGAGCGTCGAATTACCGGCGTTGAAGCCGGACTGGCCACCATCGCCGTACATAATTTGTGGCCACCTCAGGCTGGAGCCGATCCTTTCAAAGGTGCCATTGTCCTGCGTGCCACCTTGCAGATGGCTGGCATTATCAGGAGCAACCGACAAGCTTTGGAACTGCAGCGTGGAAAGCCCGGTATTGAGGCTCAGAAGAATGTTTGGAACTTTGGAGAGCATTTGCTGGCACGTCGCCAGGTCATCGCCTGTTAATCCACGACTATCGCATTGTGAGGATATGTCGGAGAAGGATCCGTTTGAGCGCATGAGACCGCCGTCCGTGCCGAAAATGGCCGCGTTAGTGCCAGGAACTTCTACAATGGCATGGCAGTCCGGGTGTTGACCATTCGGCGCAATCGGATTCGGCTGACAACAACTGTCCGGCGGAGTCGGATTCGTCGTGGCGTCCCATGTCATGTCCGTAAATGTAACACCTGCGTCCTGGGATCGTATGAACGCGCGGCCGTTATTCCTGAAGCCGTAATTGCTGTAGTTATAGGAACCGCCTAAGTACACGACATCGGGTTTTCCAGGAGGTGAATAGACGACGTTATCGTACCAGCATTGCGCGCCTACCGCCGGATCACCACAGTAATTCAGGGTCTGGTTCGGTGCCGAGGAGGCCTGTTGCAATGCTGTGAGGTTGGTGAAACTCGCGTCGGTGGCAGTTACCGCGTCATCGGTGCGGTACAAGCGAGCCTGATCTGACGGAGCCACGCTGGAATTTCCGACCCCGACATACATTCGCGTGAATCCGCCCGGGATGCGTGTGACAGCGAACGACGCGCGATCCGTGTTCAGCGTCACATTCAAAGCGTTCTTCATCTGGGTCCAACTCGCACCGTTATCGCTCGAGCGCCATACACCGCCTCCAGAATTAGGCGGGCAGATGTTGTTTGAAGGAAATGGAGCCGCGTACACGATGTTAGACGAGCCCGGATCGAGCGCCACTTCATGGACGCCGCGCGTTGAACCGAAACTTGCTTGAATCACTCCCGCTCCATTGGCTAACGCTGGATTGAGACAAACGTCCTGATAATTAATTAAAGCGAAAGTTGCTCCGGCATCGGTGGACTTCCAAAAACCGAATGGGGGCAGCCCCGGGGCGATCGTCACGGCGCCGCCACTTGAGACCGAGCTAACGCCGCGTACCGCGCGAACTGACCCAACATACATCGTGTTCGGATCGTTTGGATCGAGAACGATTGATGAAACAGCGCGCCCGTCGAATGCCGGACCACTGTATGCAGCTGCCGTTAGAAAGCCGCCAGTTCCCACCGCACAGGTGCAGTCTACGCCCGCTCCCGTGGGAACATCGGTGTGCGCGGCGAGATGTGTCCATGTGTCCCCTCCATCAGTTGACTTATAAATTCCAAAACCGGCTTCGGAATCGGCCGACGCGTTTGGCTCACCCGTCCCGGCATAGAGTGTCTGCGTAGGAGCATCGAAGGTTAACGTCCCAATTGCGTTGGTCGCAAAACTTCCAGACAGGAATTTCCACTGCGGATCGTGAGCATTCAGTGCATTGTCGCTCCGCCACACCCCGCCGCCTGCTGCTGCCACCCAAACACGACAATGAGCCTGGGTGCAATTTGGATCGATGACCAGGGCCGTGACGCGCCCCGAAGTCCGATAAGGAACCCCACTGAAAGTCAGAACGTCGGGAAAATCTGCTTTACTGGGTCCTATGAGTTTCCACTGCGCGCCGCGCTGACTGGCCGGAGCCAGCATGGACATGGCCACCGCATTGGTCCATGCATTGCTCGCTCTGCGTGTTAACTCAAATGGAACATAAGCAGCCGGACCTGCGCGATTCGCATAATCTTCTTCGGCTGCTGCCATTGGCCCGCCTTCTCGTTCCGCACCTGGCAATGCGAGCTTGTTACGGAGATATTGAGCGCGCGCTTCTTTGAGTTTATCGGCCGTATCCTGGCGGTTGGATTTGGCCCACAAGGGGACGGACGGTTTCACCGCGACGAAGGCCATGGCGGCCGCCGCGGACATCAGCGTTACAGCACCTGCCATACGCAGGCACGAGACGAAACGACCATTAATAAACCAACGTGGAGTTTTCATGTTTTATGGAGCCTGACATTCCGGTTAACCAGGAGCGAAGGCAGGAGTAACTCCTTGGATTAGGAATATTTAGATTGCCCAGATCGCGAGACAAAGTTCAAGACTTTTTACATTAAAATTTTGTAATGTTTTCAAGGCCGGCGCTCGCCTGATTCAAACGAGTTTTTTCTTCTAAAATTTTTTCTACCGCGTCACGATGGGTTTATGAAAATTCTTCTCGCCGCTGTTCTGGGCGCCATTGCCATGTTCATCTGGACAGCCATTGCGCATATGGCGTTGCCTCTCGGCGAGACTGGCATCGCTGAAATTCCTAACGAATCAGCTGTCCTGGGTACGCTGCAGAGCAATATCGGCGACCAAACCGGTCTCTACATCTTTCCAGGAATGGGCATCGGCACAGACGCAAGCCGACAAGAAAAGAGTGAAGCCATGAAACACATGAACGAAAAGCTCGCGGCGAACCCTTCGGGGATTCTCATGTATCATCCGCCTGGCCGTCCGTTCGCGTTTGGCAAAGCGCTCATGATCGAATTCATCACCCAGTTGATTGAAGCAATTCTTGTGGTGCTTCTGCTGGCACAGACGCGCATCGAAACCTTTGCTGGTCGCGTTGGTTTTGTTTTGGCAGCAGGGATTCTGGCGGCGATTGCCACGAATATTTCCTACTGGAATTGGTACGGCTTTCCAACCGCGTATACCGCAAGCTACATGCTGATCCAAATCGTTGGCTTCTTCATCGTAGGAATCGTTGCTGCGCTGGTTTTACGCCGCCATCCTTTAAACACCTGAGGGGCCACATTCCAGCATCGTTAGCCTGACACTCTCGCGCCAATGTCGCGCGCGCGCGAATCACGGCTCGATGCGCGTATTAACACCGACCTCCCGGACCGTTAATGCACGGCGTCCTGTCGCACTTCCATACGTTGCCTCAGCTTTGTTATCGCTCCTTTTGAACCGTCGTCCCTTCGATGTATCGGCTGGAATCCACGTCGCGCCTGCGGCGTTCAGTTTCAAAAATTTTGCGATTTCTTTGTCGGAAAGATCGGTGCCCTTCGCATGAGAATAGCTTTCAGCAATGCTTCGGTCGTTAGAAAAAATGACCAGGTAAACATATTGCCCCTTGCCATAAAGCACGCTGACCGTTCCGTCATCGCGCAACCGCCGCTGGAGAAGATTGCCATACAAGTCTTCAATTCTGTCCGAGCCATCGCCCAGGTACGCCGAAGCCGAACTCGCGATCGCGAGAATCATCAGCGGAATGAGAAGAAGTTTTGTCCAGGTCATGATTGTTTTGTGCCGTCTAGATATTTCTTTTGCTTTGTACCGCTCTGACTGCTCTCATCCTCTTTTTCTTCAATCAGTTCCCCTGCCGGAACAGTGTGAAACGAGACGACAGTCCAATCGGTGTCGGCGCCGACAACCGGACGATGCCAAACGTTCTGCGGAATTGAAATCCAACGCTGTTCCAGCGGCGCATCCGGATCGCCTGTCAGCACATTCGATTGCCACTGGCTTTGGGCCTTGGTCCGCATATCGCCGGTTCCTTCGAAAGTCATCATTCGCTGATGACTATTCGGATGACGTTCAGGGCCAGTGTCAGCGCCGGCACGCAGAACGAACACCCATGCGGACTGGATCTCACGCGGTAAAGCGTTGCCAAAAAGTGTCAATGGAATCGGTTCCCACGTCATTACCGCATCGTTCTTGCGGGCCAGTTCGGTGCGGACCCGTTCAATAATCGGACGGATCTGTCCTCGCACAGCGTCAGATCGCAACACGGTGTCGATTCTTTCAAGGCGGCTCCGTTCTTCGGATGTCATTTCGGAATATTCACCAGCAATTTCGTTTCCCAACTCTTTAACTTCCACTTCTTTCGTCCTACTCTTGATCTCCTTTTCCTAATTCTCCGAATGGTGAAAAAACGCAAAACTCAAAAGGCACCTGCACAAATTGAGGTCCGTAAGTCCGATGTGCACGGTCGCGGTGTTTACGCTTTGCAATTCATTCGCCGAGGCACTCGCATCATCGAATACACCGGCGAACGCACTTCATGGGAAGCCGCTCCCAATGATGAAAACGATCCGCACACATTCAATTTTGGCCTGGATAACGGACAGGTCATTAATCCATTAGTCGGCGGCAACGATGCCCGCTGGATTAACCATTCTTGCGATCCGAATTGCGAAACGGCCGAGGAAGACGACCGGATTTTCATCGATGCAATGCGCGATATCCAGCCCGGCGAGGAACTGTTTTACGATTATGCGCTCGAGATAGACGAACCGATCACCGAGGAGGCCAAAAGGAAGTACGCATGCAACTGCGGCAGCCGAACCTGCCGCGGCACGATGCTCGACATTTCTCCGTGACGTTTCTTTCAATCGCGCAATCGC
>DASREH010000094.1:0-49225 GCA_035652195.1 Candidatus Udaeobacter sp. | reverse complement strand
AACCCTCTCGTCTAAAGAAATATGCAAACTACAACATTGAAGAGCCCGGAAGTAGCGCGGAACGCTCAGGTGGTCCGGATTTGGCGACCTGCAGCAGAGAATCGGCCGGCGCGGCGACGCGTTGAGCCGTCTGCAACGGTGTACGAATCGCCGAGCAAATGGACAGTCGTCGCGGCATTTATTCTTGCCTTGGTGCTGGTCGCTGGTGCCGCCGTGTGGACCACCGTGTGGATCTAGATGCAGCAGGAAAAGCCCGATCGAAATCGGCGCGCCTGTTCCCGTTCCATTCGGTGTAGAAGGTGACATTCGAAACGGCGTCGAAAGGGATACAGCGCTGCTACTGCAAGAAGAACCGGTGCCAATTGACGCTCCGGGTGCGCGGCGTTTGCCGAACAGACCCCTCGCCGAGCTCCATAGTCAAAGCTATGTTTTTTCGAAACGAGTCTTAGCGATGGATTCTTCCGAATCTAAATTAGACCGGCATTTCAACGCTCCAATGAAGCAGTCACTGCTCAGTTTTTCTTCTTGTAATTTCCTCCCGCAAGCGCAACTCCGCATCGTGCAGAGACTTTTTTTCCGCAGGAAAATAGATCTGATCGCGGCGCATTTTGCTCTAGTGAAATCAATCGCTGAATCGCTCGTCGGGAAAACAAACGCGGCTCGGTCGCGTTTGGAGCGAGCGTGGAAGTAACCTCATGAATGTGCTCGGCGATATCGAAACGCCCGAAGATGTGAAGACATTTGTCGATGCCTTCTACGCCAAAGTTAACAGCGACGAGCTGCTCGCCCCAATTTTTAACGAGACCGCGGAGGTTGATTGGCCCACGCATCTCCCCACGATGTACCGCTTCTGGCAATCATTGTTATTCGGGAGCGGTAACTATCAGGGCGCGGCATTTCCAAAGCACGCCGTTCTTCCAGTGCAGCAGGCACATTTCGAACGGTGGCTCACTTTGTTCGCGGAAACGGTCGACGAAAACTTTGCTGGACCCAGGAGCGAGGAAGCGAAAAGCCGCGCTGTGTGCATTGCCGATACGTTCGCGCGTCGCATGGGTGTACTGACTGACCCTGTCGCGCTCGCCCGGACTCTGCGCGATGAATGCCATCGCGCGCCGTGAAATTCTGCTTGAAAAGAGCTAACTGATGGAACCCGTCGCAAATCAACCAAACACAAAATCAACCCACGAGATCCAATCGGCAGCGTGGTTGATCGTCGCCGCCGCGGCACTCCGCACCGCCTTCGGCATTCTCATGGCCATCGACGCCTACCTGAAATGGCAGCCGGGATTTGCCGCGCATTACGTCGGCTACCTTCAGAATGCTGCGAACGCACAGCCGCATTGGTTGCAAGGGTGGTTTCATATGTGGCTGCGTCTGGTCACGATGCACACCGAGTTCTTCATTACCGCTACGCGCCTCATTGAAACCGCGATCGCAATTGGTCTGCTGCTCGGTTTCGCGCGCCGCATCACTTACTTCGCTGGCGCAGTGTTCAGTCTCCTGATCTGGTCCACAGCGGAAGGATTTGGGGGGCCTTATACCTCTGGCGCAACCAATGTCGGCCCGGCGTTGGTGTACGCGCTCGTGTTCATCGCCGCCGCGTTTTTCGAGCACCTCCTCGGCCCCAATCCCTACAGTCTCGATTATTATATTGAGCGTCGCTTTCCCCGGTGGGCATCGCTTGTGGAATGGGCGCCGAAACGTTCCACACAGCCGCCTCCGGCACTGGGTTGGGACCAGCAACTCGGCGTGATCGGCGGAATCATCGTCGTGCTCGTCTTTGCAATATCAACACTTGGCAGCGCCAGGACTGGTTTGCCTCCAACTCCGCAAAACGCCGCAGCCGCCGTTTCGCCGTTGAGCATCACCTCGGGTGCGCCGGTCGCACGCGCCTTTTCACCGGCGCTGCCGCCAGTCATTGGGAACGGCGATGTTGTTGCGGTGACCATTGAGTCGAAAGACACCACAATTGAGATCGCGAGCGGGGTGCAATATCAGGCGTGGACATTTAACGGCACCGTGCCAGGACCGGTCCTCCATGTTCGCCAGGGGCAAACAGTCAACGTCACCTTCGTCAACAATGGCACAATGCAGCACTCTATTGATTTCCACGCCGCCCAAGTCGCACCAGATGTAGCGTATCGTTCCATCAATCCCGGAGAGAAGCTGGGGTTCTCATTTGTCGCTGCCACTCCAGGAGCGTTCGTTTACCACTGCGGCACGCCGCCCGTGCTCCAACACATTGCCAACGGCATGTACGGCGCGATCATCGTTGATCCAGTCGAGCCGCTGCCGCCGGCCGACGTAAGCTACGTGCTTGTGCAAAGCGAATGGTACACTGCGCAAGCCGAAGGGACGTTAATGACGGGCGATTACGACAAGATGATGAGCGTCAAGCCCGATGAAGTCGTCTTCAACGGCATCGCCTTTCAGTACAACAATCATCCGCTTACGGCCAAAGTCGGGCAACGTGTCCGGCTCTACGTGATCAATGCCGGACCAAATCTCGGGAGCGCCTTCCACATCATCGGCGGAATGTTCGCCGCCGTTTACCCCGACGCTGATGCGAAACATGCGCTTAGCGGAGTTTCCACATATCCGATCGCGCCCGGCCAGGGCGTGATATTCGACGCGATCATTCCACACCCGGGAAAGTATCCGATTGTCGATCATAACATGCGGGACATGATGATTGGCGCCGCGGGAGAGCTGGAGGTCACGCCCTGACCGCGGGTCGGCTTCTGGAGAAGCATAATCAAAATTTATCGGTTCCATCGAATACGAGTCTTGGTAGTCGAGTTGGATTGCGCTTAATGTACTGTGCTACCTCGCGTTTGAGCGTGGGTGCCTGTCTTTGTCATGAAAAAATCCATTTACCTTCACGAATTTGGGGCCATCGCAGCCGCGCTGCTCGCAATCACATTAAGCGCCCCAATGACTGTCCACGCCCAAAGTTCGAACCACTCCGAGCCTCATAGGCCCGATTCAAAAATTCAGATTCCGGAGGCCATGCGCCTGGAACACATGGAAATCCACGACGGTCTTGTCAGGGCGACCAAGACACCGGGACAAGTCGGTGAGGCTGCGCGCAAACTCGCTGCCGTGCTGGATCCGCATTTCGTGCGCGAAGAACAAATCGCGTTGCCGCCACTAGGGCTGCTCGCTCGACTCTCGCGCGGTGAGTTTAGCCCGGAAATGCGCGAGGTCCTGCCGATGACCGACGCGCTGCGCGCGGAACTTCCCCGCATGCTCTCGGAGCACAAGGCAATCCACGCTGCGACAGTGCAGCTCGGCGAGGTCGCGAAAGCCGCTGGCGACGCTGAGGTCGAGCGCCTGGCCGAAATGCTGAAGGTGCATGCGCAAACCGAAGAGGAGGTGTTCTACCCGGCCGCGCTCCTGGTGGGCGATGTCGTGCGCGCCCGCTCAGCAACCGGAGCCAACCAACATTAGTTCCAACTCGATGTTGACCGGAATTTGACCTTCTCGACCTGCAATATCTATCATGAAAGAGTCCATTACATTAGCAGCCAGGATAAGCAGCGTTTGCAGGATTTGCTCGCTGAAACGGCCGCTCGACCCGCGTCGAACAGGGAGATTGGAAAGCGCTCGCAGACGAATTGCGTCGCGCCGTCATCGTCGCGCCTAACGAAATTCCGGCAGACGTGATCACCATGAATTCTCGCGCTGACCTGCTCGATCTGGATACGGCTGAAACCGTGACCTTCACTTTGGTTTTTCCCCAGGACGCAGACCTGGAGGAAGAGAAGATTTCCGTGCTCGCCCCCATCGGCGCGGGAATGCTCGGTTACCGCATCGGAGACGAATTCGAATGGAACGTGCCGCAAGGTATTCGGCAGATGAAAGTGGCTAAGGTCCACTATCAACCTGAAGCCGCCGGCCACTTCGATCGTTAGTTGGCGTCATGAAGTTATGCGTAGTCGCTCTCGATTACGACGGCACGATCGCACGAGACGGGCGAGTCGAGCCGCTCGTGGTCGAGGCGGTCAAGGAAGCGCAGGCGCGGGGGATCGTCATCATTCTTGTCACCGGTCGCATCTTGGCCGATCTGTGGCGCGTCCTGTCCGAGCACGAGCTATTCGATGCACTCGTTTGCGAGAACGGAGCGGTGCTGGCGTTTCCAAACATGCCGCGCAGACTGCTAACGCACCCACCATCGCAAGTCTTGCTCGATGAACTTTGCGCGTCTGATGTCGCCGTCAGTTTCGGCGATTGCATCATTGAAGCCGACGCGCGTGCCGCACCGAAAATCCTGGAAGCGATCAGGGACCTCGAACTGCCTCTCGTCCTTCAATTCAACCAGGGCCGCGTCATGGTTCTGCCGCAGGGGATCAATAAAGCGACCGGACTGCGCGAGGCATTGAACACATTACGGCTGTCTTTGCACAATTGTATTGGAATTGGTGATGCCGAGAACGATTACGCCATGCTCGATGCCTGCGAGATCGGCGTTGCTGTGGGTTGGGGAAGTAAAGCTCTGCAAGGGATCGCGGATGAAGTTTTGCAGGGAACAGGACCGCGGGATGTCGCTGCTTACATCCGCGAAGTTACTGCTCACATCAAACTACCGCCGCATCGTGCTCATAACCGACGCATCATCCTCGGTCATGACGCCGACAACAAAGTGGTCGAGGCTGCTATTCACGGGCGGAATATCTTGATCGCTGGCGATCCGCGCTCCGGGAAATCCTGGATCACGGGCCTTTTCTGCGAACAACTGATCCTGCAAGGTTACTGCCTTTGTGTCATCGATCCGGAAGGCGATTACACAACGCTGGGCTCGTTACCCGGGGTCATACTTTTTGGCGGCGACGATCCGCCGCCACGTTTCAGCGATGTCGCGCGCGCCTTGCGTCATCCCGATGTTAGTATCGTGATCGATTTGTCCGCGATCGCTCACGCGGAAAAACTGGGTTTCGTAAACGAACTGCTACCGATGCTTGCATCGCTGCGGCGCAGTGTCGGACTGCCACACTGGATCGTAGTCGATGAAGCGCACTATTTTCTCCACCAGCCTAACGAGCGTTGCATCGATTTCGAGCTCGCGGCCTATGTCATGACGACCTACCAGCCCTCGCAACTGCATCCCGAGCTGATCAAGGCAATCGAATCAATCATCGTTACTCCTATGACTAATCCCATCGAAGTGCACGCGCTCGCCGCCTTGTGCGGCGCGGAAGCTGCGGAGGCTGAGTGGGGAACAATCCTGGCAGGCTTGGGCATCGATGAAGCCGCAGTGCTCTCCCGCTTTAATGGGTCAAGCAATTTGCCCCGGCGTTTCACCATTACAGGACGCAGGACCTCCCATGTTAGACATCGCGCGAAATATCTCGATGTCCCCTTGCCAGCAGAACATGCATTTGTCTTCACATGCAATGGCCACCAGTTCGGACCACGCGCGCACACCCTGAAAGAATTCGTCACCCTGCAAGCGCGTCTACCCACCGCAGCCTTGGAAGGTCATGCGCGTCGCGGCGATTTTTCTCGCTGGATTCGTAATGTTTTCGGCGACGAACCACTCGCCGTTGAAATCCGGCAGGTGGAGAAGAATTTCCGGCAAGGGCGAATAGCAAACCTATCTGAATCGCTCGCCGCACCGATCCATCAGCGTTACGAAATACAAGTGTAATCGCGCCGACGCCGGCAGGCGTTTTTCTCCGTTATATTTTTAGCGAAACGCTCTCACTTTTTGCTTTCGGAATCATTTGCACGGGAATCTGACTCAGTTTCTGATAAAGCCGGCTTTTGCGGCGCAAAGGCCACCAATCATAAAGATATATTTCCATCGGCCGCCACATCGCGACCCAGCCGGCGATCGTCAGACTCTCTCGCACAATACGGGTCCAGGTTCCTTCAATATCGCCGAGCAAGAGCTTGCTGGTAGCAAGGCAAGTCGCAAGGAACAACAATCCTATGAGCAGGCTAGTACGGCCGCGTCTCATCAGACGCCGAAAAGCGAGATGATTAAGATTGGCGCGGTAGGCAAAGTAGTTGTGGATACTGTTTCGCACCAGCTCTGTGCGATCTTCTGCAGGCCATTCCTGCACATAAATTCGCAACGTTAACGCCTGGTCAGGCCGGTACTCCTCCGCCCAGGAAACGATAAATTCTTCGACATCATCATTTAGATCTTTTTTCTCAACCGGGGATGGATCCATCGAGTTGAAAAGCTGGCCTATATCGCGCAACTCAAGTTCGATTACGCCTGAATGCTTTTGTTCTCGCGCGGTGTTACCGGGTGACGGAAGAGAGTGCATGGCCTAATCACGGACTCGATTTTGAAGGGACCGACGCTACTAATCAACTATCGTGGAAACATAATTAAATCCTATCGAGGCATTCTATTCTAAGTCTTAGTCAAACCTGGATTCCCGTCGAAGGTCTTAACATAAACAACCACTAAAAATTCAAATGCACAGCATCATGCAGTTTATTCGGCACGCCGTTGATTTACTACTTCTGACCGTTCGCGTGACTGTTCTGACGTTGGCGAGGCACGTACGCGACAGTCGTGTCATCCTCCGCGCTCGGCATGCACCCTCTATAATCTTGTTTTCGATCGAGAAAAGTAGAATCATACTTGGTCTAAAAAGCCAACGCTGTCGAACAACGAGAACAGAGATGAACAAGCCAGTTCGCACTCTGGCATCGCAGGAAGTCTTTGCCGTGGGTCGTACGACCGTGCAGCGTTACGACCGTGATTAATGATGAGATTGATGGATGGAACTTCATAACGCCATAGCACGCTGGGAAAGCGAGGGCGGAGCAATTCCGCAAGTCCAGCGCTCTCGTAAACGAGGGAGCGAACAGGTCAAGCCGTTGACGATCCGGCGAATTCTGGTGCCCATCGATTTTTCACGTGAGTCGCTCAAAGCACTGCGCTTTGCAAAACGCCTCGTCGAACGATTCAAAGCAAAGTTGCACATGGTGCACGTTGTGACTCCGCCGCTGGCACTTTTCCCACAGCCGCGGCAGGTATTGCCGCCGAATGTCACAGAAGAAATGGTCGGGAACGCAATCGACCGCTTCGAAAAAGTTGTAAGGGATTTTTCGCTGCCGTTGCGGCATCGACACTACACGGTGCGCATCGGGGCGGTGGCACAAGAGATTAACGAAGTCGCGCGCATCACGCGAACAGACTTCATCGCAATTGCGACCCGCGGCTATAGCGGATTGAAGCGCGCTTTCTTGGGCAGCACAACGGAGAGCGTGGTGCGGAATGCACCCTGCCCGGTGCTGGTTGTACGAGAAAAGAATGGATCAACACGGCCGCGTGGGCGAAGGGGTTCGCTTCAATTTCGCAAAATCCTTGTGCCGCTCGATTTTTCCGAAGCTTCGCGTCTCGGACTGGAGTATGCACTGAGTTTCGCGGAACAGTTCCGGGCCACCGTCGTGCTTTTCCATTCGATTTCTGTCAGCGCGTATGTGATGGGGAACAGATACACTGCGCACCATGTACCGACGCTGATCGCGAACCAGCAAGAGTATGCAAGACGCGAGATGGAGGAGCTGCGCGAAGCGATTTTGCGCAAAGCCGGCCTAGCCGAGATAAAGATCGCAGTCGGGTCAGCGGTCGAACAAATCGGTAAGTATGTCAGAAAAGCCGGGGTCGACCTGATCATCACCTCTACCCACGGCCGCACCGGATTGCGCCGCGTGTTTATCGGAAGCACGGCGGAACGGCTCGTGCGTCACGCGACGTGCCCGGTGCTCGTGGTGCCGAACCGAGCTGCCGGCAAGAGGATGGGGGCAAACTGGGCAGCTGATCACCAATTCCCCCAGCGTAATTGATGATTGCGAATGGCGGCGACTCATTTGGGTGTCACACATCCGTGCACACCAGCGTTGGTTGAATCAGAATAACGGAGCATGGCGCGCCTGCTCAAAATACTTAAAGGAATCGCGATCTGCGCCGATCTCCCAAGGCGTGTTGATACGTTTAGTCCCTTTGCGAAAGTGCACGCCACAACCCTTATCCGGCGCCAAATTCGCTCCAACCGACAAAGAACATATCGCCGAAAAGTAAACGACAATCGCTCCAGTCATAATGATCGCTTACAAAACATCAAAAGGCGCGAGAATCCTCTTTGTAGGCATCAATCCACATCCGGGCTCTTACCGGCGCGGAGTTCCCTTCTCCAACAATAAGATGTTCTGGTATCTCCTAAATCGTGCCGGTCTGCTTCACGAAACTGAGAGTGATCTGAAAAACGACCAATCGCTCAAGGCAATCTACGACAAGAAATTCCTGCCGGAATACGGATTGAATTTCGTAAACCTGGTGGACCGCCCCACAGTTGATGTGACTATGTTGAAGAAAGGGGAAGCGGAGGCTGGGATCAGGCGGCTGTTAAAAATCATTCGAAGCTGTAAACCGCGCGTGGTTTGCTTCATCGGTAAGATTGCGTTCAACACTTTTTACCGTATTCGAAAATGCGATTGGGGTTGGCAGAGCGCGATAGAGGGCGTGCCGGTTTATCTCATGCGCTTTCCCATCCGCGGTCCGGGCTCAGTCCGCGTGAAAGAGTTGAAAGAACTGAAACGAGCCAGCAACGGATCTTAACCACCTCTGAATTCATTGCGCATCGCCCCGCCACCTTCTCGGCTCTGCATTCCGAAGCAAAGAAGAAGCAGCCACGGATTGCGCAGATTCCAAAGATTAAAAAGACCGACCTCAAGAAAACCTGTGTAAATTTGCGCGATGTGGAGACCTAAAACACGAATTGAGATCCGGCATTATGAGAACAGATGGTATTAATTCGGAGTCAATGGATTTACGGACTTATGTCCGCAGGGAGAACCGCATCTTCGTGCGCACGGCGACAGCTACAATGCCGCCTCAACCGCGGGGGCGTACGGCACCACTGGATAGTTATGTTTGCGCCAGGCGTTGATCCCGCCGCGCAAGGGCCGCACTCGTGTGATGCCGCGCTTGCGCAGCAGAAGGGCCGTGCGCGCGCTGGTGACTTCGTTCGGGCACGAGCAATAAAGGACGACGTCACGATCACGCGGAATCTCCACATGCCGACGTTCCAGCTCATGCAGGTGAACATGCAACGCTCCCTTGATGATGAACGGATCGTTGCGAAGATCGGCGGCGGAGCGCAAATCGACCACGAACAAGTCCTCGCCTGTCTCCTGGCTTCGGTGGAGCTCATCGACGCTGATACGCGCGATCCGCAACTTTCGCAGGAGCCGTTGTCGTTGAAAATATTTATAGCCGATGTAGGCGCCAAGCAGCCCGGCCAGCACGAGGATGGCGCCGTGACCGATCTGCTCGAGGGCCTGCAGAATTCCCAATAATTGATCGCTGAAGATAAATCCGAGACCGCCGATGACGGTCGGATAGAGAAGGCACCCTAAGCCATCGAAGAAGAGGAAGCGCCCGAATGGTACGTGAAAAATCGCCGCCAGCGGAGGCATCACCGTGCTCAGCCCCGGGACGAATTTGGCGGCGACGACTGCGCGCATCCCGTAGCGCGAAAACATGTCTTGCGTGCTGCGAACGCACGAATCCGGCTCCAGCGAAATGCGGCAAAGAAGCCCGAGAACGCGAGTCCCGCAGGCGCGTCCAAGCTGATACCAAATCAAATCCGCCAGCAGACAACCGAGAGCTGACGAACCAAGCACGACGGCCCAATTCATCTCGCCAATGGCGACAAGTGCTCCGGCAGCGAGCAGGAACGGAATAGCGGGAAGAGGAAACCCCATCTGTTCGATGAACAGTATAAGGAAAAGAATCAGCGCGCCGTTGCGAACGAGGAATCCGAGCGTTTCATTCATCGGGACGTTTCGATTTCTGTTCGGCCCACGTGAAGCCCCGCCGTTCCTCGACCAATTTACGCCAGACTCTTTCGAGTTCATCGCTTCCACAATTCTTTCGAAAGTCAGGCGCGATTATACGTCCGTCCGGCGTGGCGCTGATCATACGATGCTGCCGCTCATATCGACTAGGTGAATGCCATCTGGGTCCGTTTAAATGATGATTCCGCGTTTTTCCAAACAGTGGGCCACCTCTTCCACGCTGGCGTCCGGCAAAATCTCCCCGTCGATGTCGAGCGTTGGACTTTTGCTTTGGCCTGAAACTGCCTCCACTTCCTTCACGAAGGCAGGATTGGTCGTCACATTCTTTATCTCATACGGAATGTTCAACTCATTCAGGAAACCCATAACGGCGGCCGACCAGGGACACCCAGATTTTCGGTAGAGAGTGATTTTCATACTTTGAGTTTCGGCCCGTTGAACGCGAGCAACAACAACCTAGCAGCAAATAAGGAATCGGGATGGTGTTATCACACCGTTTGCCGACCTGAGAATATAGCTAGCAAGAAGTTCATCCCCCACGCATGCAGAGTGAGTGAGTAAGACGCAAGACAATTGCGGAGATGGAGCTGCGCTTACTGCGCAGAGATGTTAAATTGCCAAGAAAGCTCAGATGAAGAGTCCAACTTTGCTCGCGCACGATCATTCAGAGCTCGATGCGCTGCTTGCGGCGGCTTTCTCGGCGCTCGCCACCGGTGCGATCGAGCGAAGCTTTGGGACGGTGGATGTTTTCTGGGCTCGCCTGGCAATGCACATTCGTGCCGAGCATCTCCATTTGTTCCCGGCGGTGCTCGGGGCAATTGACGCTGCGTCGGAAGGGAAGGAAGGCGGCGGCAGTCCCTCTCGGGAGATCGCGCAAGCCAGAATTGCTCAATTGCGGGAGGACCATGATTATTTCATGCGCGAACTAGCTGCGGCAATAAAGGAATTGCACGCACTGCGCGGCGAGCAGCATGATGACGAGGCGGCCGTTCTTCGAAAAGTGCAGGCGAGAATTTTCGCGGTCAGCCGGCGATTAGAAGTGCACAATAAAATTGAAGAGTCCGAGATCTATCAATGGGCTGGTCTCCTGCTCGAACCGCTGAAGCAAGTTGCTTTGAACAAAAGAATAGAGCGTGAGCTAAAGAATCTCCCGAGGCGTCTCGAAACGAAATCAGTTCCGCGGGAGTGAAGCCAAGATAGAAGGAACAACGATCGCGTCGTTCCAGTTCGTGGTGCTCAATGAGGTCAGCCGTTATCACATCGCCATGATGGCTCTGCAACGCGAGAACCGCCCGGCTATTCCGACGAGCATCCTGATCCACCGCCGCCGCGCCGAGCTCGATTTCGCTTCCACCTATGCGCATGGGCATTTGCGCCCGAGATTCGCGGCTGGATCTGGACGCACACGAAAAAGTAACGCAAAGCGGGCGAGCCTTGTGACTACGTCCACGTCAAACCCGCCGGACCACCAAACAGCGGAAGCCGTTATTGCCGCGCTCGGAACTGGACTGAGCGAAGCTACATTCGACCAATACCAACCGCATTGATGACGGAACAAAAGAGTGTTGAGCATGAACAGGCGCCCGCTGAGCCAAAGTCAGGACATCAGCCGCCGCCCCGCAAATCTGGGAGCGGACAGCGGAGATTTTGCGCGGAAAAACGGCGGCGATCGCGCTGCTCGCACTCACCACCATCGTACTCCACCTGCTTTTGCGATTTGGCGTTTCGCACGAACGCGTTAACGACGCAGGTGCCGCTTTTTGTAACACTCGCGTTCGCGGTATTCCGCTTGCCTATTAACTGCTGAAAAAGCTTTTGCGCCACGAGTTTGGTTCCGATCTGCTGGCAGGCGTCTCGATAATTACTTTCATTCTCCTGGGAGAGTCTCGCCGGATCGATCCTCGTGCTCATGCTCTCCGGAGGTGAAGCGCTGAAGAACTACGCATTGCGCAGCGCTTCTTCGATGCTCGTTGCGAGCTGCGTATCCACCTCGCATCATCTCACATCTGCAAGCGGTACGCATTGCGGGCTGCATTTAGTTTGAAGGAATTTTCTCGCCGTCCGATCGAATCCCCGCGTTGGGCATTGACCATTTCCAACATAAGGTCGTCGGCCTAAAACGGGCGGTGGATTTTTGCTGTGGTTTCGCCACCCGCACAAGGAACAACCGGTTTGTTTCATCTCGCCATCTTTTATCACCGCTTTATCTGTGATCCCGGCGAAAAACCGCGAGGACCTTTATCGTGATCGACCACGAAGAACGGCCGCACACGCCTGATGGCGAGTTCGCCAGTTTTACAGGGCCGTTTGATCTCGAAGCTTTGCTCCGCGAAGCCGCTAATCGTGCCGACTCTTAGCTAGTGACGCGGCGTTCCGGCATACACGTTCACAGTCACCGGGAGAGCAGCAGTAGTAGGAGTAGGACGCTAAGCGAACAGACTCGAATATGCATGTTCCGTGATGGCCATAGCTGCCGGGTTTTTCACTCGCCGCTCTGCAGTGATCGCATAGAATTCCGTCCCGCACTCATCGACATTCGCGATAACTCTCAGGCCCCAATGTTTCAGGACTTCTCGAGCAACCACGGTAGGCACGACCGTAAAGCCGCGTCCGGCCGTGGCACAAAAAACCATCAGCGCGGAGTCCTCGTACTCTCCGAGGAGACGAGGACGAATTCCCTTACTATCGAACCAAGTCTCTAGCACCGCTCGCATGCCCATGTTTTCCGTCGGCAGCAATGCAGTAGCCCCATTCAAAGATTGCGGGAAATTGCGCCGGAGCTTCTTGGCCAGCTGTGGTACCGCACAAAAAGTAACACCGGAACGCCCGAGCCGATGGTTAAAAGTTTTGGCTTTCAGGCTGCTCGAGGCTGGCTCATCAGCGAGCACGAGGTCGAGTCGGTGCGCCTGCAATTGATTGACCAAAACCTCAATTGCCGCCATTCGGCAAACGACATGAACCGGTTCGGAAAAGCGGATCGCAGGTTTGAGGAATTCAAAACCCATGATCTTGGAAATCGAGTCGGTCATTCCGACATTTAGTCGGAGCAAACGCCCGCCAGGACGCTGTTTCACAGCACTCATCAGTTCACGGCCAGCCGAGAAAATTTCATCCGCGTAACTGAGGACAAGCTGGCCCATTTCGCTAAGAACAAGTGTCCGTCCGCTCCGCTTGAAAAGCTTTTCCCCGAGTGATTCCTCGAGGAGACGAAGCTGTGCACTGATCGAGGGCTGCGAGACATGGAGCTCCTCGGCGGCTTTTCGCACGCCGCCCTTTCGTGCAACCATCCAGAAATAACGCAGGTGATGAAAATTCAACCATTCCACGCCGGAACGATACATAACGAAAACCTAACGGTCTAATCGAATATGAATCTTCGTCATTTACCGAGCGAGCAATAGATTGTTGGCCTCAACCTAAAGTCGGCACATGATTGCTTTACTCACATACCCGACACGCATCGAGGCCGCAGGTTTTCAGAAAAGAACGGAAAACGATTCGTTCTCTCATCGGGTTTGGGTACTACATGGCATCATCGCAGATCCAGCTTCTGAGGCTGGCGATGTGAAAAACGCGAAGCTATCTCTGCTGCGCATACTCAGGAAACCGAGAGTCGTCGAACAGTCCGTCGACCACTGCAATGAGTCACGCCGAAGCGTGTCTTTTTGCAGAGACGTTGCTGAGCGACATCGTCGGCGCCGAGGTAAAAGAGCGCTGCATTTGTCGGAGCACTCCATCATGCCGCTTCGAGATCAGCTAATCGATCGGTCTTGCTTCAAGTGAACAGATTTCTCCACTCAGCCCGGCTCACGCGCTTTGCAGCTCTTCTCGTGGCTCTGGCGGCCGGTTTTTTGTCAGCCGTCGCGGATCGTTTCGGTTTTTGGGGAACGCCGCGTACACCGGGCGTCGCCCGGGGCGATTGGTCACATTTTTTGACCTACACTGCCAGCCTCAACTGGTTTCTGCCCGCTTCACTCACACCGATCGTGGCTGCGATTGCCACAGTGGCCGAAACGGCACTCGCCCTCCTCCTATTGCTTGGCGCGTGGCCGCGCTACACCGCACTGGCCAGTGGCGTTCTTCTCCTGTTATTCGTCCTTACCATGACCTTCGCCCTAGGAATCAAAGCGCCGTTGGGTTACTCCGTCTATGTCGGGGTGTGACCGCGGCCTTTTACCTGAGTGCAACGGTCGCGTTTCCGCGGCGCTCGTGACCGCGCAGAAATATTCGCGGATCGTCCTAACGATTGGACATTCGACTCGCACGCTGGACGAATTTATCGCGCTGCTCAAAGCGCACGCGGTAACGTTGGTTGTCGATGTGCGGACGATTCCACGCTCCCGGCACAATCCTCAGTTTAACGAGGACTCGCTGGCCGAATCACTTAAGAAAGCCGGCATCGGGTATGTTCACATGCCTGGTCTCGCCGGTCTGCGACATGCAAAGAGCGACTCTCTCAATACGGGTTGGCGGAATGCATCTTTTCGAGGCTACGCCGATTACATGCAGACGCCGGAATTCCAGAAACAAATCGAAGAATTGATCCAACTCACGAAAGAACACCGGATCGCATTGATGTGCGCGGAAGCGGTGCCCTGGCACTGTCATCGCTCGCTCATCGGCGACGCATTGACCGTTCGCGGAATTTGCACCGAGGACATCATGAGTCTCAATCTGCGCTGGCTTCACACGCTAACTCCCTTCGCGCACATCCATGGCAGCACCGTTACGTATCCGGCGGAGAATTCGTCGCGACCGAAGAAAAGAACATCGAATCGAAAGAAAGAACGGACGCGGAGGCCACAATGATCGCCTACAAGACATCAAAGGATGCGAGAATTTTGTTTGTCGGAATCAATCCACATCCCGGTTCGTATCGACGTGGCGTTCCTTTTTCAAACAACAAGATGTTTTGGTATTTGCTCAATCGAGCCGGCTTACTCCAGGAAGCAGAAAAGGATCTGAGGAATGACCAGTCACTCAAGAAGATATATGAAAAGAAATTCCTGCCGGAATACGGACTGAATTTCGTCAATCTGGTGGACCGTCCCACTGCGGATGTGACTATGTTGAAGAAAGGGGAGGAAGACGCTGGCATCAGGCGCGCGTTGAAAATCATTCGGATCTGCAAACCGCGCGTCGTTTGCTTCATCGGCAAGATTGCCTTCAACACGTTTTACCGGACTCGAAAATGCGATTGGGGCTGGCAAACCGAAATCGACGGCGTGCCGGTTTATCTCATGCACTTCCCCATCCGCGGTCCAGCGTCAGTGCGCGTCGAAGAATTGAAAGAACTGAAACGAGCTTCTCGGATTAAAAAACGATTCCTCGCTCTTCCAAAACGTTGGCCACGTCTTCCACACTAGCATCGGGCAGAATCGTGCCATCGATGTTAAGGGTCGGACTCTTACTCTGGCCAGAGGCTGCCTCCACTTCTTTCAGGTAGGCAGGATTGGTCGTTACATTCTTAATCTCGAAAGGAATGTTCAGCTCGTTCAGAAAGCCCATGACGGCGGCCGACCAGGGACAGCCGGATTTCCGGTAGAGGGTTATTTTCATATTAATCGCGCTTCATTTCGGAGATGGACGGCGACGAGCCTCAACGACGCTCAAATGATACGGACAGATGCTGTTGCTTCTTCGCTCAAGGATAATAGTCATGAAGACGGCGGTGATGTTGATCATTGCACCACGATAAGCAGAAAATTCCGGCGAGGTATGCAATACCCCACCAGCAGCAGGCTAGCAATAAACCAGAGTATCCGTCGCGCATCAAAAAACCGGCGGCATCGGCTTGACACCGGTACGAAGCATTGTGCTGCAGGCTAATCCAGGTGGCTTACTTTTCGTCGCCGGCTTAAACGACGTTGAAGAGCGAACTCGCCGTTTTTCGGAAGCAGGTGATCCACCTAGTTTCAAGTCGCGGTTCGCTCCGCGTCACGATTCACCTACATAGCGTAATGCTATCGAAACGATCTAATCTGAGTCTTAGTCACAAGCCCGGCCGGACGATAAATTGGTGCCATGACCAAACCAACAACAAACCAAACTAAAAAGAAAAACAGGAGACCTCCCCATGCTTAAGATCATTGCACTTACGCTTACCACCGTCGCGCTAGCGGCGTTTACAACTGTTCACGCCCAGACCGCGCCGGCAGCCGCCCCGCCTAACGATGCCCAGATCGCCCAGATCGTGCTCACGGCCGACACCGTTGACGTGGATTACGGCAAGTTGGCCGTGAAAAAGACAAAGAACGCGGAAGTGAAAGCTTTCGCTGAGACCATGATTCGCGATCACACTGCTGTGAACGACAAGGCAGCTGCCCTCGCCAAAAAAATCAATCTGACGCCGGAAGCGAGCGACACCAGCAAGAGCTTGAAATCCAATGGCGACAAGATGATGACGAAGCTCAAGGGAATGCACGGTGCTGAGTTCGACAAGGCTTACGTGGACAATGAAGTCGCCTATCACACATCAGTCATTGGTGCTCTCAACACGGTCCTGCTGCCAAACGCCAAAAACGCGGAACTGAAGGCGCTCCTAGAAAGCGGCAAACCGATCTTCGAATCTCATCTGGAGCACGCGAAGACTCTCCAGAAATCGCTGAACAAATAATGCCAGCGGGCAGCACAAGCGTTGATCCGCGTCCCGAGTCCGTTCCATGGAGAGCGGACTTCGGGCCTGCGGGGCTTCTCCGAATGAACCAACCCAGCTTGCAGCGCGACCGTCAGGGGGTCGATTACGAAGAAGAGCAAAATGTGCAAAAGCTGCACGCCGCCATTCGGCGTGAGCAACGTGGCGGACTCGTTACGATCAAGCCCTTCTCGCTCCGGGTGCTGGTCATTTGCGGGATCATCTTCTTCTTTGCCGGATTTTTTTTGGCCCGCCGCGGCGCCGACTTTACCGCCACGAACGTGGATCGGGGCAACCCGCCGGCAGCCCAGTCGAATCCGCAGGCTGTTCAAACGGGCACTGCTTCTGCCGGCGCCGTCCAGAGCACGGTCGCAGACGCCAACGCGCCGTTGGTCGTGCATGTGGCCATGAAAAACATGAAATTTTCTCCTGCGACAATTGAAATTAAAAAAGGGGATACCGTGGAATGGAAAAACGATGATATCACGCCCCATACAGCCACGTCGGCTGCGTTCGATTCCGGATCAATCGCTTCTGACGCCGGCTGGCGACATACCTTCACGCAGGCCGGAAGCTTCCCCTATTACTGCACCTTCCATCCTGAGATGAAGGGCACAGTCGTCGTTAAATAGCGCACCTTTCGGTTCGCGAAGGAAGCTTCTACTCCCCCGAAAACGGGATCGCATGCGCGATTTTGATTACGTTGAGAGTAGCCTAACGAGTTTCTATCTGCGGGATCCCGATGGCAATGGCGTGGAGCTTTATTGGGATCGACCGAAAGAGCAGTGGCCGCGTACCACTAATGACGAGCTTGCGATGACAACTGAGCCACTCGATTTGAATCAGCACCTACGCGAGGGGCTCGTAACCAGTTCATGAGCGATTCCCTCCTCCGGTGGTGACAATAACGGATTCGTCATCGCAAACACGTGTCGTAGCACGATCCGTTTCTACCCGACTTCCCCCCAAAACCGCTGTAGCAAACGACGAACTTCTTCTGGATTGCATTGACTCGTAACATTTTGACCGTTTCGTAAAGAAACACGTTAACGGCGGAAGGCGTTCGCCGTAATGGAGAAGTGTATGACAGTCCTAACCCAAGCCGGCACTGCCGTTGATGACCGCCCAAAGAACTTTTTAACTGACGCCGAGATCACAAGCTTTCTCAAAGCAGCACGCAAAGGCCGGCATGGCATTCGGAATCACGCGATGGTGCTTTTGGCTTATCGGCATGGGCTGCGTGTTAGCGAGCTGATTAACATCAGGATGGCTGATGTCGATCTCGACACTGGCCATCTGTTTGTGCGCCGTCTAAAAGGCAGCCTTTCAACAAGCCACCCTTTGGAGGGCGATGAAATTCGCACGATGCGTGCATGGCTACGTCAGCGCATTAAAGCGCCGTGTTGTAATTCGCCGCTCGTGTTTCTCTCGGAGCGCGGCCCGATGACGAGGCAGGCGTTCAACTATGTCTGCGCCGAAATCGGTAGGCGTGCCGGTCTAAATCTCAAAGTTCATCCACACATGCTGAGGCACAGTTGCGGATTTGCCCTCGCTAACAAAGGGCGCGATACGCGACTGATTCAGGATTATTTGGGGCATCGCAACATCACGCACACCCAAATCTATACGCGAACGGCCCGAATACGATTCGAAGGTTTGTGGCGCTGACCTAATTCCGCTCGGGCACTTGGCTCAATCGCTCGAGCAAAAACTTCTCCAGCAGCAACAGGTCTTGCACCTTCCTTCGTGTGTCCAGTAGCGCCACTAGGGCACATAGCCGGTGTTCCGCCTCCTGCTGACTGACCGATGCCAATCGCACCCGCTTCCGGAGGCCCTGAGCTTCAGCGAGTAACCGATCAACATTCACGAAGGGTCCACTACCGTTTTGCTTCGATTTCGTCAGCGTCTTTTTTCAAGACGGAGTCTTTTTCAGCCCTTATGTGGATTGTTCGAAAGGGCTTCCGCATGCCTTGCAGTGGTACGGACACGACCGCGCCTGCTTGGTACGCGCAGTCGCTGAGCGCAATTCGGGCAAGAAAAGATCGTGCTGGCCGCCGGCGGTCCCGGCAGAATGGCGTTTGTACGCTGCCACGTGTCGCGGATGCCGCTGACAAAAGGCTTTACGCCGCCAACGAACGTTATGAGCACGCCCGTCCAGAAAAGTGTTGCGCTTAATTTGTCACCAACGCTGAGACGGTTATTGATCCAAAGACTGGTATGAAACAGCACAGCGCAAACTAGTACACCGCCAAAGTACAGGAATGGCGCATACCAGGGGCAGCGGCGGCGAGACGCGCCAACGATTGCGATCGGAACTGAAATGATAGCCCACCATTCACTTAACAAGATCGTGGTCGATAAAACACCCGCTAGCAGATTGCTAATCCACGAAATGACTGACATTGGACGCGTCTAATCGTCCTTCGGCGTGCAATAACGCGCGGCTTCGTCCTCTTCCGCATCCGACTTCCGGCAGTGCTCCTTCCACTCGCCCGCCTTGAGGTTGTTGAGACGCTCGCGCGCGATGTCCAGCATAGACTTTTTCGCGAGTTTTTTCTTCGGGATCGATTCGTTTTGGTTCCTCAAGACTTGATGTTGGTTTCGGATCTTTCGTTTTCCGGAGAACGGGCGCTTTAATAGATACGCATCGTCAACGACTGCTCCAGTTCCTCCCCCTGGCTCGGACCGTAGATGGCCGATGTTGCTTTGACTAGAGATTGCCTCTCATCTGGACTGAGCTTCTGCCACACCACCGCTCCGTGGACCAATCGCCTCTCGTCCAACTGCGCCGCCTCCTGTGCTTCTTGGCTATCCGGTGATAGCTCTTGCTCCTTCCACGAGACGGGTTTGTTCCCCTCCAAATACTTGTCCAACACTAAGTGCTCGAACGGCTCCCCGTTGTGCTTCTCAAGAAGCCTCTTTACCGCCGGCAAGTCCTCTCCTTCGAGTGCCTCCAAGATCGCGTTCATTTACGCAGTCCTTATTACACTACCTTTCGTGAGGTGTAAACGTTTTCCAAGATCGGGGATTCTGCCTCAATGCAGAATCGAACGGCCGATTTCCTGCACAAGCGGCTGAAGCACCTTCGCGAAAATCGCGGACTGACCCAGGAGCAGTTCGCGGAGAAAGCTGGCTTAACCTATAAGTATTACCAGGCAATCGAAACCGGGAGGAAACGAAATCTCCGTTTATCCACACTCGACAAGCTCGCGAACGGCCATGCCATGCCGACTTGGCGACTGCTTAGCGATGAACAAGTTGCGAAGCCTCGCTCGGAGCCAAGACAGGGGAAAGCACAATCAAAACGTCACCGCAGCAGTTCTCGGTGACAGAAGCCGATTTGGCGCAAAGGTCGACGTTCATTATTAGTGCCGCACCGAGGCTTAGTGCTCTGCATTTACCCGCTGGTGGAGTGAAATTCTTCGTCCATTCTCGCTATGCCGTGTAAGGCCCGGAAATACTGATCAATATCGCTTCGGCTCAGCTTTTGGGAGAATTGTTCATTGCCGATGTAATCATGAAGTCGATCGAGCGCGATGCAGTGAACGTATCTGGTCGCCCCGAACTGTGCTTCGACATGCGCTTTCGGAAAAACCATTACGGCACGGATATAGGCGTCATTGGAATGGGTCAGTGCGACAATTTGCTCGCGTAACATCATCACTCGGTGAAAGAAGTTGTGGACGTGCCGCGTAGAGGAATCCTTTCCGTTTCTCGTGAGTTCACCGGCTCCGTTAGCCGAGATGAGTCCATTCCAATTTTTCGTTTCAATCGCGAATAAACCTGTTGGACCAACAACGATATGGTCGAAATTGCCGAAGCCAGCTGTATTCACATTATTAAATATAGCGTAGTCGTCCGACAGCCGTTCCAATTCTGCTCCCACTTCATATTCACCCAACGCGCCCTTTCTCCAATTCAAGCGTTCAGTCTCATGCGCATTGATCCGCTGGCTGGCGTGACGCAAAAGCCAAAACAGCAGGAAGGCGATCACGAACGCGAGAACGAGTTGAGCAATTCCGCCGCGCGTCAGAACGACACCGGTTAGTACCGCGCCCTCGCAAAATGCAGCGATGATCGCGACGATTAGAACTGTCAAAAACATTCGTTTGAATGCCGCGACGGATTGTCGACCCGCATGCTGGCCAGCCGATCCAAACACATTAGCCATAAGGTCAAAATGGCGCGGAAATCGCGCCGAAGAAAGACTCTTGTGTGCTTCAGCGAATGGCAATCCATTCAGCCTCACGCGTCACGGAAAAACCGAATTTAGGTTCAGTCGGTGTTGGGTCCGATTGGCAGACCCTCGCGGCACGAGGCTCTAAAATCAAAGCTTCCCGTCCGTATAGCCTGTCCTGCTACACTCTCGCCGGAGACAATCTCGTGAGATTTATCTATTTGGATGAGAGCGGTATTTCTGCCAAGGAGCGCGTGACCGTCGTCGCTGCAATCATTGTAAACGCAGACAAAGAATTAAAGGCGGTACAAGAACACATAGATACCATCATCTCTGATTACGTCCCGGAGAAATACCAAGAGGGATTCTCTTTTCACGCCAAAGACCTTTTTCATGGCAGCGGCAGAACGCCGTTTGATCGTCGCCATTTTCCCCTTGATTGGGCACGAACCGCCCTAAAAAGGCTGCTCCTAGTGCCCGGCACATTTGGTTTGCCTATTATTTACGGTTTTGCTGAGAAGCCATCTGTTTATCAAACTTTTAAGAACGCCGATCCGCATCGCGCAGCCGCCATTCATCACGCTTATACCTACTCACTCTGTGTCGTCGGAGCAGAAAAGTATATGCGTGAAAGTGCGTCACCTTCGGAAGTCGCCAGCCTTATTGTCGAAAATAACGACAATTCCCAAAAAGCGATCAAGCTTATTCACTATCTGCTGCGATGTAAGAACCTAGACCCGACAAATTCGGCGATTCTAACGGACATCGAGCAAATGGCACCTGGGTGCTTGCCGATTACGAAAATCGTTCATGGCGTCTATTTTGCAGAAAAATGCGACTCAGCGCTCCTGCAAATAGCTGATGCGTGTGCCTTCACAATTCGCTGCTTTTTGGAGGGCAAGCCGCAAATCCAAGAGTTTTGTGAGTTACTAACTGGCGACAATCTAAACGCATTAAAGCGCGACGAAAGTAAGGACTTCGCGGGCTACAACATTCTGTCTTATGACAAGGTGGACTAACAGCAATCAAGGCGCATTGCCATACTCATGCCGGAGCACGACGAAAACGAAGAAGCTGTTCGCAGCAGCTCATCTGATCGAACCACAGACCGCTTCCCGTCGTCTCTGTGCGCATCCACAATCTAGATCGTTCGCCCTTCGTGATCGACACGGCTGAGCCGTACCCCCAGCTCCAACCTGCCTTATTGAGCTTGTCTGCGATAATGTCCAAATCGCGTTTCACGCGCTGGAGTCTTGCTCTTTCGTGCTCGACTTGGCAATCAAAGAAATGATATAAGCGGTTTTAACCCCACAGCGCAACCCGTTGAGAGCTGGAATAATAATTCTTTCACTGTTCCTGAGTGCGGCGATGCACGCCGCCCCTTGTGGGATACACGGTAACGCTTCGAAAACGTCGCGGGAATATGCGCTGAATGCTTTAAAAAACCGTTCCCAGGAATCCAGTGCAACCAATCCGCACATCACACTAGCAAAACTCGCGCAAGGATCGAACTATGGCAATAATGAAGCCGCAGCAATTATTGGTTACGTCGCACTAGTAAAACCTGGTGGAAACGAAACCTGCAATTGCAAAGCAAAAGACCTAGCGCACCGGGATACGCACATCGCCTTGGTAACTAGCCCTGCATACCCAATGATGAAAGTAAGTACGTTATTGTTGAAGTGACACCCCGGACTCGGCAGCCTTATCATTTCCCGTCCACAACAACGCTCAAAAAGCAAATATTACACAAGAGTGTAATGGTCACCGGATGGCTATTCTATGACGCCATGCATACAGGCAATGCGGCCAACACGAGTCCAAATAGCAAGAAAATCTGGCGGGCGACCTGCGAAGAGATTCACCCTGTTAGCGGGATTAAAGTGCTTCATTAGCGAACGACTTCGCCAAAACTTTGGGCTTCAAGACACGAGCTTTTTTATTCTAAAGAGGGTTCTTTTGCTTGTTTTGCAAGTCCACTGGCTGCGTTGCGAACGCCGAAAAACCGGGCCCAACCATGAAATCAAAGGCGAAAGTAGCTCCTGATAGCATCGATCAGATTCGCCGGCTTTAGGTTTCCTCCGAATGTTAATTTTAATGCTGCCAGAATTGCCGTCCATTCCGGCGAATTCTCGGGGAATGCGTCGAGAAAGCGACGCAGATCAGTCTTAATGGTCTCGGCAAGCTCGGGGCCAGCATCTGCTGGCAAGCTGCCGGCTAAACGAAAGACATCAGCTCTATGCTTTCCGACGTCTTTACCGTCAACCTCTTCGCCGGCGGCTTCGCGCTCATTCAAGTCGAGCCAAGCTCGAGCCTTGAGTGGGATTAATGCTGTAATGGTAGCCATTGCTAGTCCATCCCGGTCTTCGCAATGGTCGAGAATCAGCCGGTAGTAGCTACCGTCCATCAGAATTGCCGACAAACTCTGCGTGTTTTCGCCAGCCGCTATCGGAATAATTCTTTGGTCCTTTCCAAGATCGAGACCCTCGGGACTGCGGCTGAATAGTTCCAGCATTGCCGGATATTCCGCGTTCTTAGGATTTTTAAAACGGTAGAGGATTGGTTTATCTTCGGTGCGCTGCCGAATTTCATAACCACCGTCATCGATGAATCGCCGAAGTGCGGCGACAAATTTCTGATCAACTACTTCGATAATGAGAACGATATCTAGGTCTTTTGTGACGCGGAATGGAAGGCCGCGGTAAGAAAACCAGTCATCGCAAGCCGCCCCTCCGATAAGAACAAACGATTGCTCGAACGCTTGGAAGTGCTGCCTGAAAATTTCAAGACCTTTTACCATGGAATCGCGTCGATCAGGTTCTTCAACTGTTGTTGCACTCGGTCGTCCGGAGAATCGCGGAGGCTTAGGAACAGCGAAAGATCGTCTACTGCCATCTTGTCGCCTAGCAACAGCGGATTGTACATCCAAGCTTCAATTCTAGTTGTCGCTTCGTGCGGCCCTGGCGCACCGCGAAACGTGCCCTTCTCAAGCCATCGGCGAACATTTGATTGATCGAGCGCGTAAGTTCGCACTTGGTCGTCCTCGAGCATTGATTTTCTGCTTAAGGCGCTTAGTCCCGCAAGCAACGCCGGATAGTCTGGTTTCTCCCACTGGACCCAATAAGTTTTTCGAACAGGCGAATCCAACTTGGGTTCAGCGATACTCCATAAGTCTTTTCCTCGCGCTGGGAAGCGTAGGGTCAATGACCGCTGCTGCCGGACGGGTTTGACGAGATCGGCCGATTCAAGTTCATCTTTCGCAGCGCTAATCATCATCGGTGAGTAGCCCAAACGCTTTGCGATCTTTTGCAGCGACACCCCTTCTAACGACTCCCGACGTAAATGGAATATGATTAGTAGTTGCGCGACAGCAGAGAGTCTGTTTTTGGGAGCGGATTTTAATCTCGGAATCCATTCGCGAAGATCCGCGGCCAAAAAAGGTACGAAAAATTGATTCCCTGGTACGATGAACGGCACTCCGCTTTGAACCAGTCTATTGCGGAGGTGAGAAGGGGCCCTGGCAAGCACTAGGGCGACAGGTTCGCCGAGTTGTTGTGTCAACGATGCGGCGTGAGCAGCATATTCGCCGGCCGATCCTTGATCCCAGTCCCTCGACTCGATGGCTAATGCGAGATCAGTGCCGAGAATTCGCGTTTGAATAAGGTGATAGCGGTCGCGAATAAAAAGGGGAAGCGTGAGCATCCGGTTTGGTGCCCCTGAAGGATGGGGTCGCAGCCCGGTGATTTTCTCGATATAGTCAAGTAGCTGGACGATAGCTCGTTGCACGATATAATAAAGTAATTTTGCACGATATACTTCATCATTATATCGTGCGCAAGTATCAAATGTTAGAATAAATCTTATCCATCTGGGCCCATCGGCGAATCAGCTTTTTAACTATCGGCCTAGACGTTATGAGTCAAAGGCTTGACCGTCCATGGCGACGCAGGTCAAAACGACTCCGCCGTGTCACTACATCAAGCATTCTACCAGGGTGCTTCCATCAGAAGGCGCTGGCAGATGCCCCGTTGCAAGAGTACTGAGTTTAAAGCTATTCTGTGAGGCGCGGCGAGCCGCCGTAGATGCTGAAAGGCGAAGCAGTTTCCGGTTAATGTTCGAAATATCTGGCAATGAAATCAGTAGCTTGGATGACGCTGATCTGCGGTCCCTGATCGCACGGTTGGCTATCGCCGAGCTTCGTGCGAAGGATTATCCGCTCTCCTCCGTCGCCGCTGGCGGCGAGCAGGATGCGGCGGACGGCGGGATTGACGTTGGAGTCGAATGTCCAGCAGAGATCACCAATGCTGATTTTGTGCCGCGCCGGGTGACAGGCTTTCAAGTCAAAAGAGCCGATATGCCTCCTGCTGCCATTCGTAAGGAGATGCGGCCTAACGGCATCTTGCGTAATGCTATTCGAAAGCTCGCCGATGCATCGGGTGCCTACGTGATCATTAGTGGGCGAGCGTCCGTAACAAACGACCGACTGGCGGTTCGTCGCCAAGCCATGCGAGACCTGTTATCGGATCTCCCGAACGCCGCACAGCTGCATACCGATTTTTACGACCGTGATCGCATCGCCACCTGGGTTAATCAGTACCCCGGCATCGTGGCTTGGGTGCGTGGAAGAGTTGGGCGCCCGCTTTCCGGGTGGAGCGGCATCGGAGACTGGGAAGGGCGCGGAAACTTTAGTCGGAAACCATATTTGTTTAATGACAACGCATGTTTGATTGATGAGAGCTCCCGCGGCGTCAAACACATTATCATCGCGGATGGCATCAGCCGGCTGCGCAACGCGTTGCGCAGTCCTCGGCAGTGCATCCGACTCGTGGGTCTGTCAGGCCTGGGTAAGACCCGTCTGGTCCAAGCGTTATTTGAAGAAAACGTCGGCGACGAGGCTCTGGATCCGAGTCTCGCTGTGTACACCGACTACTCCGAAGAGACCAGCCCGTCTGCGCGCGATATGGCGCGCGAGCTGGTAGCCCGCTGCCAGCGCGCCATCCTGGTCGTCGACAACTGTAATCCTGGCACTCATTCCGAACTTGCGCGTTTGTGTGCCAGCGAGGGCAGCGAAGTCAGCCTCATCACCGTGGAGTACGACGTCCGCGATGACGAGCCTGAACATACCGATGTGTTCCGCCTGGAGTCGGCATCCCGCGATGTTGTTGCTGAATGGGTCAAGCAGACTTTTTCGCACGTATCCCAAGTTGACCGCGAGAGGATCGCTGAATTCAGTGATGGCAATTTCCGTGTTGCCGCCGCGCTGGCTCAGACACTCGACAAGGGCGAAACGCTCGGGAGGCTCAAAAACCGCGACCTTTTCGAACGGATCTTCCGGCAACGTAACGAGCCGAACCAGCAACTGCTTCGGGCGGCGGAGGATTTGTCGCTTCTCTACTCGATCGAGGGAGAGAATATTTCTGACCAAGGCGAACTCGCCCGAGTGGGGGCGATCAGCGGCATTGGAGCTCGAGCACTGTATGAAGCATTAGTGGAGATGCGTCAACGCGGCGTTGTCCAGATCCGCGGGCGCTTTCGGGCAATCCTACCGCAGGCTATCGCTAACACGCTCGCCGCTCATGCACTCGAACGAATCCCACGCGAGGATTTCGATCGATTCTGCGCAACGCTGCCGCCTAGGATGCTCAAATCGGTGTCGCGCCGGATTGGCTTCCTGCATGACTCAAAAGTCGCCCAATCAATAGTCACGCGTTGGCTGCAAGCACAGGGCCCTCTCGGCGATCTCTTCAGAATGGGCGACGTTGGTAATCAGATTATCACCAACATCGCTCCCGTCGCGCCGGAGGCAGTGCTCGCGAAACTTGAGCATGAACTGGCGAGACTCCCGCCTGACGCGCCCGCACGGTACCGATGGGCTTCGCTGATCAAAGCCATCGGCTATGACGCGCATTTGCTCGAGAGGGCAGTGACTCTCCTCGCGCGGTTTGCCGTTTCTGAGCCGGAGAACAATAACCTGAATTCAGCGCGTAATAAATTTAGCAATTTTTTCCATGTCTCCCTCTCCGGCACCCAAGCGACTCCAGGGGAGCGACGCGCCGTAATTAGGCGGCTCGCCGCATCGAACGATGAAAACTTGCGCCGCGCAGCGCATATTGCATTGCGTGCCCTGCTCGAATCCCATTTCGTGTCCGCGGATCCCCACAATTTTGGCGCGCGATCGCGTGACTGGGGTTGGTATCCCAAGATCAATAAGGATGTATGGGACTGGTATAAAGAGGGAATCGCCCTTGTAGTTGAGCTTGCGTCAGATGCGGATGCGCGCGCGCTCATTGCAGAACATGTGCGCGAGCTTTGGTGTCATCCTAGCTGCCGCGATGCGCTCGATGACGTTGCAACGGCCTTTCTCCTGAAGGGCCCATGGATCGAAGGATGGCACGCTTTCCGCGCTACACTTCGCTTCGACGGCAAGAACATGCCTGAGGACGTCAGGGCGAAATTGGAGCAAATCATCAACCGGCTGAAGCCAGCGAATCTTCTCAACCGAGCGCGCGCAGTTGTCCTCAACCGCATGCCTGGCGGTGGCGGATGGGATTTTGCCGAGGGCGAGGATGATGGTGATACGAGTGAGGCATGGAAAAGAGCTGATAAGATGGCACACGAAGTAGGCCGAGAGCTCGCCAGTGATGCAGCGACCCGTGCGGAGTTCCTCGCCGAGTTGCTGGCACACCCGCATCCGATGAGGCCATTTGAATGCGGTCGCGGACTGGCTCAAGGCGCCGATAATCTTAGTGTGATTTGGCGCGAACTGGCGGCAGCCTACGCAGCCGCTGATTCTGCGACGCGCGACGCGAGGATACTCGGCGGCTTTATCTCCGAAGCCAATCGGCGCGATCAAACTCTCACGTCGACCGGGCTCGAAGTTGCAATCGAGAATCCCGATCTGGCGCCGGAGCTTCCGTATCTCCAGGCGTGCGTCGGCATGGATACACGGGGCATCGCGCGGCTTAGGCGAGCCATCGCTAAAGGTGTGCTAGTTGCCGCAAACTTCAGATCGATCGCTAATGGCAGCGTCTCGAAGTCCCCACCAGAAGACCTAGCAGTACTGTTTGAGGAAATCGCGCCCCTTTCAGGTGGTGTCGAGATCGCGCTCGACATTCTCCACATGTATTTTTATACCAATCACGAGGAGAGGCGCGAACGCAACCCACGTCTTATTTCAGTAGGGCGTGACCTCCTCGTTCGCGCCGACTTGAGCAAGGATGGTCCGCTACGTGATTACGGCGCGGCTGCCGTGATCTCCATCTGCCTCAGTGGTGACGAGGGGCGTCCCGCCGCCGAGAATGTGTGCAGGAATATCTGCTCGGCCCTCGACGCGTTCCATCTCTCTACGCATAACTGCGGCGAAATCTTCAAGGCCCTACTTGAAACGCAGCCCTTTGTTACCCTCGACGCATTCCTGCTGTCTCCGTCGCAGCATGGGATCCGCCACCGGTTTGACTTGGATCTCGCGATGGGGGCGTCTCTTGAGAGCGTTGATCCCGCGATACTGCACGCATGGGCTGATCGTGAACCCCCCATACGCTATCCATTGCTCGGGAAATGCCTCAGCATGTTCCGCAAGAGAAACAACGAAGAGCAAAACGCGATATCGCCGCTCTTCCTGTCGATGCTGGATAGTGCGCCGGACAAACGGCTGTTTCTTGGTGATGATCTATCGCACCGGGTGCATCCTCGAAGCTGGAGTGGATCGCTCGCATATATTCTAAGCCGCCGAAGGGCGGAGGTGATGAAGCTCGCCGAGCATCCCGACGCGCACGTGCGCGCCTGGGTAAGCGAAGTTACGCCCGAACTCGACCGCTGGATCAAGCTTGAGTACGGGCGTGATCGCGAAAGGGAAGAGAGTTTCGAGTAAAACCCAGTCAACGCTGTTTTGTTCGTCTTGACCCTGCCCCAATTACTTGTCACGGACTTGGCAGCAAACCAACCCGCATCCCCGCCATAGGTAACTTGGGTGGCCGATGCTCTTTTGATACTTCGTTACGTAAAAGCGGTTTCCCTCGTAAACCCTGCGTTTCCAAAGGGCGTTGTGTTAAATAGATAACGGATTTCACATCCTCGCCGAGACCGAGATCGAAATTGGTTCTTGGCCGAGCTGGTTGAAACAGTCCACGGAAGAATCGGAATCAGACGAAGAGGACGATAAGACATCTGCGTCGTATTCAGACGTCGAGCAAACCCCCTGATTGCCGTTAGCCCATATCGACCACGTTCGCAGGGCTGCGGAGGTCGACGGGGTTGTATCGCCAGCAACTCCAGGACCATTAAAGTCTCCAAGAGACGTCCAAGCGTAGTTGGAAGACGAAGCGCAAATTATAGATTTACGGGAGGGCCGGCAGTCGGGTTCGAACCGACGACCTGCTGATTACAAATTCACTAGGGCAAACTCTGGAAAACGCGTCGACGACTTCCAGTATTTCTCGGTGATTCTGCCCGTCAAACGCCAGCGCCTCTGAGTTGTGGTTGCGCTTTTGGCCAGCCTTCGCGCTCAGCTCGGCGGCACAGGCGCAGATGCTGACGCTTCACCTTATGCGCATTGCACCAAGTCACTGCGAGTTTTCGCATGACCTTGTCGCTTTCTGTGGTGGCCCTTGATTTGAGCGCTGAGACCATGTTGGAATATCCTGGTGCAGTTTTTGGAACGGCGCCAATGTGGCGCTGAATCGTGCTCGGCGCCAAATAGCCGGATCGTTGTTTTTTCCCTAGTAGGTTCTTCATTTTTTGGATTCTCGAAGGTATTCGACCCGCTAATGGGTGGCAATAACCTTCCCCCGTCGCATCAATCTGGGTGCTAAAGCGACTTGACAAATAAGCTTCGTTTTGGTGCGTTTTCGTGCGCGATCTTCGGAAACATTGAATCGATGATGCTAACGAATCCTCCTATGAAAACGTGCGTTCTAGAGGTAAAATTAAGGAGCGCGCCCGGGTGACTCGAACACCCGACCCACGGATTAGAAATTCGTCGTTTAACTTATCTGCCTGGGGCGTCATTCCGTTCATCAAGCGCGTAAAAAAGAGGTGGGCCGGCTACAAAACAACGTGGGCCATCAACTGGGAAAGGTGGGCCAGACAATGATGGATTATAGCGGATGTGTTCCTACTGTAGTTCCTATAGACGAAAAGCAATCAGCGTAAACTACTGATAATCAGTAATCTGGAGGCGAGGGGAGTTGAACCCCTGTCCTCATCGCTCTCCGCGCAAATATCTACATGTTTATCCGACGAAAAATTCTGAGGAGCCAAGCCATGCGCCGGCACATTGCCGACTCCCGAGCGTCCACGAAATCGATTCACGAATCGGCACGGTCGCTCCGCCGATTCGCCAGCCTGCTGTCCACGTTTGCCGTCGTAGCAGGCGTCCCACGGCAAACGTCGCGGTCAATTAAGCCGCGAGAGCGAGACCTTCGTTGTCTGCGTTTGTTTTTTGGTTCGGTTTTTAACGAGGCCAACGAACCATCCTCGACATGCCATCTGCACTTCCAACGATGAGTCGAAGCCAGTACGCCCCCTTTTTTGTGCTTGAACAAATACGTCTTTTTGGCGTCTCATGCAACAGGCCGTAAAGCTTGAGAGGTGCGGCTAACAAGTCTAATTCGGGAATGTCGATTCAAATAACAGCTCGATCCTTAGCCGAGAGCCAACAGACGGATATCGCGTCCGGTGACGCGGTGCAATCCACACAGCTTTCAGGTCTTCCGCATACAAGCATACCCGTTTCACGTTTTTTGCGGCGGATGGTCCGTTGGCCGCGCCGCAACTTCAGCAGCCGCGCGAAGCTCCTCTCGGGCGGTGACGTCGTCATCCTATCGGCGCCAAAGAGTGGACGCACATGGATCCGGACCTTTCTTTGCGCCTACCTATGCAGACGATACGGCCTTGACTTTACACTCCAGCCCGGCCGTCACAATCATCCCGATTTCCCCCGGGTCGTCTTTTCCCATGATCGTTTCGAGCACTGGACTAAAGGCAATTGGTGGGACCGCTTTCGAGGCAAATATCTCGTTCCAAAAAAGGAGCTTCGAAGAGCCAGGATTGTTCTGCTTGTTCGCGATCCGCGGGATTGTTTTGTGTCGTTGTATTTACAAATGACACGACGCGATCCGGGGGCTGATCCGGCCCTCAAGCAAAAATCGGTCAGCGAACTCCTTCGCGACGACAGATTTGGAATCCGCGGCATCGTTCGTGTGATGAACGACTGGCTGGATGAGTTTTCCGTCAGAAAAGATTTTACAATGATTCGCTACGAAGCGTTGCGAGCCTCTCCAGCCGAGCAGTTTCGCAATCTGCTGGCGGTAGTCGGGGAAACTACCCTCGATACGTCGATTTTTCAGGAGGCGCTCGAGTTTTCTCGTTTTGAGAACATGCAGAAATTAGAGGCAGCAGGAGTTTTCGATTCGAAAATTCTGCATCCGGGTGACGTACGTGATCCGGAGTCCTTTAAAGTGCGACGCGGAAAGGTAGGGGGATATCAGGAGTATCTCTCCAGCGAGGATGAGAAATACGCCGCAAACGCACTGCGGCGATTGGACCCGCTATTCGGTTATAGTTTCTAACCCGCGCGGTTTGGTTTTCGGCTGCCATTCAGGCAGTAGCTGCCGAGCACCGCCGCTTGACTGTTCACAGCTGTGAACAGCAGGCAAAAAAAAGCGAAAAAAAAGTTTGCTTTCGATTTCCTACTGCCGTAGTAGAGTATTGAAACCATAGTAGAATAGTATGATATAGAAGGGCTGCGATAACAAGAAAGGGAAAAACTATGAAACGTTATACGCTTGGACGCTTAATTCACGATGCCAAGGTTTTTAACCGATTGCGTTTGGAATATCGCGACGCGAAGAAGAAGCGCCGCCGAAACTCATCTTCGGAGTGGGTCTACCGTTACCTGCTGGGCAGAAGGCGACGGGCGCGAGCTTGAGAAATGAAACTTTCTAAACGCGGCGAATACGCGCTTCGCGCGCTGATTGATCTCGGCATCGCCTCAGAGGTGGGGTGGCCAATGCTGCAGGTAAGCGAGCTCGCCGCAAAAGAAAAACTGCCCATTAAGTTTCTCGAGCAAATCTTCACCCAGCTGAAAGCCGCCGGATATGTAAAAAGCAGACGAGGAAAGTTTGGCGGCTATTCACTGGCGCGGCCGATGAAGCGAATCAAATTTGGCGCGGTCATCCGGTTAATCGATGGACCGCTCGCGCCAATCCGCTGCGTTAGCCAAACCTCCTATGCTCGTTGCACCTGTCCCGATGAGGTTCACTGCGGACTGCGAATGTTGATGTTCGATGTTCGAAACGCGATCACGGCAGTTCTCGATCGTTTTACACTTGCCGACATTGTCGAAATCACTCTCCGCAAATATCGCCGCGATAAGGTCTCGCCTCCTTTCCTACCGAGATCAATTCCACTCGCCTCAATTCTGGCAAAAAAGAGCCAGGCGTTGATTCACGGCAAGAGCGGTGTGGAGACAGTACAGCAATTTCCAAGGGCCCAAGGGACTGAGTCAATCAACGGCCGCGTTTAAAACGCGGCGCAATAGGAGAAACCATGCTGCTCAGAAGAATTTCACTATGTCAAATCAGCTGCGCCGTTTCGATGCTGCTGCTCACTGTTCAACCGGTTGTGGCCGAAAACGCTTCGGAATCTAAACGAATCCAGGAACTTGAGCGGACTGTCGCTGAGCTCAAGAAGGAAGTTGCCGAATTAAAAAAACAATCAGCACCTGTGTCGGAAGGTAAAATGAAGACAAAGGTCAGTTACGATGGGAAAACGTACGTCGAGAAAGCGGTCGTAGAAGAGAAGCCGGCGCCTCCAGTTTTTGTGCAGCAGCGGGGGCCCGAATTGAAGCTCGTACTGGGTGGCTTCATCCAGGTGAATTTTGAGGATGGCGATGTTTCGGCATTCGAGGGACGCTTTGGCCAGACGGCCATAAAAGATCGTTTTCGCCTGCGCCGGGCGCGCATCAATCTGACCGGTGACTTTGCCGAGCAATTCGATTTCAAAATGGAAGGCGATTTTGGTCAGAGCGATGGCACTTCAGGCAACCGGACCGCATTTTCCGCAACAGACATCTGGGTGAACTATCATCAGTTCCCTGCGGCACAGGTAAAGGTGGGCCAGTACAAAGCGCCATTTGGCCTCGAGCAGCTGTGGTCTGATCCTAACCTGCTCACCATTGAACGCACCTTGCCGACTGGCGCAATCACCCCGGATCGGCAAATTGGCGTGGAACTTTGGGGACAGCCATTTGCGAGTATTTGGCCTGAGCAGAAGGATCTGCTGACTTATTACGCCGGTATTTTCAACGGAAACGGCCGCAACATCACCGTGAACGACAACAACAACTTCATGTTTGTGGGCCGGCTGGAGTTACAGCCATTTAAAGGCAAAATCTTTGATCAGCCATCTTTTATCAAGCTGGGCGGAGACGTGGTCAACAGCCGCGACGAGGCGGGCGTAAATATCTCGCCAACGGGCAACTTGCTGGTTAACGACGATGGATCTCTCTCGCCGTTTGTCTTGCCTAGCGCCGATGAGAGAACGGGTTGGAGCGTGGACGCCTGGTTCGAACTGGGTCGCTTCGACCTGATCGGCGAGTACCTGCAGGAACACGTCGAAGGTCGGACCGTGAACGGCACACCTCCCGAGTTTTCCAACTTTACGACCGATGGATTTTACGTAACCGGCGCCTATTACCTGCTCCCGAAGAAGCTGCAAGCTGTGGTTCAATGGCAGTATTTAAATCCCGGACAAATGGGGAACGACGGCCTCTATTCGATCCTTGGGGGGCTCAACTACTATATCCATGGCAACGACATCAAACTGATGGTCAATTATATCCATACCTGGTCGGATTTTCGTGCCGCGAATCCTGAATTCGGCGATGACCAATTCGATGAAGTCATCGGACGGCTGCAGCTAATGTTTTAGGCAACCAATCTTAAGCCGCGAAGATCAGCGGATCCTCTGTCATTTTCACGCATACTTTCTAACAACTATGAAAACAAAACTAACAGCAATTATTGGAATGTTTCTGCTTTGCGCATCGTTTGTTACCGCGCAAGAGAAGACGACGATTCGGTTTGGCCATTTTCCAAACGTCACTCACGCGCAGGGCGTGATCGCGCATGCTCTGTCGCGCCAGGGCAAAGGTTGGTTTGAGAAACATCTCGGCCCGAACGTTGAGATTCAGTGGTTTACGTACAATGCAGGCCCATCAGCGATGGAAGCCGTTTTTGCTAAATCACTGGATGTCACTTACGTGGGTCCAGGACCAGCTCTAAACGCGTACTTGAAGTCCGGTGGGGAAGAGATCCGAGTGATTTCCGGTGCAGCCAACGGTGGCGCGGCGTTGGTGGTAAAGGCTGATTCGCCTATCAAAGCGCCAGCGGATTTTCGAGGAAAGAAAATCGCCACACCGCAACTCGGCAATACGCAGGACATATCGTGCCGAGCCTGGCTGAAGGCGCAAGGTTTCAAGGTTACGCAAACCGGAGGTGAGGTAACGGTATTACCCACTCAGAATCCGGATCAGCTTGCACTGCTTCAAAGTGGTGGAGTTGATGCTGTTTGGACGGTCGAGCCTTGGGTGACTCGTCTTTTACGCGATGCGAATGGGCGCGTTTTCCTCGAGGACAAGGATACGATTACCACGTGGTTGGTTTCGAGTGTGAAGTTTCTGCGGGACCAGCATGAATTGGCGAAGAAGGTCGCGGATGCCAACTCGGAATTGACCAAATGGATTCAGCAGAATCAAGCGGAAGCGCAGAAGTTGTTGATCGACGAGTTGAAAGCGGAAACTCGGTCCGATTTTCAGCCGGACGCGGTGGCGCAGGCTTGGAATCGAATTCAATTCACCAGCGAAGTATCGCGCGATCTGGTTGCCAAATCGGTGCAAGATGGTAAAGAAGCGGGTTTCTTAAAGGGTTCGACAGACACGTCGAAGCTCATCGAAACTCCGTGATGCATCTGCATGGGCACCATCTTTCTTCGGCTACTGAGGAGCTTCAGGTCATTGCACCGTCGAAGCTGACCGTCGAGAACGTATCTAAAAGCTTTCAAAGCGCCTCTGGTCCGGTGCTCGCGCTTGACCGCGTAAGTGTGAATGTCGCCGAGGCCGAATTCGTGTGTCTTGTCGGTGCCAGCGGCTGTGGTAAGACGACACTGCTCAACATTATTGCGGGTTTGGAAAAGCCCGACAGCGGTACCGTGCTAGCCGACGGCAAACCGGTAACAGGACCTGGCCGCGAACGACTCGTTATGTTTCAGGAGCCGGCTCTATTTCCGTGGCTGGACGTCTTTGGGAACATTTTATTTGCACTCAAACTAAAACCAAATCTGACCAATAAAGACCGTCGTGAAGTAGCCAAATACTACCTTGAGCTTGTTGGGCTGAGTAGATTTCAACACGCGAACATTCACGAACTTTCCGGGGGCATGAAGCAGCGCGTCTCCCTGGCCCGGGCTTTGGCACCAAATCCGCGCATGCTCCTCATGGACGAACCGTTTGCTGCGCTTGATGCACTTACTCGCGAACAGCTTTATGGAGACATCCAGGAGATTTGGAAGGCTCGTCGCAAAACGATCGTCTTTGTTACGCACAACGTTCGTGAAGCCGCATGCCTGGGCGACCGGGTCCTGCTATTTTCACCTCATCCCGGCCGGGTTCAGGCGGAATTCGTCATCGATTTGCCGCGGCCGCGTGACATCAACAGTGTGGATCTTGCCGCTCATTCCACGCGGATCACTCAAGCGTTGAAGAGTGTCGGTAAAGCCGGAGCTAATGCTGCAAAATGAAGCGATTGTTTTTGGCAGTGGCATTCTTCGCTCTTCTTGTTGCGCTATGGGAAGGACTATATCGCATGAAAGTGTGGTCGCCCGTGCTGCTGCCCTCTCCTGGGCAGGTCGTGAAGTATTTGGAAAGCGCAGCCGCTGACCGGAGCCTCTTTAACGCCATCGTGATCACGATGTGGCGCCTGGTTATTGGTTATTTGATTGGACTTATCATAGGGCTTCCTCTGGGACTTCTTACCGCGCGGTGGAAAGTTTTGGGCGATACGATCGGGACCCTCTCGCTGGGTTTACAGACGCTTCCGAGCGTCTGCTGGGTTCCTCTGGCGCTGTTGTGGTTTGGCCAGACGGAAGCGGCGATGCTTTTCGTAGTCATCATGGGGACACTTTGGTCTGTCATCATCGCGACTGACACCGGCGTACGAAATGTTCCGCCTATTTATCGCCGGGCTGCGCTGACCATGGGATCCAAGCGATTGCACATGTGGTTCAAAGTTATCCTGCCGGCCGCGCTTCCCTTCATCGTGAGCGGCATGAAGCAAGGATGGGCGTTTGCCTGGCGTTCGCTGATGGCGGCTGAGATTTTCGTGACAATCCTCACCGGTTTTGGTCTTGGCCAGCTGCTTCATTATGGACGAGAACTGAACGCCATGGAGCAGGTCATCGGCATCATGATTGTGATTGTTGTTATCGGATTGCTTGCCGATAAAATCTTCTTTTCACCAATCGAAAGATTTTTGCATCGGCGTTGGGGCACCAGTCAGGCGTGAGATTCGGACACAAGAGAGAGCCTACGTCGGCCCGACGGGACGTGCGCATTACCAACAAGCTTGGATTACACGCGCGTCCGGCAGCTCAATTCGTCAAACGCGTTCGAAGTTTTCGATCGGAAATCTGGCTGCTCAAAGAGGGAAAACGTTTTTCTGCTTCCAGCCTGATCGATGTTTTGCGCGCTAATCTCGAATGTGGTGCCACGGCCACGCTCGAAGCACATGGGGTCGACGCCGATGAAGCTGTGCACGACCTGGAAAAATTACTCGCGGAATCCCACAAGCACGAAACGGATTAGCGCAAAGGCCGCGCCACCAGAATTCCGCTGTCAGACCGATAGCGATACAAGTATTTCGAAAGCTGCGAATCCACGACGACGCGGCCGTAATTGCTGGGCGAAGAAGCGTGCATGAAGTGCAAAACGCCGTCGCTTGTGCGCAACGCCAGTCCCACGTGTGCGGTCGAGCGAAGGCCACCGCGCTCGCGCGAAATGATTCCGATTATGTCCCCGCTACGCAGTTTCGGTTCAATCCGCGCAACTTTTTCTTTTGGGATCTCGTAGAGAGGGCGTGACGAAACATTTGCTTCCATTCGCGCCAGCGGGCCGAGTAGCGAACGATTCGAGGCAAGATATCGATAATGTCTCCACCCGGTGCTCATCTCCCGGGCAGAATGCGGAACGCTACGCCCGCCCAGGTCGCGCGTCAGATCTTCAACAAGACCGCGGCGGTTGTTGTCGTAGAGCCAATCTTCGAGATAATGCAGCCGCGAAAGATAGTCGCCGGTGCATTCTCCGCCTCGATATCGATCGATTTCGATGTAATGCAACAAACGTTCTGGAGTCCAATTTGATTCCGGCTCGTTCAGCATCCGCGCAAACCCAAGCGCGGTCTCAAAGAATGTCCAGCAATCCATCCCCTGAAAATTTACTGACGGAGACTCGATGCGATTGTCGATTTCCAGAGTAAAATGCTTGTAACGCGTTCCCACCAATGCCTGGCCTATGGCGGCTGTTCGTTCTCCGATTGGCAAGGCCTTCCAATTTTCCGCCTTAGCTTTTGAAACCAGTCGGTTAAATTGATCCTGTCCCTTAAAGACAGTGCTGAAAGGCAATCGTGACTCGGACGCGAGCGCGCTCGAACAAACTAAACACAGGAGGACCAGAATCTTGCAGCTTCGCATAGGGGAAAACTCAATCCGAAATGGATGGGGTGACAAGGTTCAAAGCTTGTAAATTGAGCGCTAAAGATGGAGCGGATCGCGCCAATTGGCAAGATTCGCAACTTTTAAACCTTTCAACTTCTTAACTGTCCCATATCGTCAGAACGTTGTGCCAATCCGTTTCCAAAAAAAAAGCCGGAGAAACATTGTTCGGCAGTCCGAGGAGGGTGCAATTGCCAAGCCTTCTACGCGAGTGAAGCTGCGCCCGCGCGCGGACTGGCATAAACGCAATTTTCTCACCAGCGTTCTGATTCCGTCGCTTTTTGTTAAGAGAGCAGGGGAACACGCACCGCGGGCGCCGCAATTTCCAAGAATTCTACCCGGCGAGATTTGTATCACCTGGATCGGCCACGCATCGTTTCTTATTCAGACTCATGAGGTGAATGTCCTGGTCGATCCAAACTGGTCGAAGTGGCTCAAGGTGATCAAGCGGCTGAAACAACCGGGATTCGAAATCCATCATTTGCCATCCATTGATTTCGTGTTGGTGACGCACGCTCATTTCGATCACCTCGACCGGCGCACACTGCGACGCGTAGCCGCCGATCAACCCATCGTTGTTCCCATGGGCGTCGGAAACCTGGTTCACGATCTCGGGTTCCACATTGTGCACGAATTGGATTACTGGCAGACGGTTGAGTTGGGTCCTCTTAAGATTTCACTTACGCCTTGTCATCACTGGGGTGCCCGGTTTCTTGCTGACCTGCACCGTGATTTTGGGGGATTCTTTATTGAAGCGAACAATCGAACTATTTTTCACTGCGGCGATAGCGCTTACTTTCCCGGATTTAAGGAGATCGGAGAGCGATATCCCGTCGAAATCGCCTTGCTTCCTATCGGCGCTTACGATCCTCCAACAGGACGGCAAGTTCACATGAATCCAGAAGAAGCCGTCAAAGCTTTTCTAGAACTCCGAGCCAAAACTTTGATTCCGATGCATTACGGAACTTTCCGTCTTGGTTTCGAACCGCTTCATGAACCGCCAGAACGTTTGCGTAAATCTGCACGCGAACACGGGATTGAGGAAAAGCTGCTGGTGATGACCGAAGGACAACCCGTTGTGTTGTAGGGCGTTTCTGTGAGGCGCCGCGAACCTGAGGCTTTCCATAGCAGGCATCTGAAACAGGGCCGATCCACTTTGCCTGGCGCCGTCAGCGCGGGATTTATCGTCGTCTTCTTTTGTCTCCTGCTTCTGTGGCACGATCCGCTCGTTTTTTGGAATGACGATTATGAATTGTCTGTGCTTCCTGTGTTTGCGGACATGGCGCGCAGCTGGTCTGAAGGTCACTGGCCAATCTTGAGTCCGTATTCCTGGGTCTGCGGTAATCTCGCCGGTGAATTTCAGTACGGTGTGTTCTCGGCCTTTGTGAATGCGGTCATCATCGTCGTTTGGAAATTTCCTCTGACGTTTCCGCAGCAAGCAGCCGCTGTTTCAATTGTACATCTCTTCGCGCTAGCGGTCGGTGCATTTCTGCTCGCGCGCGATCGTCAATTTTCGGTTCCGTTGTCGATTTTCGTCGCTCTAATCGCATCGTTAAACGGCTGGATCATTTGCTGGGCCGCGACGGACTGGTTTGGCGCGCTCGGTGCATTCACATGGCTGCCATGGGCGTGGTGGGGAGCATCACGCGCCCTCAATCCACAGCGAAGTAAATGGAGATTTCTTTGGCCAGCGCCTTTCGTTTACCTCCTGGTTGCCGGCGGTTTTCCGTACACGGTTTTGATGCTGTTCCTGCTAATCGCGTGGATGGCGATTCAATCGTTAGTACAAACCCGGAGCATCTTGTGCATCATGCCGATGCTGTTTGGCGTGGGACTTGGCTTCGGATTGTCCGCGCCCGCGTGGCTGGCAATTGTTGATCTGGTTCAGGGTTCAGCGCGCGAGTTGCAGCCGGCAAAAGCGCATTGGCAATGGCTGGTGCCCCCTGCGGCATTGCCCGGGCTGATCTTGCCATGTTGGACGGTGAGTTGGGCTGATTTCTCCAACCGTTTGTTGCCGCACACCGCAACAGAACTCGCGTGCGGACTTGTGGCTCCTGCGGCGCTAATCGCTGGACTGGTCCGCCGTACCCGAGTGCTAGTCAGGCAAATTAAATGGGAGCTGCTTCTGCTCCTGATCTTGCTCTTACTTTGCATGGTCCCGACTGCGGGATTCTTTCGTTGGAGTTTCCGATGGCTGCCGTTTTTCCATCTGGTCCTGGCAATCTGCGCCGCAGAAGCAATGCATCTGCAACTGGCTTCATCCGCATCCAGCCAGGTTCGGGCCGGGACAATGATGCCGGCAACAGCCGCGCTTTTGCTCAGCGCGATTACTGCCGCCTCGATGCTGATCCTGCGTACGACCGGATCGTATGCTTTTCCTTTGACCTGGTTTTTTCTTGGGCTTGCAGGGGTTTGGTTGCTGTTGACACTGTTGTTGCGCGCCGTCGAATTCCAAAAGTGGGCGGCGGTGGTCATCACGTTTTCAGCGTTTCTGGTCACGTACATTTGTATTCCCACCAACTGCGGTGTTCCGAAGTACAATTTCTCTCAGGCACTTCTAAAGGCTGCGCCTCTCGACCCGCAGCGCCTTTACCTCAGCATCTATCCGTGGGCAGAGCTGACGTATTGCGTCGCATATAAACCTCAAGCCGTCGGCGAGACTCTACGGCCTGGTAGCACACCCATGTGGGCAGGGTTACGCTTTATCAATGGCTACAGTCCAATTCGGCCGGCCGGCGTAGCCCGCGCATTCGCAACGTCGATTCACGGCGAGATTAATCCCGGCGTAGGAAATCATCTGCTCAGTGCCGAATCCGGCAAGGATGGCGAACTAGCTTTGTTAGGGGTCGATGGAATCGTCGTTGCCAGTGAATTGGATTTAGCGCCACAGCCGTCTTCCGAATGGGAAATGGTTCTGGCGAACGATGAGGGCCGCGTCTTTCATCGACGCAGCCCACCTTTCGCGCGGGTGCGTTCTGTAACCTCTCTGGATTCGCGCCCCGGCGAACAGTTTGCTACGGCAAGCATTTCGCAAATTAATGATTCGCGCAATCGGGTGGAAGCAGACGTGGTTGTGCCTGAAGGTGGGGGTCCGGCGCTGCTGACGTTTTCTCGCCCCTATTTCCGTGGATACAAAGCGCGACTGGCCGGTCAAAAACTTGCGGTCACTTCTTACCGCGGATTATTTCCAACAGTCGAGATTCCAGCGAGTGCTCATGGCCGGCTTGTTCTCGTTTACCGCCCGGCCTGGCTGGTTTGGGGAAGTGCAACTGCCTGCGCTTCGGCTCTTGTGATCCTGATTGCATTTTTTTTGAGGAGTTTAGAAAAGAGAAGAGGCATTGACGCACGCGAAGGACATGACGATACAGCCCCGCGAGCCAGCCTTTAGAACCGTAATCGGCGAACGGCGCGCGCAAAGCGGCCGTTCCTGCCTCGTTTGAGTTCCAAATAACGGGCAACCCACTCTTTAGACATTCGGGTGGCTTGTTTCTGGACCGTTGGGCCTGAGATCTCGACACTCGGCGTAAATTCCAATTCAAGAAATTTTAGAACACGCTCCACGGTTGCGCGATGTGATGCGACGACGTCTTCATAAAAAATGACCAACGGCTCAATGTGATTCTGGTGGAAATAATTTTCCCATCCTTTGTCATGCGCCTCGATCCGGTTGCACCATTCGTCGATGACCTTGAAATCAAATTCAGGTGCAGCGGGCGGCAGCGATATCTCTTCTGATTTTTGAGTCCAAACGCCTGTTTGGCATGCAATTGCCCAGGAGACTGCCTGTTCAACATGATTCCGTCGTCGCATCCAGATATACTTCGGCTGAAAAAAAACAGCCGCGAGAAGTTCTGCTGCCTCCAAACCGCTGTAAGCAGGAATCTCTCGCAATAGCTCAAGCATTCGATCGAAATAGCTCCACATAATTACGGTGCCGAAAACGCCGTTGGCTCCGGTGTTTTGGCGTAAAACATGTTCGATATAGCCGATACGCGACGGCGCCTCCCAACGCCTTTCCCATGTTTCTCCGGGCTTGGACAGAAAATGCTCTCCTGGCCTCCCGACTTTGCCGGTGCTTTCCAGGATGCTGCAAAGCAAATGTGTTCCGCTGCGCTGAACGGAAGCGATGACGTAAGAAATGACAGGGTTCAAAATCTGAACAGATGCAGAATCTGTTATCGTGCGGCGATCAGCGAGGTGCTCCCAATGCAGATGAACATTAGAGTTGTTCCGGCGCCTCGAGGAGTTCGATAACGCGTTTTAACAAGCGCCCGGCGCCACCGCCGTCAATACTACGGTGGTCAAAACTTAGGGTGATCTGAGCTGCGGTCATCGGAACAAATTCTTTCTTTTGTTCATCCCACGACGGAACCTTTTTTCCGACTCCAAGGCCGAGCAACAATGTCTGGTCTGGGAGAGGGATCGGCGTTCCCCATTCCATTCCAAACGTCCCAAAGTTTGAAACCGTCGCAACGCCGCCGGCTTGCATATCTGGTGAGATGCGGCGCTGTCTGCCGAGCTCGACGAGCTCCTTGTACTTCGACGTAAGATCCGCAAGCGAAGTCTTATCGGCGCCCCGAATCACAGGAACCATGATCCCATCCTCCGCTTCAACGGCAATGCCAACATCGATGGAGTTGGACTGTACCGTACGGTTACCGATCAACTTCGCTGCGGCGCCAGGATTCTCAGCGAGCGCCAAAGCCAGCGCGCGCACCGCGTAGAGGCCAGGGCCTGGCTTGGCCTCGCGGTTCTTCCGGTCCTGTAACAGCGGATCCAGATTTACCGAGGAACCAATAGTGGAAAGGGGCCGTGTCCAACTTCGTCGCATTGCATCGGCCACCCCAGTGCGGATTGCAGAAGCGTCGTGTGCGGTTTGCTCGTCGATCTTCTGCAAAAAATTCTCGAGATCCTTGATCGTAACCCGGTTACCCGCGCCTGTACCCATAATTCCCGCGAGATCGGCGGTACTTAACTGCAACTCGGCCATTCGTGCTCGAACGCGCGGGGACATGAATGTTGCCCCTTTGGCCGCAACGGGAACAGGCAACCCACCGGTACGTGCGCCGTTACCGTCACGCGTCATGATTTTCTTCCCGGCCGCTGGCGCGACTTCCTGGTCGGCCCGCGCAGGAATCTCCTCTGCCACTTCCTGCTGCGGAGGAGGCGTTGTTTGTTTTGCGAATCGCGCGGCGTCCGCTTCGCTTGCTTCCACGTATCCCAGGACCGCGCCGACCGGGTACGTCTCTTTCAATTGCACCGATACTTTGGCAATCGTCCCTTTGCATGGCGTCGTCACGCCCATGACAGCTTTATTGGTTTCGACCTCTATGATTTCCTGGTCGTCAACAACTTCATCGCCCGGTTTTACTTTGATATCGACGATTGTTGCTTCGGCGATCGATTCGCCAAGTTGAGGCATAATAATTGGAACTTGCGGCATAAATTCTATTCACGAAGCAGCGCGCGGGCTTTTTTCGCGATCTCCCTGGCGTTCGGTCGGTGAGCCGACCAAAGATTTGGATGATAAGGAATTGGCGTGTCCTTTGCGTTGATGCGTTGCGGCGCCGCATCCAACAGATGAAAACCTTCTGCTGCAACCCGCGCAATCACCTCTGCGGTCACGCCGCCCCATGGAAAGGATTCTCCCACACACAACAGACGACCTGTGCGCGCAACCGAGGCCAGCACAGTATCCGTATCCAGCGGTTTAACCGAGCGAAGATCGACAACCTCAATTTCAAGGCCTTCTCCGGCGAATTGCTCAGCGACAGCAAGCGATTCGTGCAGCATCGCGCTGTAACTCACAATGGTTAGATCTCGACCTTGGCGTGCAATCCGCGCCTTGCCCGTGGGCAAACCTTCGGTCGGCAATTTGTCCGCCTTAAGATGGTAATAGAGATATTTGTGCTCGCAGTAGACAACCGGATCATCAATGGCCACCGCTTCGATGAGCATGGTGTACGCATCCTCCACAGTAGCGGGCGTCATGACAATCAGCCCCGGGTAATGCGCGTAAACGGATTCCATCGATTGACTGTGAAAAGGTCCGCTTCCTTTCGTTCCGCCTGAAGGCAGGCGAACCGTAATGGGCACCGGCATGTTGGTACGCCAATAATGGGTGCCGGCATTGTTTAGAATTTGGTTCAGCGCAATGCTGGAAAAATCGGCAAACTGCATCTCGACGATTGGCCGCATTCCCTGAATGGCAGCGCCGATGGCAGTTCCAACCATGGCATCTTCGCTGATAGGCGTGTTCAGTACGCGACCAGGAAATTCCTTGGCAAGACCCTTCGTCGCTTTGAAAGCGCCCCCGAATGTGCCACCGACGTCCTGGCCGTAGATGAAGACGCGGTCATCATCGCGAAGCAGCTTCGCTTGCGCTTCGCGGATTGCTTCCAAATACGTGATGCTCATGACTCTGCCGTACCAAATGGTTCAATCGTCGAACGCAGGATCGATGTCACGTTGTATCGATTTAACGAATTACGCCGTCTTCTCATCTTCACTCGATCGTTTCCACGTGGTCGACAAGATCCCGCGTCGATAACGCGCACCAGTCTTCCTTCTCACCTTCGGGGGGAGCCTCCTTTTGTGCGGTGGCGACTGCTTCATCGACTTTGCTGACTGCTTCTTTACGCCACTGAGCCAGGGTTTCGGCATCGGCCAACTTCGAGTCCAGGATGGTTTGTTCGGCCACGGTCAAACAATCGCGCGCAAATGATTCGCGCTTGATCTCGTCTGTCACGTAACTGGCATCATCGTGTTCGCCATGGCCGGAAAGCCGTAGCACAGAGGCGACCACCAACTGCGGCGGACGGCCGGCGCGCGCACGTTTAACGGCACCGCCGATGACATCGAGGCACGCGTTGAGGTCTGTCCCATCGAGACGATAACCTTCGAAACCATATCCGATCGCGCGATCCACCAGGTCCTCGCACGCGAACTCGCGGTCATTCGGCGTGGAATAAGCGTAATGATTATTTGTCGCTACGATTACGAGTGGCACCTGCTCGACTGCCGCGATGTTCATTCCCTCGTGAAAGGCGCCGGTCTGCATTCCGCCTTCACCGATGCAGGCCATCCCGATAAAGCCTTTTTCTCCTTTAAACCGCTTTGCCATTAAGGCGCCAACCGTGACTGAGATCATTGCGCCGAGATGACTGACCATGGCTAGTTGGTTCTGTTGCGGCCGACCCCGATGGATGTTGCCGTCTCGGCCGCGCATCGGACCAAGACGGGAGCCTAAATAAGTGCGAGTGACATCCAATAGCGGTTCACCGAATGCGGACCGCCCTGCCTGGTCACGAATCAACGGTGCGAAAATATCTCCTTTTTCCAAAAACAGGCCGCATGCCGCGCTGACCGCCTCCTGCCCCTTGCCGATATAGACGCCACCGGTGATGAGGCCGCCCCGATACAGGCTAACGAGTTTCTCCTCCAGCGTTCGAGCGAGGAGCATCCAGCGAAAGGCTTCGAGGAAACGCTCATGCGGCTGCGCCGGCTTGGATTTCTTCGTTTTTGATTGCCGCTGCGCCGTCTGAAGCATCCCGTAATTTTACGCGAGATTAAGCAGCGCGCGCAAAAAGATTTTATGGAATTTCCGAGCCGGCTTTTACAGGAAGCCAAGCTGCGGAGAATTCCGAGCGATGGGCTTGCCGTTTTGCAAATCGAAAACTGCTACCGCATTGCAAGCGCCAGACGTTCCTGCGTCGGCTTCTGTGCTGCGTTCGCAAACGTTTCGGCGGAGACTTGATGTGGCGCCGTCAACTTCATGCCGACCAGCTTACTCACTCCGCGTTCTTCCATGGTTACGCCGTACAGCACGTCGGCCTTCGCGATGGTGCGCTTGTTGTGGGTAATGATGATAAACTGACTTTGCTCCACAAAACGGTCTAAGACGCGGATAAAGCGGTTGATATTGCCTTCGTCCATTGCCGCATCCACCTCGTCAAGAATGCAGAACGGGCTAGGGCGTACCATGTAGATGGCAAACAACAGGGCTACTGCGACCATGGAGCGTTCACCGCCGCTTAGCAGGGACACAGTTTGCAACTGTTTTCCCGGAGGTTTTGCGGTGATTTCGATCCCGCAGTTCAACGGATCGTTTTCATCGAGCAGGGCCAGGTCCGCACGCCCACCGCCAAACAGTTCCAAAAACATTTCGCGGAAATTCGTGCGCACCTGAGCAAACGTCTCGCTGAACAACTTCCTGGTAGTCGAGTTAATCTGCGCGATCACATCCAGCAACTCGCGACGCGAATTGGTGAGGTCGGTATTCTGCGCTTCGAGAAATTTATGTCGTTCTTCCAGTTCGTCGTACTCCTGGACAGCGTCGAGATTGATCGGACCCATGTTGTCGAGTTGTGTCCGAAGATCTGCAATCAAGTTGTCGAGATCGCTGTCTGCCAGAGCAGTCGTAATCTCTAAGCGTGTTGGTGAATCGGCGGCGGCTTCACTGGCGTTGGGAACATCGCCCGTGGATCTATCCATCCTCTTCTTGATCTGGCCTCGCAGAGTTTTTTCAAATGCACTCTGATCAGGACTAAATTCGCGCAGATTAATTTGGTACCGTCGAGCGACGCGCTCGGTGAGATTGTCAATTTTCAACTGCAGCTCGGCATGTCGCACCTGTACATTCGAACGCGAATCACGGAAATCATTGAGTGAATTTCGGAGTGCGCGCAGATGGGACTCCGCTTCATTCATCTTTGTCGACTGCTTATTGCGCTTTTCTGAGAGCCCTCCTAGTGCTACCTGAAGATCCGCGCGCTCTGCTGTTTGTGTTTCAATCGCGGACTCTGCTCTTTCTGATTCCTTAGCCTGGGTGGTCAATCGCTCTTGAAAACCGTTGATCTCGGCCCGGCGCGCCGCGATGATCTCTGCAAGCTCGGCTTCACGAGCGTTCATCGGCTGGCGCTGAGCCATCAAATGCTCGCAGCGCTGCCGCTCTGTAGCGACCGTTAAACGTAATTCGTTGAGTTGTTCCGTCGCCTCAGCTTCGTGCTTGGCGAGGTCACCCTGAGCGGTCTGAAGTATTTTTTGCTCACTTTGGTTTGCTTCCAAAGTGGCCTGTTCTGCAGCCAGTTCGTGTTCCAGTTTTGCAATGCGGTCGTCTGCGGCGTGAATTTGTCTGGCCAACGTCGTTTGTTCCGATTGGAGCTGCGTCTGTTTCTGTTCAGCTTCCTGCAGTTCCCGCGTCAGAAAAAGAATTCGATTGTCACAATCGGACGTTTCGCGTTGTGCCGTTTCGTACGCGCGCCTGGCTTCGTCGAGTTGGCCGGTCGCTTCTTTCAAGATCCGTTTTGCCTCATTGCATTTCTGAAGGAGAACATCGCGTTGTTTGTAGATTTCGGAACACTCCCCTTCCAGGGTGGACATTCGGGCCTTGCGCTCCAGCAAAGAATCTGCCGAGCTTTCCCGGCTTCCGCCGAAGATGACACCTTCAGCCGATACCAATTCGCCATCCACCGTCGCCGCGGCGATGTTGTGGTGTTTTTTTCTGGCAGCCAGCGCGTCGGCGAGATTCTGAAAAATTGCAGCGTTGCGAAGCAATTGTGCAACAAGACCAGCAAGCGGTTCCGGCGCCTTTACTTTGTCTATTGCCCATCCCAGGGATGTCTCAGGAGGACGTTCTTCTCCACGCTTGGATATGCCATTCGCCAGTTGCGGAACGACCAAGGCTGCCTGGCCAAGTTTCTTTTCCTTGAGCGTCGCAATAATTTCCGGGACCAGTTGGGCATCATTTAGCACGATAGCCTGCAAATTTCGGCCCAGTACGGCTTCGATCGCCGGGATGAAATCTCGCTCTACATCAAGACTGGCTACCAGGGCCCCCGCAAGGGCGGGTTGAAATCGCAATCGGTCATGCAGTCCCTTGAGAACCGCTTGTGATCCCTGGGAAAGACCTTCTCCTTCCCGATTAAGTTGACGTAGAATTTCGAGTCGCGATTCTTTTTCTGCCTGGGCGCGTTCAATTGTGGCGAGCTCCTTATCGGTGCTCGCAGCAAGTTTCTGTTCTTCTTGGAGTTTTCTCTCCCAATTCTCGACAGCGGCTCGGCATTGATCGGCTTTGGTTTGGAGTTCTTTCGCTGTCGCGCGTAACCTGGTTATCTCGTCCTGTGTTCGAGTACGCGCGATTTCTATGTTCGAGGCGGAGGCATCCAAGCCACGCCGATTCTCCTCTGTGGATTCGCGGCGAATTTTAAGCCCTGAGATCTCCTCCGCGAGGTCGGCGATTCGACGCTCGACGTGTGAAGCCGCGCTTTGCAGCGCGGCCAGTTTGGATGCGCGCGAGGTTTGCTCGGCTCGAAGTTCCGTCAGCCGGTCGGTGACCCGAATTAATTCTGCTTCACTTGTCCGCAACGCTTCATTCGCTTTTTCGATGAGCGCATTTGCCTCTTGAATCTCTTTGCCTTGCTGTGTGCGTTTGGCTTCCGCAGCCGCGATGTCCTTCCGAGAGCGTTCAATCAGCGCATTCAGTTCTTCAGCCCGCTGCTGGTTGAACTGGATTCGGTTTTGATGCGCGTTAATTTCGCTTTCAAGACGCTGAAGTTCACTGCGGCTGTTCGCGAGCTGGGAATCGATTTCTTCCAACGCGCAGCGCTGTTCGGCCAGGTCATTTTCCTCCAACTCGATTTTGGCGCGAGTGGAATGTTCCGATTCCTCGAGGCGTTTGATCTCAGCCTGGCAATGTGCGAACTCGCCTTCAAGCATCTCGAGTAGCTTGCGCGAATGATGCGAATCAAGAATACGAAGATCGTCATGCAACGCCTGATAACGCCGCGCTTTGCCCGCCTGCCGCTGCAACGAACCAATCTGACGTTTTACTTCCTTAATGATGTCACCGATTCGCAGAAGGTTTGCCTCGGTCGCTTCAAGCTTTCTTAGCGCCTCGCGTTTTTGTGTCTTGTATTTGGTGACTCCCGCTGCTTCCTCAAATATTGCGCGCCGATCCTCCGGCCGGGAACTAAGGATCATGTCGATCTTCCCTTGTTCCATCATTGAATAGGCAGCGCGGCCAATACCGGTGTCGGCAAACAAATTTTGAATATCGCGCAGACGACACGGCGTCTTGTTCAACAGATACTCGGAGTTGCCGTCACGATAAACACGCCGAGTTACCCGCACATCGTGCCAGTCGATGCCAAGCTCGTCAGCGCAATCCGTGAAGGTCAGTGATACTTCCGCGAATCCGACCGGCTTACGTGCTTCGCTGCCGTCAAAGATCACGTCAGCCATTTCGTCGCCACGCAACGACTTTGCTGATTGCTCTCCCAGAACCCAGCGCACGGCGTCCAGCACGTTGGATTTTCCGCAGCCGTTTGGGCCGACGATGGCAGTCGTGCCTTGGTGAAAGTTCAGGAGCGTTTTGTCGGCGAACGACTTGAACCCGAAAAGCTCGAGCGATTGTAAATGCATGGTAGGCCAAACCTCGGGCCTTGAAGCGTCAAATACAGCAGACATTAGGGAGTGACAAGCAAAAAACACACAATTTGGAGTGTTTTTGCGAGGCTCCATCCACAGGATATTGGGGATGCCAAAAGCGGCTGCGGGATAGGCTGCAACTCTTATCACCGCCGGAACACACATTCTTGTTTGGCGGCTGGGGCTCGCCGGCAACCCGGCACCTGATTTCCCTACGTATTGCCTGCACAACGGCCACCTGCCGAACCCCCTTTCGCCCAGAAAGTACGGCAGACTCTTGCTTTGGACAACTGCATCACGCAGGATGCACCGATGGCGGATCGAGCGACCGCGGCACTGCAGCAAGCAGAGCAGGTCGACCATCAGTTAGTCCGCGGGATTGGCGTTCCGGCTCTCACTGC
>DASREH010000093.1:0-6060 GCA_035652195.1 Candidatus Udaeobacter sp. | reverse complement strand
ATGAGCGGCGATCCTCTGGAAGTTGGTTACTGCCATTGCGAAAACTGCCGGCATTATTCCGCGGCTCCGGTGAGCGCGTTTACGTTGTGGAAGAAGGAAGATTTCAAAGTCACCAAGGGCCAGGAATTTCTCGGGCGCTTTAAAAGCAGCGACATCAGCGAGCGTGGTTATTGCACAAAGTGCGGCAGCCACATCACCGTCGAACATCCGACGCTCGGTTTGATGGATGTGCGCAGTGGCGCTATGCGGAATTTTCCGTTCAAACCAAAGGTCCACCTCAATTACGCCGAAACGATTCTGCCCATAAAAGACGGGCTTCCAAAATTGAAAGATTTTCCCGCGGAAATCGGCGGCTCTGGCGAAACGTTGCCCGAGTAGCTGGAACGGCTTTAACAGCTCCTGTCACCCCAATTTATAGACGCGGACCGACGCGTTTCGTCCGCGAATAGGAACTGAAGCCGAAGATTCAACGCCCTCCAGTTCGCCGACAGTTTCCTGCACCGATTCTGAAACGAGGAAGCTCGAGTTCAGTTCCTTGTTCAACTGCTCAATCCGAAATGCGACATTCACAACGTCGCCGATCACCGTGTATTCACGGCGTTCGGTCGAACCGATATTGCCGACTAATGCTTCGCCGGAATGCAATCCCAGTCCGATCCGTGTCGGTGGGATTTCACCAGCGTCGGTTGCGCGCTTAATTTCGGCGACCAGTTCCCGCGCGGCGTTGAGGGCGTTCTGGCAATGGTTTCCCATGACCAGCGGCGCGCCGAACACCGCCATGAATCCGTCACCAAGAAATTTGTTCACGACGCCGTGGTGCCGGTTCACGATTTCCACGGCCTTGCCCCAAAGCTGGTTCAAATAATTCACGATTGAATCCGGCTCGGCGGTTTCGGCAAAGGCAGTGAAATCACGAATGTCGAGAACAAGAATGCACACGTCTCGCAACTCGGTCTGAAGCCCCGTCGGTTGCGCGAGCAATTGGTTCACAACAGCGGGCGAAACATGTTGCCCAAACATCTGGACGATGCGCCGGCGCTCTTCGGCCGTGTGGAGCAACCGTAGAATACCGGAACGAATGCGTGCCGCGACCAGGCCCGCGATCACGCCCCCAACCAAAAGGAGAATGGGTCGCATGATATATGGCACCGTGTTTTCGGGCGAATGCTCGGGCCCAATTGGCAATCGTTCACGAAAGATCAGTGTCAGCGCGACATAACCGGCGGCCGCGACAACTCCGCCGAAAACACTGAGCCGAAAATCGAGCGAAAGCGCAGACAAAATGATAAAGAAGAAATACGCGAGCACGGTTGCGCTGCTCAGAGCGACATCGGTGGGCATGATATTCGCGAACCACGCCAGGAGAATGGTCGGAAAACTCGTCTCGATGGCGACGTTCAGGTAACGAATCAGCGGTGGTAATTGTCGATCCTGCCGAAGATATCGATTGAACAACTGACGCATGCCCCACTCATAGAGAATGACGGCTGTGATGACGAGCAGAGCGGCCGACAACGGCTTCGCCGTGGCAATAAAAAGATCGACCACGCCCACGATGGGCAAAAGCGCCACGCCAACCAGCGCCTGAAAGCTGGCGCGCTCTCTTTCACTCACCAGAATTTGTCGACGTAGTTCCGTTTCGAATAAATCCGAACCCGGAGCTGCATGATCGGAATCGTTCATCAGACGATTCTATCCATTTGCCGGGCATTCGGCGAATCTGGCGCTGCAAATAGCGATCCGTTCGCCCGGGGATTCCCAAGTTCATGGAGCTTTGCGCCCTTGGAGTTTTTATATTTGAATAGGTCCATTGTGCTGCAACTCGATGGAACCGGGCCGCTCTATCGGCAGATTTACCGCGCTTTTCGTGACGACATACTGGCGCGGACGCTGCCGCCGGGTGAACGAGTTCCTTCGACGCGTGCGCTTGCCAATCTTCTGAAAGTGTCGCGAAACACTGCGGTCCTGGCTTACGAACAACTGCTTGCAGAAGGGTATCTCGAGACACGTGTGGGCGCGGCTGGAACGGTTGTCGCGCCGGTTCTACCGCCGGAGTTCTTTCGATCTCATTCGTTGGCATCTCTGGACCGAGCACCGCGCACGGTCAGTCGCAAAAAGGCCGGCCTTTCGATCACTGGAGAGAGAATCCTAAAAGCCGCACGAGCGACAACCGAGAGCCTGGGGTTGCCAAACTTGAGCTGGGAATTAAACCCGCCGCGGCTGCGGTACGATTTTCGGCCCGGCCGTGCGGCGTTTCCCGATCTCCCGTACGCATTGTGGTGCAGGCTGCTCGGTGCGCGGGCTCGCCACGCCAAGTTGCGTGATCTCGACTATGGCCCGCCGCAGGGTCGACTGGAATTGCGCGAAGCCATCGCCGCTCGACTCCGGCGGTTGCGTGGAATTGAAGCAAGCCCGGAAAGAATTGTGATTGTTAACGGAACGCAACAAGCCTTGGAGTTGATCAGTCGCGTTCTGTTAAATCCTGGAGACCGCGTTCTGATAGAGGAGCCTCATTACACCGGTGCGCGGTGCGCGTTCCTGGCCGCAGGTGCTCAGCTGCTCACGTCGGATGTTGACGATAATGGTATTCAGGTCCCCAAAACCAAGAAATACGTTGCTCGACTTGCTTACGTCACGCCGTCACATCAGTTTCCGACCGGCGTAGTCCTTCCAATTGGGCGTCGTCTTGAGCTTCTTGATTGGGCTTCACGCGCAGGAGCATTCATCGTCGAGGACGACTACGACAGTGAATATCGTTACGACGGACCACCGCTTCAGGCGTTGGCCGGGCTGGACCGGGAAGATCACGTTATTTATGTCGGCACGTTTTCCAAGATCCTCTTTCCAGCTTTAAGGCTGGGATATCTCGTGTTGCCCGAAGTTTTGGTAGAACCGGTCGTAGCCGCAAAGGCAGTCGGAGACACCGGAACGTCGATACTCGAACAGCTTGTTCTTGCAGATTTCATCAGCGCGGGCCACTTCGATCGTCATCTTCGTCGCACCAACGCCTCGAACGCTGCTCGGCGAAATGCGTTAGTCGCTGCTGTTCGCAGAGAGTTCCGCGAACGAGCAGAAGTGTGCGGTGCGAATGCAGGGCTTCATCTTCTTGTTTGGTTGAAAGGGCGGAACGGTGGAATGATCGCGGACGTACATGGCAAAGCTGAGAAAGCGGGCGTGGGATTGTACGGGGTAGAAGCATTTTATTTAAAACCGCCAAAGCGCACCGGCGTTGTTCTCGGGTATGCGCCGTTGCCGGAGGCGGAAATTCGAGAAGGAATTCGCTGCCTGGCTGCGGCGCTTAAATAATTTTTATTGCTCTGTAGCCGCGGCAGAGCTTGTTCGCTGCGGCGCTGGAATGGTCCTACAATTTTTCGTCTTAATGGACCTGTGCGAAACGCTTTCGGCGCAATACGCTCCCGCTGTAAATCATCAGAGGAGAACAAATGAAAAATCTACAAATCACAAAACTCGTTGGAACGCTTCTGTTCAGCTGTTCTTGCGTTGGACTATTGTTGGCCGACCCGCTCGACACGCAATCCAAGGATCCGGCCGTTATCGACGCAGTAAAGCAAGTCGCGCAGGATATGGGCGATGCAATGGTGGCCAACGATATCGACAGGCTAAACGGGATCTTTGCCGACGATTGGGCAACGCTCGGGTCCCAAGGCAAGCTCATCACGAAACAGAACCTTCTAAGCGATTTTAAATCGTTCCATGACAAACTACTCTGGTTTGAAAATGGACCGATTGACGTAAAGGTCTTCGGCGATGTCGCTGTGTCTCAGGGCAGCGTGAAGGAAAAGAGGACCCGCAACGGAAAAGATACCAGCGGTCAGTTTCTTTGGATGGATCTCCTCAAAAAGCGGGACGGCAAATGGGTTGTCGTACGCAGCGACGGCGCTCGCGTGACCTCGGGTGACTCGGCCCAAACGCAATCCGAGGATCCAACCATTGTCGAGACCATGAAGCAATTCGCGCAGGATACTGGAGATGCAATGGTGGCCAGCGATATCGAGAAGCTTAACCAGATCTATGCCGACGATTGGGCAACCATCGATTCCTCCGGCAAGATTTTCACCAAGGAGAGCCTTCTAAACGATTTCAAATCCGGCAAGCACAAGCTCCTTCGGTTTGAACTTGGACCCATGGATGTGCAGGTGTTCGGCGATGTGGCCATAGTCCAGGCCGGTGTCACCGAAAAAAGGATTCACGACGGAAAAGAGATTAGCGGTCAGTTTGTTTTTATGGATCTTCTGAAAAAGCGCGACGGCAAATGGGTGATCGTACGCACGTTAGGCACCAAGGTGATCTGAGGAAATTGTAGCCGCGGTCGTTGACCGCGGTTTCTTCCCCGTTTAGCCCGGGGTCAGGGGTCCCGGCTGCAGTGACAATCCCCGACACAATTTCGCGTATTCATAAATTGCAGCGCGAGCGAGGCTATCCGAAGGTAAGCTCGCCTACAGCACACTCTTGAAACGGGTCCAGGTCCTCAATCGCGCATCCAAACAGTGTGATGTAATCAGACCGACCAGATATCCGCCAGGACTCGCTTGAAGTTTCCGCCCAGGATTTTTTCTATCACCGCGCTTTTGTAGCCGCGCTTCAACAACGCATCAGTCACGAGCTCGAGTTTTCGTTCGGTGTTCAGGTCTGGAATATAAGCCGGCCGATCTTCGCCCGGCGCAGCAATCCCAGCGGCTCTCCGCTCTTCGGTGTGACGTTTCATTTCGGCGAGCTCCTCTTCGCCGACGTGCAGGAAGGGAACATCTGACCCGATCCCGACATGATCTTCGCCGCAAATCTTCACCGCGTGATCGAGGTGCTGGAGATAATCCTTGAGCATCGGCTGCGTCGGCGGCTCTGTTAAAAACGGCAGCATGTAGATCCCGATGACGCCGCCTTTGTCCGCCAACGCTTTCAATTCGCGATCGTCTTTGTTTCGCGGATGCATGTAAACGGCGCGACAGCCCGCGTGAGTGATCAACACGGGCTTTTTCGACGACGCGATGCCTTCCGCCGTCGTCTTTGCGTTGGAATGACTGAGGTCGAGTGCGACACCGAGCTCATTCATTTTGGCGACAGCGGAGTGTCCCAGATCGGTCAAGCCATCCGAATCACCGTCGAGACAACCGCACCCGAACGGCGTCCGGTGATTGTAGGTAAGCTGCATCACGCGCACGCCGAGACTGCGGAACAGCTCGATCCTCGCGATCTTGTCCTCAAGCATGTTCGGCGATTCGAACGAATAAATGATGCCGAGTTTGCCTTCGTTCTTGGCGCGATCGAAATCGGCTGCGCGCTGCACGTTGAAAAACGCTTCCGGGTGCTTTTCAATTAACAGGTCCGCCTTCGCGATCGCGGCTACAGCTTCCTCGAAATTTCCATCTGGGCCGCCGAGTGTCGACTTCACTACGTTGACACCGGAACCGACAATCCGCTTGCTCACGCTCGCCGAATCATCAATTGAAGCCAAAAACCCGATCGCGCCGAGTACGTTCCCGTCGAGCACGAACGCCTTGCGATACAATTCCGCCGCGCCGGGCGACACTGATGCCGGTGTAGTCACAGCGGCCGGTTCGGCCGACGACCACAGAGCGCCCGGCCTGATCGCAGCCAACGTCGCTGCCCCGCCGAAAATTTTAGTAAATTGGCGACGGCTAAGCATTCTGTCGCAAAGTCTAGTGCGTTTCGTGGTCGAACTTCAATTGTCGCCACCAGTCAATAACAGTTTTGATCTCAGCCAGGCTCAGGTTTGCAGACACGGTTCACGACTGAAGTACAACAGGTAGAGACAGTGGACACCGAAAACTTGTTGTTGGACGCCATGGCAACGCACTTGCGCCGCACGCCAGACGCATCGAACGGAATCGCTCGAGTAACGCGACAAACATCTGTTTCGCCTCCATGCGCGCCAGCGCGTTGCCGACGCAAAAATGAATCCCGTGGCCGAATGATAAGTGCGGATTGGGAGAGCGTCCGACGTCGAAATCATCCGGTCGGTCAAAGGCCTGTTCATCTCGATTAGCGGATGCCAGTCCCAGCGCAATCAAGGCTCCTGGC
>DASREH010000092.1:0-6308 GCA_035652195.1 Candidatus Udaeobacter sp. | reverse complement strand
CAATGTGTCGGATTATCTCGTCGCTCTTTCCGTGATCGCGTGCAGTATCGTGTTGCTCGGTGCGCTCACCTTTGCTCTTTCGGGTTATCGCTTCAAAAAGCCGACACGAACGTTGCAGATCAACTACGAAGATGTGACAGGCATCAAAGTTAATTCCGAAGTGCGTTATGCGGGTGCGCCCGCGGGCCGCGTGATCGCAATGCGTCATCTTACTGCCAAAGAACGCGATGCCAGTGCAAACAAGAAGGACGCTGTGCGAGTGACGGTGAGTCTCGATGAAAATATTCCTCCGTTGCCCACTGACGTCACTGCGACGCTGAGTTCGGACACCATGCTGTCGCCGAAATTTGTCGCTCTTTCCGCGGGCACGCCGGGAGGCCAGACACTCGCTAACAACGCCGAGATTGAAGGTCACCCCGCGTACGGACTCGAACAAATCACTGCAGCAGCGGGCCCATTGTTCGAGAATGCAAACAAATTGCTCGATAACCTCAATGTCACGGTCACGGGTCTCAAAAAAGACCTTGGTGAATTCACCCCGAAACTCGGGCCCCTTGCAGATTCGTTAAAAATGGATGTCGACAACTTGCAAAATATGATCACGAACCTTGATGGCGTCGCCAAGGGAGCAGACCGGGTGTTCGGCTCAGCCGATTCGTTTATCAAAACCACTGACAAACAGCTCTCCGAAGATCTGAAACAGTTGAAGGTTACGTTGATGAACCTCAAAGTAGTGACCACGTACGCCAAGGAGCTCGTAGGGACGCTGGCCGAGAAACCGAATCGCGTTATCTTCAGTGGCAAACCGGCGACGCTCACGCCGGAATCAGAAATATTGAAAAGCTCAAAGCCTCTCCCCGCAACGAAGCGGTGATTAAGACGGCTTTCTGTACCGCCACATCAATTTGAAAAAGCGGATCGCATCGCGCACGGGGCGAATTTTGCTCACCTGGTCGGTGTAAACCGTCGTGATCGGAACCGATTCAATCCGGTAGCCTTTGCGACTGGCGATGATGAGCACTTCGGTATCATAGTCGAACCGGTCTCCCCCTCCGAGTAGCTGTGGAATCAAGCGGTCGTCCAACATTCTGAAACCACATTGCGTGTCAGGGATCTCCTGCTTGCAAACCCGGCTTATCTGCCGGCTCATAAAACGATTCACCACCCGCCGGATGAATGGCATTGCGGCAAGATTATTCATTCGGTTGCCGATCAAAAACGTCGGCTGCGTCGCACCAGCCACCGTAAGGAACCGATCAATCTCTTCCGGAAGATGTTGCCCGTCGGAATCGAGGAGGCTGATCCAACGAACCTGTCGATCAAATCCGTTTTCTGTAACCGGAAAATTACTCGACGCGGCAAGCACGTGCGCCAAACCCGTCTTGATCGCTTCGCCTTTACCGCGGTTTTGATCGTGAACAATGACTTCGGCGCCGGCTTCACGCGCGCGCTCTGCCGTGCGATCCGTGGAACCGTCATCTATCACCACCACATGACTTAGCTGCTTGCGTGTACGGTCCACAATGTCGCCGATGTGTTGCTCATCCTGATACGCCGGAATGATGGCGACAGTTTGCGACCTTATCTCCGCTGTTGTCATGTCGAGCGAAGTCGAGACATCTCAGAATTCAATCCGGAGAGTCCTCGGCTGCGCTCGGTTTCGCTCGGAATGACCGCGATTGCAAGCACGCGCGTGCTGTAGAGTGCGTGAATCCCGGCGCACCCTCGATACTGAATCCGCTGAGAAGAGCGGACTCTCCAGCCGATGTTATCGCTTCACCGGATGAAAGTCCGCCGCGTGATAAGAACTGCGAACCAGCGGACCTGACGCGACATGGAGGAAACCTTTTCTGCGCGCCATGTCGCCGTAATACCTGAATTGCTCCGGTGCGATATACTCGACCACAGGTAAATGTTTCGGCGTCGGGCGTAAGTACTGCCCCATGGTGAGCACTTCGCAGCCGACCTCACGCAAATCGTCCATCGTCTGGAAAAGCTCCGTTTCCGTCTCGCCAAGGCCCAGCATGACTCCGCTCTTGGTGACTGTGTTCGGCGACAGTTCCCTGGCCCGCCGCAACGCTTGCAGCGAGGTGCGGTACTTTGCACGGGAGCGCACCAGCGGCGTGAGGCGTTCGACTGTTTCGACGTTGTGATTGTAAATGTCAGGGCGTGCGTCGAGCACAATCTGAATGCACCAGTCGAGGGCGTGAAAGTCCGGAACGAGAACTTCAATAATCACCGAAGGATCCATCTCCCGGATTGCAGAAATCACTCGAGCAAAATGATCGGCGCCGCCGTCCTTGAGATCGTCACGTGCAACAGCCGTGATCACGACATGTTTTAATTTCATTCGGCGAACGGCCTCGGCTACCCGCTGCGGTTCGTCTTGCTCAAGGGCAAAAGGTTTTGCGGTTGTCACGGCGCAAAAACCGCACGCTCGTGTGCAACGATCTCCCGCGATCATGAAAGTCGCGGTCCCCTGGCTCCAACATTCCCAGCGGTTCGGACATTGCGCGCTTTCGCAGACGGTGTGTAACCGCAAATCGGAAATCAGCGCTTTGGTGGAAAAGAATACCGGGTTGGACGGTAACCGCACTTTGATCCAGGGCGGTTTCTGTCCCTGGTGCAGTGCTGGATCCATCTTTGCGCACGACATGTCAGTCAACGCTAGCGCAACGTTGAAACATTGAAAAGTTGAAGCGTTGAAGCGGGCGCTTCATTCCTTAACGCGTAAGCGTTTCACAATCACAATTTCGTTCTGCCAGAGAGCGCCGCCGATAACGTTAATTCATCTGCCGATTCGAGACCGGCGCCGGCAGGAATTCCCCGCGCAATACGCGTCAGGCTGACCGGCTTGTTCTTTAAGAGATCGACAATGTAATTGGTGGTCGATTCGCCTTCTACATCCGCAGACAGCGCAAAAATGATTTCAGCGATGTTCTCCTGGTCGACGCGTTCCAGTAATTCCTTTATACGCAAATCATCGGGGCCAATATGATCGAGGGGCGAGATCTTCCCTCCAAGTGAATGGTATCGCCCCCGAAAGACATTCGTTTTTTCCAGAGGAAGAATGTCGGTGGGTTGCTCAACCACGCAGAGTAGCTCTGCCGAGCGGGAGGGATCGGAGCAAATGTCGCAGATTTCGCTCGCCGAAAAAAATCCACACAGCTTGCAGGAACGGATTGACTGCCGCGTGTCCATAATGGCGCGCGCAATTTGTTCGGGTTTGTCATCTCGAGCGCGCACCATCCAGAGGGCGATCCGTTCCGCGGAGCGAGGACCAACTCCCGGCATTTGCCGCAACTGCGCGACCAAGTTCCGGATTGCAACCGGATATTCCGTCCTTCTCAACGTGCGCTCAGCTTTCTTCCAGCTCCGGCTCGGTTAATCGCAAAACCAGCGGCTCGAGCCGGCGCAGATAGAATTGCAATGCTGGATCCTCTTCTCCCTCGGGGCCGCGTGCTTTCTGGAATTCGGAATAAGATTCTGCCCAACGCTTTTCGCGATACAAAACCACGCCGCTCCAGAAGGCGTCTCTGCGAGCCACATGTTCCCGTTTCGCTTCCGCAGCAAGCCAGAGCGGCTCGTAAACTTCGAGCCGATCATGCGAATTCGCTCCGCTCACAAAATCAATCGGGCGCGCAACGATCGTGTCGCTCACATTGTCGAAAGTAGAAGTATCAATCAGGATCGTTGATCCATATCGGTGATTCAGCGCGCAGAATCTGCGGGCGAGCTCGATCGGTTCGCCGCTGGCCAACAGCGCCGGATTCACGCCATCTTTTAATGCGCCGGCCACAATCTGGCCGGAACTGATTCCAGCCTGCATGTCCCAGTCGCCAAAAAGTTCGGCGTTTTCCTGTCGCCGCTCACGAAACTTCTTTGTTAAATCGAGGGCAGCGCGGGCTGCATCTTCAACATGTTTACCGTTAGGGTTCGGAAAACCGAAAATGGCCACAACTCCTTCGCCGTCGGCGGCCTGCAGGCAGGCTCCCCTTTCAATCAAATCGTCTGCGGTTTCCCGAATGAATTTCGCCATCGTTTCGGCAAACCGAACTGGATCAGCTGAATTCGTAAATCCACGGCGATTCGCGATATCACAGACAACTGCGCTCGCCTGGTATGCTTTCGCTTCTCCATCGAACGGACCGTCGCTGACACGACGAAATTCTTCTTTCGACAGGCGATCGGCAAAAATCGTGCGCACCAAATGCGAACGGTCCCTCTGTAAAAACAGTGTCCAGGCTTCGACCAACGCGGCCGATAAAACGACAGCAAGAATGCACGGAACCGGTTGGAAAAAGATACGATAGAGCGAGCAGATCCACGCCAGCACAAGGAGCTCGACTATCGCCGAGCCGAACAACAGATAGCTTCGGCGACGACCCGTAGGCGGTGGATTCTTCAGTCCAATCCACGCAACTCCCGCAGCTAGCAACAAAACGAAAAGGTACTGCCACTTTTCGCCGACCACTCTTGTCGCTGCCGCATAATTGGAAACGAGCCGGGCTACGCCCCACTCGAAACCCGCTATCGCCTTGCTCGCATGCAAGATTCCAACAACGATGGTCACAGCGACCGCAATTCCGAACGTTGTGATCAACGAACGCTTCATGAACAATCAGGCTTTTTGAGTAGCTGCACCCGGATAATACGATTGCACCACCAGATCGCTTAAGAATTTGTCCGGCTCATCGACGGCTGCGGCGTTGATGGTGAACCTTGTCTGCCCCGTGTTCTTTTTGATCAGATTTAATCCAAACTGATAGTCCTTGAACAAATGAGCGCAGAGATCGTGCATGGTCATTCGCTCAGCCTGGGCGCGCTCAACAAGGCGCCGTACCGCTGCTTCGTCCAGGATAATTTCCAATCCATGCTGCCGATTGAAGTCTTGCACAAACTGACGCGCGCCGGCTTCCAGCATTTGCGCCTCGATCTTGTGGCCTTCGGCCATCAACCGGTCGAGCACACGCTGTGGTTCGCGCACAAGCGCAGCAGTAACGCGCAACTGGCTCAGACCTGATCCGGCGAGATAATATTTGTAATCGCGGAAAAGCTTTTCGAACACCGTCAGCAATCCACGCGCTCCGGTTTTTTCCTTCGCAGCAGCCTCAGCCAGTAAACGTAACGCTTCATCCTCGAAACTGATTTCAATGCCATATGCGCGAAAAGCGCGCTCGTATTGCCGGAGTAAACTGCCCTCGGAATATTTCATGATGCTGAAAAGATCATCAGCATCCAACTCTTCGCACACTACCCGGACCGGCAACCGTCCAATAAATTCGGGTTCGAAACCGTATTCAATAAAATCCCGCGTGGTGACATGGCGGAACAGTTCGTTGTCCATCACTTGAATCGGTTCTGCGCTAAATCCGATCTGACCCTGACGAACACGTCGTGCGACCTGTTCCTTTAATTTTTCGAACGCACCGCTCACCACAAAAAGAATGTGGCGTGTATTGATGGTCTCTCGTTTTGCCTTGCCGCGTCGTTGAAACTCAAAAGCCGCCTGCAATTGCGCTTGCAGGTCGTTCATGCTGCGCACCGGCACTTCTGTTTCCTCCATTAATTTCAACAGAGTGGTCTGCACCCCGCGCCCGCTGACGTCCCGCCCAATCAAATTGCCGGCTGCGGCGATCTTATCGATCTCATCGATGTAAATAATCCCGAACTGCGCCAGGTTTACGTCGCCGTTCGCCTTGTGCACCAGCTCGCGCACTAAATCTTCCACGTCCCCACCGACGTATCCGGTCTCGCTGAACTTCGTGGCGTCGGCTTTGACAAAAGGAACTTTGATCAGGTCGGCGATATGTTTAATCAGATACGTTTTGCCGACACCTGTCGGGCCGACCAGAATCACGTTCTGTTTAATGTACTCGATCTCCTGCGCTCGCGTGGCATCTTCCTTCTCAAGGCGGCGCAGATAATTTGCGTGGTTGTAATGATCGCAGACCGCAATTGCCAGCACCTTCTTCGCTTCGTCCTGCTTGATCACAAAGCGGTCTAGATGTGCTTTGATGTCCCGCGGGAGAAGATTGAATTCGAATTCGTTGTGATCGGTCTTCTCGGGCTTTTCTTCCTCTTCAGGGGCGGCTTCCGGCTCGGCAAAAGTCGCCACGGAAACACGGTCGCCAAAGTTCTGTTTCATGAACTCGGTGATTTTGCTCTTCAATTCTTCCGGTGAAGGAAACTGAGGTGGCGGATTTTGCTCCATATCGCGATCAGGAAAACGTCGCGTCAAAAACCAATTATGCAATGATTCGTCTAAAATCTGACTCCCGAAACGGCGATTCGTTCATCGTTGATAT
>DASREH010000091.1:0-4915 GCA_035652195.1 Candidatus Udaeobacter sp. | reverse complement strand
CTGGATTTTGCCACAGGGCACACTGACGCTCGTTAGACCCCTAACAAAAAAAGCAAGCGAATGGGTTAGCCAACATTTGCGAGACCATTCTCAATGGTTTGGCCCTGCCCTTCTCATCGACCAGCACTACATCCCCAACCTTTTGGATGGAATGATTGCGGATGGACTGCAAGTGACGCGATAACCTTGGACGAGCAGTACGGCAGGTGATCGCAATTTCAGCACTCATCTGTCACGGCACGTAAGCCAGTATTCCTGATCTCGGAGCCCGTGAACCCGCGGAAGGATTTAACTCCGGAGGTCGGTGAGGATATCCGCCGCTACTAACGCGCCAGCCCTCATCTGATTGTCCGGCGTTTTAAAGACCCAAACGTGGTCGTGCTGCGCGAGCGATCAATCCAGTCCCGCGGTTGTTTGGCCTTTCGACTCCGCGCAGGTGGTGAATTCCAGCGAAAGGAATCGCTCGACCAAATACTGGCGGTTCAGATAAATTGCCAGAGCATGCCGAAGCTCATCATTGGCGGAACGACGTACGAACTTGTGGACGAGCTGATCACCATCGGGCGCGGCCCCGACAACAACATCGTCATTAATAATCCTTCGGTCTCGGCGCGACATGCCCAGTTACAACTGGCGACCCATACCTATCGGTTAAAAGATCTCGGCTCCACGAATGGCACACGTGTCAATGGGAAGCCGGTCACGGAAACCTTGTTGAGTTTCGATGACCGAATTCGATTTGGCGCGGCCGAAGCTACCTACGAAGGAGACAAAAGCGGTTCACGACCGCTGCCTGACCTGGAAGAAATCAAGGCGAACCCGGCAGAATTGAGTGCCGTGCCGCCGGATTTTACCAATGTCTCTCCGTTTCCACGCCAACAGCGAAAAAGCGACCCAGTGCGCAATGGCATTTTCGTCGGCCTGGCAATCGTGCTGCTGATATTTTTAGGAAGTATGATCGCGGTGTTGATGATGCGCGCACCAGGTCTTTGAGGCTGGTGAGCAAGCGCGAATGTCGAATGACAAACAACTCCAAATGTTAGAATGCGATAAAATGCCGGCAAGGTTAACGGAGACTCTCGTGATTTGATCTTCATCGTTGCCTCGTTATCCGTCGTCCAAATTTCTCCCTTGTTTCGCGATGCCAAAGTCAAAGCGCCTCCTTTTGTTCGATATCGACGGTACGCTGATTCACTCCGGCGGAGCAGGAATCCACGCACTCCAAGTCGCGTTTAAAGAACGGTTCAACATCATTGATGACCTGCGTGACATCGAAGTGGCAGGCATGACCGATTCGGGAATTGTGGTCAACATTCTGAACAAACATAAGATTCCGGCATCAAACGAGAATGTCAGCGCGTTTCTGGACAGTTACGTGCATTTTCTCTCTCGCGAATTGCCGCGCCGGAAGGGCAAATTGCTTCCAGGCGTTCTGGAATTACTGCGTTCTCTCAAATCGCGACCGCATCTTGTGCTCGCGCTCCTCACTGGCAACGTCTCCCGGGGAGCACAGCTAAAGCTTGAGCATTATGGGGTCTGGCACTTTTTCGAATTTGGCGCGTTTGCCGATGATCATCGAGACCGAAACCGGCTTGGACCATTCGCTCGCGCGCGTGCGAAAGAAAGGCATGGCTTTGAGTTTTCCGCAGCGGAAATTGACGTGATTGGCGATACGCCGCGAGACATTGCTTGCGGCAGGGCCCTGGGAGCGCGTACCATCGCAGTCGCAACTGGTACCTGGACTCGCGACCAACTCGCAGAATATAACCCCGATTTTTTAATAGAAGACCTCTCCAATGTCGAAAAGGTAATCCATACGCTCGGATGGTAATTCATTGACGAATGAAGGATTAATGAAAAAGAACGCTTCCCCGCCCGCTCCCAAACCAGATCGCGAACGCCCCAATGTGTTACCGCTGAAGGGCGAAATCGATCTGCACGTTTCTCCTGTCGTCACAGCATCACTGGCCGCAATGATCGAAAAAAAACCGGAACGCATGGTGGTCGATCTTTCGAAAGTTACTTACATCGATAGCGCAGGGCTGGCGGCACTGATTCAGGCGATGCAAAAGGTCGAAGCGTACGGAGGAAAATTTTTTCTGGCCGGTTTGCAGGAGACCGTGCGCTCCATTTTTGAGATCTCACGCCTCGATCAGGTGTTCCAGATTTTCCCGGACACCGATACCGCGCTCGCTGCTGCGTGAACCGGTCTTCGACATAAACGCGGAGCGGGCCCTGTCTGGCCAGCTTCGATTTGATGCAGATTCACGGACACTCGGCGGGTTTTAGCGTTATCCGTGCTTGTTGGACCATTTTCGTACTGGTCTGGTTGCTGGGAGCCATTTCGACTAAGCGCACCCTGTACCGCGAAACCGCAAGTGGGCGAGCCCGGTACTGGCTTCTGCTCGTGATCGGCTGTTTTCTGGTGATCAAGTCAGACGCGTTGCCCCAACCGCTCGATTGGGTTGCCGTCCCGCGAACAGTGCCAAGCGCATGGATCGGTGCCTTGCTTTGCGTTAGCGGCGTGATCTTTGCAATCTGGGCAAGAGTCACACTTGGGAGAAACTGGAGCGGTGTGATCACACTGAAGGAAGATCACGAACTTATTGAGCGCGGCCCTTATCGAATCGTGCGTCATCCGATTTACACCGGAATTCTTGCCATGTTTGCCGGCACGGCCATCGCCTTGGGTTACGTCGGGGCTTTTTTAGGTTTGTTGCTCCTCTTCTTAAGTTTCTGGCTGAAACTGGGACGCGAAGAAGATCTCATGTTAAAACATTTTCCCGCCAAGTACGCTGCCTATCAATGCAGGGTGAAACGCATCATTCCGTTTTTCCTCTAACCGCCTGGAACAGAATATCGAGCGTTTCGCGCACGTTTTTTGAAATACCAAACTGCGCTGCCAGCTCAATATTTGTCGATTTAACCGCGGCGCGACGCGCAGGATCGGACCAAAACCGAATCGAATCCCGCAATCCAGCGAGATCGCCCGCGCTTTGAACAATCGATCCGTGGACACCGTTCTCGATAATCTCGCTGAAACCATTGGAACGAGTGGTAATCACCGGCAAACCGCAGGCCAGCGCTTCAAGGCATGCATTGGAAAACGGGTCGTAAATCGTGGGCAGAATAAAAATGTCGGCAGCGGCATAGACGCGAAGCATGTCGGAAATTGCACCGAGAAATTTTACTGACTCTTCGCGCCAAAACCGAAGCCGTCTCGTTTTGTAAACATTGGGATTGCCGCGACCAGCCACGAGCAAACGCATGTTGCGGTCGCCGCATAGCGCTGCCGCCTCCATGGCAAAAAGAAGGCCTTTGCGCTCCCATCCAGAACCCGCAAACAACAGCGCGGTTTGGTCTGGCTTTAAATTCAATTGCTCGCGCGAGCTGGTGCGGATCTCCGGATTGAATCGGAATTGCTCCAATGGAACACCATTGCGCACAACGCTGATATTTTCAGCCGGATAACCATAAAATTTGACGATTTCATCTTTGACCATCTGCGATCCGGAGATCACATGGCGGACGGGGGTGCCGGAAAACAGAGATTGTTCCAGGCGCAAGAGGCCCTGGTGCTTCGAGCCCAGATTCCGAACAAATCTTTTCAGAGGCAGCTCGAATTTTCGCCGGCGATCAAGCCAGGCCCGATGAACACCGTCGCCGGCCCGATAAACATCGCAGGTCCAAACACGGTCGAGACTAAAGAGGACATCGCAGTGAACTCGGCTTCGCATTCGTTGTAATTCGTTGGCGAATGCTACTGGAGACTCCCCTTCCAAAGGCACAATTGGTCCGAATGGCCACTCCGTATCCGGCCAATCCTGCGTTGTCACGAGCTGCACCTGATGCCCGGCCTCGACCACTCCGGTGACGAGTCGTTTCAGGTATGCCTCCGCACCTCCGCTCGATGAATACCCGCGACGGACAAAAGCGATGCTCAACCTTTTTTTCATGCCAATACCAGGACTGCCCTTCTGGTTAGACAGAGAAGCCCACTTTACTTGCTACGTGTTCGCCAGAATAGTTGTAAGCCGATGCCGGGTGAAACCTTAAACGCTCCGCCGCCGCTACGTTCTGCTCCGGCCAGTGAACGTACGCTGCCAAGACACTTACTCTATTCGATTTTCGCGCGTATCGGAGGTTCGGGCCTGGACACGGATGCATTTGAAACGCTGCGTGCATCGTATCGGGGAGGATTCCTGGGGAAAGCCATTGCTTACGATAACCGGCAGACCGAAATTCCGCCTTCGCTGATCCATTCTCTACGTTGGCACCCGGTACGTCTTATCTCGTTTTTCGACCGGCCTTACTATTATGGGGCCAAAAAAAAGTACCTGGATTGGATCGCTTCCAGGCAACTTGCCACTGGTCGTTACGATCTCTTTCACAGCTGGTCGGGCGATTGTTTGCGATCCCTGCAAGTAGCTAAGAAACGTGGAATTCCCTCGATCGTCGAGATACCTACCTGGCATCGCGATGGCGGAAAAAACAAGGTGATACGTCAGAAGCGCGATGATCCAGCAGGTACGCGCCGCGGCTTTGAAAGATGGAAGGCGAGGCTGCTGCTTCAGCGCAAGCGTTTTATACAAGAATACCAGTTGGCCGATCTGCTGCTGGTATTGTCTGAAAGGGCCGCTCACACATTTCGCGTCCGCGGTTTTCCAGAGGAAAAACTTTTTTACCTCCCTCGCGGCGTGGACGTGGAGCGATTTAAACCAGGAGTGCGACCGTCAAAGTTTCGCGCAATTTTTGCCGGCGCTCTGATCAAACGCAAAGGGATCCAACACGTTCTCGAAGCATGGTATCGCCTCAATCTGCCTGATGCAGAGCTTTGGCTTGTTGGCCACGTACACGATGAAGCGAAGCCTTTTCTGCGGCAATTCTGGCGCGACAACATCCGAGTAGTGGGGTT
>DASREH010000090.1:0-36562 GCA_035652195.1 Candidatus Udaeobacter sp. | reverse complement strand
GCGGTCGGGAGATAATCGCGGCAAAACCTTCAGGAGATGGAGGTTGTAAATTTCGCCGACGGTTGAGAGTTGGCGGCTGCCGCTCACCGACCCAGGGAGAAGTGGGCCGAATCGCGATCAGTCGTCCCTAACTAATCCTTCGATCAGCCCGGGCGCTCTGCCGTTCGCATTTCACTGCTTAAAAGTCAAGGCTGACTTTCTGTGTCGCGCTGCACATTTTTCCGCCGATTGACCATGTGCAGCCGCCCCCGCATAGTGCCCCTTTCATGGCAATCGAGTTTACGCGCAACTTCTGCATCATCGCGCACATCGATCATGGCAAGACAACGTTGTCGGATCGACTGCTCGAGCGCACCGGCACGATTCAGGAGCGAGAAAAACAGGATCAACTTCTCGATTCAATGGACCTGGAGCGGGAACGTGGAATCACGATCAAAGCCCATCCAGTCACAATGCGTTACACGAGTAAATCCGGCCAAAACTATCGGCTGAACCTGCTCGACACTCCCGGACACGTAGACTTCAGCTATGAAGTCTCGCGGAGTCTTGCTGCGTGTGAAGGCGCGTTGCTGATTGTGGATGCAGCCCAGGGAGTTGAAGCGCAAACCGTCGCGAACGTACACCTCGCCCACAAACAGGGACTCACGATTGTTCCCATTATCAATAAGATAGACCTGCCGAACGCGGATGTTGCATCGGTGCACCGTCAGCTAGAAGAAATTCTGGCCATCCCGGCAGAGGAGGCGATTGAAGCCAGTGCAAAGATGGGCACGGGAATCGATGAGATCCTCGAAGCGATTGTCAAACGCATTCCGTCGCCGCGTCCGCCCGCGGACGAGACATTGCGGGCGCTGGTTTTTGATTCTGTTTTTGATGTGTATCGCGGTGTGGTCGGCTATGTGCGTGTTGTTTCCGGAACGATGGAAGCGAATCATGCCATCGCTTTGATGAGCAACAACGCACGCTACGAAATTAAGGAGGTGGGCGTGTTTACGCCGAAGATGCTTCCGCAGGCAAAGTTAAGCCCGGGCGACGTCGGTTATTTCATCGCAAACATCAAGTCAACCGCCGATATGAAGATTGGCGATACCATTACCGACCAGCGCCATCCTGCTCGCGAGCCGCTCCCGGGCTTTCAGGAAATTCACCCGATGGTCTTTAGCGGAATTTACCCGATCAACACCGGCGACTTCGAACATTTGAAGACGGCGATCGCAAAGCTGCGCCTGAACGACTCTGCATTCATCTATCAACCCGAAAGTTCTGTTGCGCTTGGATTCGGATTTCGCTGCGGCTTTTTGGGGCTGCTTCACATGGAGATCATACAGGAGCGACTTCGCCGCGAGTACAACATGGATATCATCGCTACCAGTCCGAGTGTGGTGTACGAGGTGATCACCACGCGCGGAGAAAAATTGTCGATCGATAATCCCGCGCACCTGCCTAATCCGAGCACGATTCAGGAAATCCGTGAACCGATGGTCAAGGCGTACGTGCTCTGCCCCAATGAGAACATCGGCGACATTCTACAATTGATTCTGGAAAAACGCGGTCAGATGGAGCGAACGGAATCGCTGGATACGCGCAGAGTCATGTTGCATTGCGAATTGCCACTCAATGAAATCCTGGTGGATTTTAACGATAAGATTAAGAGCATTACGCGCGGTTATGGTTCAATGGACTATGAGCATTCCGGCTATCGCGGGGCGAAATTAGTTAAACTGGATCTTCTCGTTAACGGTGAGCCGGTCGATGCATTTTCGACAATCGTGCACAAGGATCGGGCGGAGGCGAGGGGACGCCAGTTGGCAGCCAAATTAAAAGAAGTCATCCCGCGACAACTGTATCAGGTGGCAATCCAGGCAGCCATCGGGGGAAAAATTATCGCGCGAGAAAGCGTTTCGGCATTGCGAAAAAATGTGACCGCGAAATGCTACGGCGGCGATATTACGCGCAAACGAAAACTGCTGGAGAAACAAAAGGAAGGAAAGAAACGGATGAAAAGCATTGGTAAGATTAACATCCCGCAAGAGGCTTTCATCGAAGTGCTCAAAGCACAATGAACAGGCGTGATTCGTTAAAGCGTTGCACTGTTACACCGGGTTTCCGGTTCAACGGTTCAACGGTTCACGCGACGAGGCACTTCGGTATTCGCCATCCGTGCTTTCTCATTCTCTAACCCATGTTTACATCACGCCAGGTAAAACACAGCCGCTTGTTGCTGCGACACGCCCGCAAGTATTTGCGCTACAAGGACGATCAATTGAACAATGCGGATCGAGACCAAATCATTGCGGGCATGGCCGACCTTCGCGATGCTCTGAGGCATAGAGACCGCGAACGGATTCGTACCACCGCGGATGTACTCGATAAAACCCTGCACAAGCTGACACCGGTCACATGGGAGTCGCATTGGCGAGAAAACTGCGAAGTTATTTTGGTAGCCATCGTTGTAGCAGTCGGAATTCGCTCCTACTTCTTACAGCCATTCAAGATTCCAACAGGGTCGATGCAGCCGACCTTGAACGGGATTATCGGTTATCCCAGCAGTGCACCGTCGCCCAATATTCTGCGTCAGATTGGCGAGTTCATCGTTCGCGGTCGTAACTACATTAATGTTGTCGCGCGGGAGGATGATCAGTTGCTTGAGATTCAGCCGAAGAAGATGTTCTTTTTCTTTACTTTTTCGCAGCTGATTTGCCAGCGGCAAAAATACCTGGTCTATGCGCCGCCGGAGACGCTTAGCCATGACTTCAACGTTTTCCCCGGGCGCCTTCTTCACCGCGGCGATATCATCGCCAGAGGCGCAATTGACACGGGGGATCAGGTGTTTGTGGACAAGTTTACTTATAACTTCGTCAAGCCGCACCGGGGCGATGTTTTTGTGTTTCGGACAAATCATATTCCCGGGATTCCTGACCAAAGCCAGTTTTACATCAAACGGCTGGCTGGCGTGCCTGGCGATCGTTTGAGGATCGATCCGCCCTTTCTCTATGTGAACGGGAAGAAAGCGGAGGGTTACGGGTTTGCGCGAGTCATGTCAATGAAGCCGCCTTACCGGGGCTATGCGCTTGGCCGCGAATACCTGTCAAAACCTGATCGCACGTTTACGGTGCCAAAGGACGGTTACTTTGCCTTGGGCGACAACAGTTACAACAGCTACGACAGCCGGTATTGGGGAACAGTGCCTGAAGCGAACCTGGTGGGACGCGGTTTGTTGGTTTACTGGCCATTCAAACCGCACTGGGGGATCATTCGTTAGGAATGGAGCAATAGAGTGGTGGAGTGTTGGAGTGATGACCTGATTCGCATTACTTCATCGCCGCAACATCCGGACCTTACAGCTGCGACACTGGCCGCCGCCTTGTGGCGACACTCGCCAGGGCTATATCCATTACTCGGCCTTTGTACCGGGTACGCCGCGTTAATGGTCTTCAACCCTGTGCGGCACGCGCTCGGCGACGGATTCCGTTGCATTCGGCGCTACAAACGCATTTGGATAATATTTGCCCTCCTCGGAGTGGGCTATTTCCTTTTTCAGTTTGTTACTTTCACGCCAATCCGAAACTGGGCCGACCTGGACCTGAATCAGATCATCTCATTGACGCGCTGGTATTGGCCGGGATTTGCGGACATCTGGCGCGAAACTCCACTGCCAACCCTGGAAGGGGTTGCAGGCATTTTCGACAATGCCACCACAACCTATCCCCTCTCGGTCATAGCCGCTCTGTTCATGCTCGCTAACTGGCGGGGACTTCATGGCGCTTTGCTTAGAGCATTGTGGAAACGATACCGGTTCTGGGGGCACCTTACCTATTTGATCCTGTTGTTGAGCGCATTGGCGTCCCTCTTAAAGCCAATTGTGTTCTGGCGACTGCCAGAGTGGAGTGGATTGGTTTCCGCTGGTGGCCTCCTCCGAATCTCGGCCACAGTGGACGCGACGGCGTTCATTTTCGAATACCTTCTCGGAGTCTATATCCAGGTTTACCTGATTATTGTCTGCCTGGCTTGGATAAAGGGGGTGAGCTTCGAAGAGGGAGAACTGTTCCGGTTCGCCATGCGCCGGTTCAGTTACGTCTTGGAATGGGCCGGAATCGTCGTTGCCGTAAGCATGCTGATTGTTCGATTGCCTCTTCTGCTCGCGTATTTCACTAATATTCCGGGTGTCCTCGATTATTTGCCAATTGCCAGATTGCTGATGAGCATCTTGATCATCGCATTTTGCTCGGTGCAAATCTCTCTGGCCCTTCACAACGAAACGGTCATTGAAGGCATTCGCGCCCACTTTTTGTTCATTCGCAAAAATGCCATGCGTCTGGGATGGTTTTTGGTAATCTGCGGCGTCCATTTCTTTTGCATCATGGTGTGTGACGCCATCGTGCGCGGGGCCATTGCCGATCGGCTAGGCGCACTGTTTCTTTGGAAATTGAGTTTCGCGCTGATCAGGGGAGTAATCACTGGATGGTTGCTGGCTTCGTGGGTCTGTTTGTTTCGACAGTGTGAAGCGGGCCGTATCAGCGGCGAGAAATGGATTCAGTACTAGAAAGATCGCCCTTGAGCAGAGCTACTGTGAACGCGGCGACGATTACCCGCAAAAGCAAATCGAATCTCGCTCTTGCGTTCGTATCGCTGGGGCCGGAGCGCAAACGTGACATCACAGTCTTTTATGCGTTTTGCCGAACCATCGACGACATTGCGGATTCTTCGGAACTAAACGTCGTGGAAAAGGGAGTGCGACTGGCCAAATGGCGCCAGATGCTTCACTCTGTGGTTTCTGATGAGCCGGTCCTCGCTCGCGACGTAAGAGCGTTGATCGCCAAGTACTCGCTCCCAACGACGATGCTGGAGGAAATCATCGCTGGTGTCGAAATGGATCTTAAGAAGCTCCGTTATTCCACTTTTGATGAGTTACGCGTCTATTGCTACCGGGTTGCCAGCGCCGTGGGTCTTGTAAGCATTGAAATTTTTGGCTATCGCAACCAGCGCTGTAAAGAATATGCGATCGAGCTCGGGATGGCGTTGCAGACCACGAACATCATTCGTGATGTCGGGAAGGACATTCAGAATGGCCGGGTCTATTTACCGCAGGAGGATCTGACGCGATTTAATTATTCTGAGAACGAGCTGATGCAGCGGATTTACAACGAGCGTTTCGTTCAACTGATGGAGTTCCAGGCAGAGCGCGCGCGCCAATTTTTCGCTAACGCCGCCGCGCTTTTACCGGACGAAGACCGGAAGAGCATGACCCCTGCGGAAATCATGGGTTCGGTGTACCGCGGCTTGTTGCGTCGAATTGAACTGGACAAGTTTCGAGTCTTCGAAAAAGATTATCATCTAAGCAAAATCGAGAAGACACGTCGGATTGCTGCGCAACTGTTCAAATCTTTTTTTTGAATGCCTGGCAGCGGACATCCGTCTGACTTCGCGATTACGAAACCTAACTACGAAACATGAAAGCAAATTCACTAAAAGTTGTCGCTGCAGTTACAATGGGGCTGTTTGTGATGGGCACTACTTTGTATGCGCAAAGAGACGCCGTTGATACCAGAACCAGTCATCCAGTCATGACTGGAGAGCCGATCACCAAGGCAGATGCAGATAAAAAATACCCGCCGAAGAACGGACATTATCCGCCAGGGAACAGAAATCCGCATTATCCTTCAGGAGTCGTATCCAGCCCGTACCCGCCTTATCAGCAGTACGACTGCTCGAAAATTGCTCATGGCGGCCTGGTCCTGGACATACGCGCGAAGAAAGTATTCGTGTATCCCTAAGATGGGTTTGAGCGGATAATCCGCTCGAGAGATCCCCGCAACATCTGGCGATTGGGGCGGTTTAAACGGGCGACGGATTTGCATTATGAAAAGGGGAATTGTTTTGGCTACGGCTGGGTTGGCGCTGATTGTTTGTGCTCTCACGTCGTGCGACACGCCTGTTGGCGCGGGTGCGGCATACGGCGCTGCTACTGGCGCGATCATCGGCGGAGCGGCGACCGGTCATGTTCGCGCGGCATCAATCGGCGCAGCAGCGGGGGCCGCTGCAGGCGCATTAACCGGCGCAATTATTCAGGAGAACCAGGCGGCCCGATACGGGCCGCCGCCTCCGGGCGGTTTCCCATACGCGCGGTGGGCTGGGACACCAGGTTTTTATTACAGTCCTTACACTGGGCGCGTCTATAATCTGCGGCGAGTTCCGCCTGGTGGGCTAACTCGCGATTTCGATACTGGCCAGCTGTTCCGTAAACCGTAAGCGACTTGCGGTACTAATCAGCGCGCTTGCGCCCGAAGCGCATCCACCTGCGCCCGGACTTCATCGGTCATTCTTAACAGCTCCGGCCAGGGACGATGGTGATTTTCGCCTGGTAGCTTGCGCGTTGCGTCGAACCCCATGTGTGTGCCGATATTCTGCTCGCTTGGCGCATGGTCGAGTGAATCACTTGGATTTTTGATGATCGTGGTGTCGCGGGCCGGATCGGTATTCGCGCACAGTCTGAAGAGCACTTCGCTCGTGTCGTGAACATCACAATCGTCATCCACGGCCACAATGTACTTGCTAAACATCATCTGCCCCATCCCCCACAAACCGTGCATTACTTTGAAAGCCTGGTACGGATACTGTTTCCGGATGCTCACAAAGACCAGATTGTGAAAAACGCCTTCCGGCGGCAGTGTCATGTCCACAATCTCCGGGAAATTCATTTTGAACACCGGCAGCAAAATGCGTACGCTCGTGTCTCCGATGTAATAATCTTCCATCGGCGGGACGCCGACGATCGTTGTTGGATAAACAGCATCACGCCGGTGAGTGATTGCCATTAAATGGAATACTGGGTAATCCTCCACGGCAGTGTAATACCCGGTGTGATCACCGAATGGTCCCTCCGGTCGCAATTCGCCCGGTTGCACGTAGCCTTCAAGAACGAAATCGACGTCTGCTGGAACTTCAAGATCGATGGTCTTGCAGCGGACGAGCTCGATTGATTTTCTTCGCAGGAACCCGGCGAAAAGCAATTCGTCCAGTCCGTCCGGTAACGGTGCAGTCGCGGCAAACGTATAGACGGGATCGCCGCCCAATGTTACTGCGACTGGCATGCGTTCCCCTCGTTCGTAATACCGTTTGCCATGGCGCGCCCCGACCTTGTGAAGCTGCCAATGCATCCCGGTGGTCTTGCCATCGTAAACCTGCATGCGGTAGATGCCGACGTTGCGCGCTCCGGTTTCGGGATCCCGCGTATGCACATTTGGAAGCGTGATGAATCGCCCTCCGTCCTTGGGCCAGCATTTGAGAATTGGCAGATCGTTTAGGGAAAATTCGTCGCCTTCTTCGATGCGATGAACAACTTCCTGGCAGGGCCCGTCATGCACCGATTTCGGACGCGCATGCAGGAGATGAATTCCCTGCTTAAGCAAGTTCCAGCCTTCGCGCAGATCGGTAGGCGGTTTTGCTTTCAGAATAAGCTGAATCTCCCGTGCCACATCTTCAATATCCGCAACCTGCAGCGCGAGTGCCATTCGACGGTGCGATCCCATCGTGTTAATTGCGACTGGAATGGCGATTTTTTTCACATCGACCACAGGCTGTTCGAACAAAAGAGCTTTTCCACCATGGGGCGACTTCATTTCACGATCAGCCCATTCGGCAATCAACAGATTGGTGTCGACGGGAACTCGAATGCGTTTCAATTCGTCCGCTTTTTCGAGCGCGTCGAGGAAACCGCGGAAGGATCGATATGCCATTGCTAAAGCGTCAAGCTACACTGATTTGTTCCGTGACGGAATGCGAGGCGAAATCCTTACGCGTCACAGCGGCGGAGGCGCGGGTAGATGACGAAAGTAAACCACCCTGCCATCAGCGAAAGTCACCCCCTTCGAGGGATAAGGAAACTTTGGAGGGATGTATGACCAATCGAATGGTCCATAATAATAAGGCCCACCATAACTGGGAGGCGTCGCATAACGCAGATACACCCATGTCTCAGTAGGGCGACCGCGGCCATAGCCCGGAATTTTCTGCTCTGGTGTGCCCCATGCGAGCCAGACCGCATCCATGGTCATGCCGAGTCGAATGCGCCCCTGACTTACCAACGCCTGGTCGCTGGCGGAGAGGCGCTGGTAAATGTCCGGATGCTGCGAGATCCGGGTTCCGGGCGTTCCGCAACTGGTGAAAAGCAGCGCGGTTGCCAACCCGAATATCAGCGTGATGCGTTTCAGTTCACGCGCTTGTTCAAACGCATGGATAAGGTTTTGAAAAAGCAGATAAGCCATTAGTTAGGCAAATCGCGAGATTGCTTTGCGCTTCCAGTGAATTGTTCGATTCAACCTCATCTAGTTCGATGCCAAATATTGGAACGACATCACCCTGCCGCTCACGAAAGTCACTACTTTGCCGGGATAAGGGATACTTGGCGGGATGTAGGACCAGTAGAACGGGTCGTAAAAGGGACTGCCGAAAAACACGAACGTCCGGCCGCCGTGGTGATGCATGCTTCCGCCTGCCACGTTCACGCCTGGGTGTCCGCCTGCCGTGCCGATTCGGGTATATCCCAGGCTGTAGCCTGGTCCAGAATCGTTAGCAGCCCAGGGACCCCAGGGCCCGGCTCCATAGTACGGATAATAGGGGTAGGTAGCATAATAGATATAAATCCACGTTTCGGTCGGAGTGCCTGCCATGTTGCCCACGATTTTTTGATCGGGCGAACCCCACGCCAGCCATACCGCGCTTCGTGACATGCCTGAACGAATTTGACCCTGAGTCACAAGCGCCTGGTCTCGGGATGAAAGGCTTTCGTAAAGCTCGGGATGCTCTGAAATTCGAGTCTGAGGCGTTGAACAACCGGCAACAATCGAGGTCAGGGCCGCGATGGCCAGCATCGATGCGCCACGAGGGAATCGATGCGTCATAATGCGAGGAAATTTTAGCCCCTCAAAATCGCGAGTCAAACCATGCGGGCTTCTTGATTCGCTGTTTGCATCTCGGTAACGTGCACGTGCATGCAAGATCGTTACGGTCACCGAATTTCTTACCTGCGCGTATCCATCACCGATCGTTGCAACGAACGTTGCACGTATTGTATGCCGCACGAGTTGCAGGAATGGCTGCCGCGCGAGGAGATTCTTACATTTGAAGAAACCCTGCGCATTGTCGGCATCGCAGCTGAGTTGGGTGTTTCCAAGGTGCGAATCACCGGTGGCGAACCGTTGACGCGGCGGGACGTGCTCGGCTTCATCAAGCGAATTCCTGAAATATCAGGGATTACAAGTATCGGCCTCTCTACCAATGGGACATTACTCGCCCGCGAAATCACTCCCGGACAATCAATGGCGCACTCGGTACGTGCAGCCGGTGTCGAGTCCGTGAACATTTCTCTCGATACCTTAGATCCAGTAGTCTATAGCCAGATTACGGGACGCGATTTTCACGCACAGGTTCTGCGTGGAATCGACGCAGCGATTGCGGCCGGTTTTAAGCAGATCAAACTGAACGCTGTTCTCATGCGAGGCCGAAATGACGACCAGTTAATTCCGCTTGTAGAATTTGCGGCCGCACGTGATTTGATTCTTCGATTCATCGAGTTGATGCCGGTGAGCACCACGGAGGTGCTCGACGATAAAAACTTCATGCCGGTTAACGAGGCAAAGAAGAAAATCGAATCCCACTATGGCCGTTTGATTCGTGAGGTTGAGTTTAGGACGAATGGTCCGGCCACTTACTATCAGATTCCGGGACGGCCGCAGCGTATCGGCTTCATCGGGGCGATGACCAATCTTCATTTCTGTGAAAACTGCAACAAACTTCGACTCACGTGTGACGGAAAAGTGCGTCCATGCCTGGGGAGCTATCTGGAGTTCGATATCATGAAACCATTGCGTGCCGGAGCGAGTGATCGACAACTCAAGCAATTTCTGCTGGACGTTGTTGATCGAAAGCCAGAGCGACACGATTTCCGCCAGAATTATCAACCCAACCGCAGGATGATAGCGATTGGCGGCTAACGTGAAACGCCTTACGCATGTCGGCACGGATGGTCGAGCGCAAATGGTCGATGTGTCCGCGAAGCCGATGAGTCGAAGGAAAGCTGTGGCGACCGGAAGCATCCGGCTTCAACCCGAAACCATTGAATTGATCACCAGGGACCAAATCGCCAAAGGGAACGTATTAGCCACTGCACGAATCGCGGGCATTCAGGCCGCGAAACAGACTGCGCAACTGATTCCACTTTGCCACACTTTGCCGCTTGGCGACGTACGAATCGATATCGACACATCCGATGGACAGGCGGTGGTGAGGTGTACAGCGCAAACCGTCGCCCAGACCGGTGTGGAAATGGAGGCGCTGGTTGGGGTAACCGGTGCCTTGCTCGCGATTTACGACATGTGCAAGGCTGTGGACAAGCAGATGGAAATCTCAGAAGTGCGCCTGGTTGAAAAAACGAAATGCGCCATTGACAACCGCGGAAGTAAGAAGGGCCAGTAGCCGTAAATTCCACAGCAAAAATGCAAATCCAGGTGGGCATCATCACAATTTCGGATCGCGCCAGTGCCGGTGATTACGAGGATCTTGGCGGGCCGGCGCTGCGAGAAGCAGCGTTAGACATGGGATGGCAGGTGATAGCGGAAGCAATTATTCCCGATGATACGGCTCGGATACAGGACACGATCCGTTCCTTTTCGGAGCAAGGTTGCGGTTTGATCCTGACCACAGGAGGTACCGGTATCGGTCCGCGGGATGTTACACCGGAGGCGATTCGCGAAATTATGCGTGTCGAGTTACCCGGTTTTGGTGAAGTGATGCGCGCTGAATCAATGAAGATCACGCCAAATTCGATTTTATCGCGCAGTTTAGCGGCGGTCGTCGATCTTTCACTCGTGGTCGCGCTTCCCGGAAAGCCGAGCGGCGCTGTGGAATGTCTTGGGTTTGTGAAAGACGCCATCCCACATGCGGTTGCCGTTGCGCAGCGCAAACCGACTTCGTGCTGACGCTTCAGTCAGGCCAGGTCAGCAGTCGCATCAATTGCGTGCCATAGTCAGTGAGACGTGCGTTCGCGCCTCGGCCGCCAACAACATTGCGTGTCAGACCCGAATAGTTTGCTGTACTTTTTTTGACATAGCTGAGCACGGGTTGAGTCACGCTTTGATCGTTTGGTTCTATACGAAGCGGCACACCGGATTGTGCGAATGAAACCTCCCACGACGATTTCTCATTTCGGCCTCCTGCTTCGCGCATCCAGGAGTAAAGCTTCAGCAAATCGAAGTGGCGGCTCCTGGGAATGGTCACTTTGTAAAAAGTTTGTTCGCGGCGGAGGAACTCGGGAATTGTCAGTGATGGATCCTCTTGTAATGCAAGATACAGCCGCGCGATGTCGAGCCCTGCGAGATTCATGCCATTGTAAATCCCATTGTGATTGGGATCGTTCCTGAAGAATGCGTTGTACCAGGACTCGAATTCGTGACTGAGCATGAGGTTCAATTCCAAGTGCAAATGGGCGCGCTCCCTGTTTATTCCGGTTCCAGTATAACCCATGACAGCGATGTTCTGACCACGCTTCACGGTCTCGCCGGGTTGTACGGCGATTGAACTCAGGTGTGCGTATAAGCTGTAATAGTTTGAGTCCCCCCATCGGTGCTCAACCACGATGTATTTTCCATAATTCGAGTAGCCGGGAACGGGGTTAACGTGCACCACTTTGCCATTAGCAATGGCGCGCACCTGGTCGACTGGCTCACCGTTTGCGTCGCGATGGACGGGACGGATATCCATGCCTTCATGGAAGCGGGTGTAAACAAGGCCGCCTGGTGTGTCCATTGGATCGCGGACAAATCCGTATTGCCCACCCTCCCAGGGAGTTGATTTTACGCCTTTAAAGTTGCGCTCAATGTGTTGGTAGAATGCGGCACCGCCGCCCGCAAACAAGGCATCATTGTCTGTTGGCAGCACGAGATCGAGATTCTGATTCTCACTCATCGCCGACGTTTGCATCAAAGCGGACACAAGAAGAGTTAACGCTAATAAACGATTCATTTGGATGCCAGATATGGGCAGCTGCAAGCGAGCTACCTCTTCCGTTCCCCGATGGCGCGCCACTGCTTTTTCATCATCTCAACATCCGCTGAGCTTAGACCGGAAGGGATGTAAATTTTTCCGTCAGAAACGCGCTTATCGATTTCCAACTCGGTAATCGGTCGGCCATTGACGAACACGAAAAGAAAGGTGCCGCGACGCTCAACGCTCAAAGTATCAAGCACGACTCGCCCGTGCTCGTCGAGTTGAAACAGTGCCCCATACGTTCCGTTGGAAGCCGGATAAGGTGAAAACGACATGACGTCGCGCTCTGATATCCATGGGAGCTTCTCGATTGCCACAGTTTTTCCCGACACCTGGGCGCGAACCGATGTCGCGAATACCTCCGTATCTCGAGGGTTTGCTTGTGCGTGCACTCGGAACGTGCAATGTCGTTCCTTTGCCGCGCTTCCAGCTGCGGCCACAACTAGACAAAAAGCGAATGCACACAGAGTTTTCATGCCGATTGGATAAAGGGTTTGACAGGTTTTTTGCAACCCCGAAAACTTTCAGCTCTGTTTAATCGGCTCATGAAGCGACAAGCAGTTCTGTATGTTCTGACTTTTCTTGTGGTCGGGAGCATGTTTGCTCAAGAAACCCTGCCGACCGCCACCCCGCCACGCAGACGTGGCTGGTTGAGTCGCATCCTGCATCCGTTTTCTCCGGACTCCGTGCCCCAATATAAAGACGCCAGGCTTCGCGGCCTTACGGTCGATCTCCAAATTACGCCACAGACCGTTAAGCTATCCGAAGTGCGGCAACTCGGCATCAAATTGACGCTGGCGAATATCTCAAAGCGCCCTGTGACGCTCGATTTTCCAACGAACCAGCGAATTGAAATTTATCTTAAAAGTTCCGAAGGAAACATCCTCACAAAATGGTCCGACAATCATGCCATCACAGAAAAACCGGCTACGATTTTGATTAACCCGCAGGAACGGATCGAGTACAACGAAACAATCGCAACGCGCGACCTGACGCCCAACAAGGTCTTCACTGCGGAGGTGTTTTTTCCCCAGTATCCGGAGTTGCGCGCTCGTCAAAAATTCCTGGCCGTACCTTAAACGGCTTCAATCGCTGACCGCCGCCAGATAATCGAGGCCATGCCCAACAATCTGCCATCGACCGTCAGTTATCGGCTTTTTTGCGACTACCACACGCATCCCCAGGGACATCGGGTGCGGAAATACACGCCGGCGTTGCTCCAGCCGTGGGTGGATTTCGCCAGCAGCATTCGTTTAACCGACATCGCGTTTACCGACCATGATCGTTATCGCGCCGGAGTCGACTTTGATGAGATCGATCGCCTGAGGGACAGAAATCCTCATTTGAGAATCCGCACTGGCATCGAGCTCGACAACGACCCGGTTCACTCCAAAGGTGGTCGGAAATGGATTGAGAAGCATTGGGACAAACTCGATTTCGTTCTAGGCTCGGTCCACTTTCTGAATCGACCCGATCAAATGTTCGACAGTGTGCCCGATGGTGCGGAGCAATTCGAAGGTCAGGATGTCGATGCACTTTATACGGATTATTTTCGTCGTGTCTGCGAGATGGCTGCAACCGGGTTAGTCGATTGCCTTGCTCACCTTGACCTTGTTAAGATTCATGGTCACCGGCCAGGTTCGGAGATAGGCCAGATTGTCGATGAAACGCTCAATTTCATTGGAACGCGGGGTCTGGCAATCGAGCTTTCCACCGCGGGATGGCGGAAGCCCGTGAACGAACTTTATCCCAGCGATCGAATCATCGAACTGGCGATAAAAAAAGGCATCCCCTTCACCACTGCTTCGGACGCGCACTCGCATGTACAACTTGGCGAAAATTATCCAAAGCTTGCGCAAAAAATGGAGGCTTTTGGTATTCGTCAGGTCAGCGTTTTCGAAAAACATCGACGCACTATGCGTGACGTTTGTGTCGAAGTTCTATAGCTGGAGATCAAGCTGAGACCGGCTCTGGTCCGTGCTGGTTTGTTCGGTGCCCGAGGGCAAAACGAGTTCGAAGTGTAAACGTTGAGCCAAACGCTGGCAGGTTTCGGGCGCGAAACCTTCAAAGTGATTACTTGCGAATGCCCAGACATTTCGCACTTCGGAAAGATGCCGCTCAATCTTCAGCGACCAGCTTTCAAGCGCGGCCTCCCTTTTCCACTGTAACTTCTTGTAGCGATGGACGTGTCCGCCGTCGCGGTCGTATTTGGTTGAGTAGTCGCCCAACAAGCGCACATACAAAAAATCCGATGTCCGCGGCAAGAACTCGAACGGCGCAAGGTTTCGTTCGTTGAGTGGAGTCGTATCCGCCCAGACCCAGCAAACACGGTGTTTTTGCAAAAGCCGGATGAACTGTGGGCGGTGCCATCCGGGATCACGAAATTCAATGGCGAAACGGAAATCTGTTGGCAGTTGACCAAGAAAATTCCGCAATGCCAGCTTGCCTTCCTTTGGAGTGAAAGAAGGTGGAAGCTGAATCAAGATCACTCCGAGTTTGGGTCCAAAAGGTTCAATGGCATGGAGGAACGAGTTTAGCTCGACGGAGCAGTCGCGGAGCCGGGATGCGTGAGTGATCTGACGGGGAAGTTTACACGTGAACCTGAAGTCCGCAGGCGTCATCTGGACCCAACGCAGAACGCTGTTTTCCGGGGGAATCGCGTGAAAAGTCGAATCTACTTCAACGGCCGGGAAATAGTTGGCGTAAAACTCCAACCAATGATTTGCCGGCATATCCGACGGATAGAACACCTCCTGCCAGTCTTCAAAGCTCCAAGCGCATGTGCCGATGCGTACCTTCTGCTGTCCAGTCAGATTCAAAACAAGACTGGAACCCTACCCAGTCTTCTCTCCTTGGAAAAGCGTTCAGTTCAGGAAATCTGGTGGATATTTCATAGGCTGGTTAAGCCGTCTGAAACTTGACTGGGCGCGTAACTCAACTACCCTGCCACACCCATGCAAATTGCTATTCGTGTGCTTCTGGTTTTCTCGGTCGCGGCGTTTCTTTTGCCCGAATCCAGCAAGGCCTCTGTAGTGTTCAAACCGGGCAAAAAGGCAGAGTACACCGGACCGGGTGGCGAAGAAGAATTGACCGGCGATGCTGTCGAACTGTTCCAGGTTGGCCAGGCTGCCGAAAACGAGGGTAATTCCAAGCGCGCCGTGAGAGCTTACAAAAGCCTCGTCAAACGCCATCCTAAAGACAAGCTTGCTTCCGAAGCGCTTTATCGCGCTGCCAAATTAGAGGAACAACAGCATAACCTTTTTGGCGCTGCCGATTTGTTTGCGCAGCTGGTCGAAAAGCATCCCAGCAGCCCGCATTTTGAGGAGGCGATTGAAGCGCAGTTCCGAATTGGCGAGATTTATCTCAACGGCAAAAAAGTGAAGTTTCTCGGGATGCCCGTTGCATCCGCGCTGGATCGTGCTGTGACGATCTTCGCCAATGTCGTACGCACAGCTCCTTACGGAAAATACACGGCCCGGGCTCAGTTCGACATCGGTCTCGCGCGAGAGAAACAAGGCGCCAACGACGCCGCGATTCAGGCGTATCAAGCGGTGGTGGACAAGTTTCCTAACGAGCCTGTCGCAGTGGATGCGCAATACCAAATCGGCTACATCTGGTTTACCGCGGCACAACTAGGCACAAAAGACGCGGCTGCAGCAGCGAACGCTAAAACAGCGTTTGAAGATTTCCTGTTTCATTATCCTAAGAGTGAGAAAGCAGCCCAGGCTCGGGCAAACCTCGAGATTCTCGAGCACAAACAGACGACTAACTCTTACAAGGTCGCCAAATTTTACGATAAGCAAAAATATTATCGTGCCGCAGTCATTTATTATAATGAAGTGATTCGCCAGCAGCCCGGTTCTCAGGAAAGTAACGAAGCCAAGAAGCGGATTGATCAGCTGCGCGCAAAATTTGGAGACGCCGCCCTGCAACCGGCCCTTCCTGAAGGACACGTCAGCAAGAAAAAACCGGACGCGCACGGCGCACGAACGGCGGAAAGCGGCGAGTCGGCGAAACCGGGACCAGCCAACAATGAAGCACCGTTGCCGGCATCTGACACAGACAGTTCGTTGCCGCCACCTGCTTCGCTTGCGCCGGATACGACCACCGCGCCTGACCCCTTGCTGGTTCCCCCAGGTACTGGGACAAGCTCGAGTACCTTGCCGAGTTCTGACCCAGCGGCTTCTCCCGAAGCGTCCGCCTCACCGGCGCCTTGAAAGCCTTAATTGCCACCCTGTTTTGCTTTGCCCTGGGTGGCTGCCTGGGCTACCAGATCGGGCCGGTAAAGCCTTATTATTTGCGCGACGTTCATACCATCGCCGTACCAACTTTCAAAAATCGTACTCTCGTTCCCCGAATTGACGTGCTGGTTACCGATACTGTAATCAAACAACTGCAGCAGGACGGAACCTATCAAATCACCAGTGGGGACAAAGCCGACGCTACTTTAACGGGAGAGATACAGCGTATCACCCGGGCCCCGGCGCGTTCGGTACGTGGTAACGTTCTGGCAACAACAGAGTTTACCCTCTGGTTAGTGGTAAAATACTCGCTGACCGGACGGGATGGGCAGCAACTGATACCGCCTAACGACGTGCTCGGCACAACCACGTTTTTTGTAAGCAGTGATGTAACTAGTGATGAGCGTCAGGCTTTACCTCTTGCAACCGAGGATCTCGCCGGCCGATTAGTTACACAAATCAGCGAGGGTTGGTGATGAGTAATGAAAGGTGAAGAAAAACTTTGGACCATCCTCAACGACAAACTCGATACCCTGCGTGCCACCAACAAATTGCCCCAGGCTATTCGTGTTGCCGAAACTGCCCTGGAAATTGCGAAGCGTGCCTTCGGCGCAACGGACCTTGCTCTCGCGACCAGTTTTGAGAAGTTAGGGCAACTTCTCGATCAAAAGGGCGACCGCGCGGCAGCCAAAGGATATCTGCTTAAAGCGCACGCTATCCTGGAAAAGGTAACGCCGCCGGATCCGCGTGCCAGTTATCGCTCAGCGAGACGGCTTGCGTTTCTTTGTGATAGTCTCGGCCATTCTGAAGAAGCCATCAATTTCTATCAGAAAGCAATCGCCGCCGGAACCGAGCTGGAAGATATTCATCATTCAGATCTTGGTACCATGTTAAACAATGTTGCCCTGATCCTGCGCAAATCAGGGCGTCAAAAAGCGGCTGAACCGTGCTACCTGCGCGCGTTACAGATTTACGAAAAACAACTTGGACCTGACCATCCCGATGTCGCCTCAGTGCTGAATAATCTGGCGGTGTTTTATACCAATGAACGCCGCTTCACGGAAGCTGAGAACATACATCTTCGCGCGCTTGGGATTCGAGAGAATTTAAACCCTCCTCCACTCGCAGACATCGCCCAGTCAAAGTGCAATCTGGCGGTAGTCTATCATTCGCGAGGAGACTACCCCAAAGCTGCTGAGCTTTATCAGGCTTCGCTAAAGATTTGGGAACAAGTTAAGGACAAACCGCTGAAGGATTACGAGATTGTTGTTTCCAATTATGCGGACCTTTTGCGCTCCCTTGGACAGGTTCGTAAAGCTCACCAGTTGGAGGTCCGTGCCAGAAAAAAACGGACGGCATAGCTGTCTGTTTCCTTATTGCACCCGGTTTGGCCTTGCAGGTCGCAAATAGGCGCGCATTGTACCGCCCACTCGTTTTGCTCGCGTGGCGGAATTGGCAGACGCGTACGGCTCAGGACCGTATGGGGAAACCCGTGGAGGTTCGAGTCCTCTCGCGAGCAGTGATGATCCCTCTCCTTAAGAGCAAAGCTATTGCAGAGCTATCCGTCCAGATCCGGACGTTTCGGGTTACTTCCGACCCGACGCTTTGCGCCGCGCAGCCCAGCGAGCTTTCATCAACTGCGAGAGTCTTCTTCGCCCGGCAGCAGTGAGTCCACCTTTCTTCGTTGAAGCGGGTGCTTTTGTTCCACCTGACTTTCGTCTCGCCGCCCAGCGGGCCTTCATTAGCTCGGATAGCCTTTTTCGTCCAGCAGGTGTTAGTGCCCCTTTTTTCTTGGTAGAAGTTGACTTGGCCGCTCGCGGTCCCCCCTTTAGTCTGGCCCAACGTGCTCTGGCGGCTGCGGAAAGCTTCGCGCGGGTTGACGGTGAAAAATACCGCCCCGCTTGAGTGGAGCCTGTTACTGCCGGTCTCGAAGCAGGAGCCCCGCCCAAGATTGAGGAAAGACGTTTTTCAAGATCATCAATTTGCCGGCGTATTGACACCGCCTCTTCTAAAGCTTTAACAGATATATCCATCCTTGTGACATAGACGGGGTTTGCAGCGTCCGCAATCCTTTTTTATAACAAACTTTGTGCCTAACATTTCTGATACTGCCTTCAGGTATTCAGTTACATCGGTATGGTAAACAAAGAACTCACTGTCTTAACTCGCAATCGGACGTTTTATTGTTCTTGAATGACAAAGCCGAGCACTTCAACTGAACCGGCACGGGTGCGACAAATGTTCGGTGGCATCTCCCGGCGGTACGATCTGGCGAATCACACACTTAGCTGTGGAATCGATTTGTATTGGCGCCAGCGCGCGTCCAACATCGTCGCCAGGTGGCGTCCGGCAAGAATCGTTGATCTCGCAACTGGCACAGGAGATCTGGCACTGGCGCTGCAGAAGAAACTGCCGGATGCCAAAATCACCGGCGTCGATTTTCTGCCCGAAATGTTGGAGTTGGCCCAGCGAAAGGGTGTGCGTCGAACAATCCTTGCCGATGCCATGAACCTGCCGTTTCCATCTGGTTCGTTCGATTGCGTTACGATTTCCTTCGGCTTACGTAACATGCAGGATTGTGCACGCGCGCTTGCTGAGATGTCACGCGTCCTTCGGCCAGGTGGCCATTTGCTAGTGCTTGAGTTTTCCCTGCCGAGAACCGCCCTGATCCGGCCAATCTACCGCTTCTATTTGCATCACTGTGTGCCGCTGCTGGGGTCTCTTCTGACCAAAAAGAAGAGCGCCTACGATTATTTAGGTGAGTCTATCGAGAAGTTTCCGAGTGGGCATGCGATGACGAGCTTGATTGAAGCGAGCGGCTTTAAGAACGCGCTTCATCAGCCATTGAGTTGCGGCATCGCGACAATCTACACCGCTGAGCGTTTGTGAGGTCAGGGGGCGCCTGCGAGATCACGGTGTAAGGCTCGGCACTGGACTCGGGGTTGCCGCTGGTTGCGCAATAAGAGGCAACCTCAGCATATTCAGATCTGAATTGCTAATCGTGAATGTGCCTTCGCGACTCTCCACATGCGCGCACCAGGTTCCGTCATTAGCTGCCGCACCAACAATTAACTTATGTGCAACCTTGTCATCAGGCGAAGTTGTGAACTCAATACTGAGTTGTGGCTTTTCCAGGCCATCCTGAGGTTTCGTTGCTCCAAGCCAGTGTGTTGCATGCAAGCTCGACAATGTGTTGACTAATGATTGCACATTTGCCTCATTAATCTGGCCGGTGCCTTTGAGCCAGCGCCACTGGTTGTTTTCCCCGCGTTGAAGCGACAATTCCTTGTCTGTCGTTATGCTGAGCCGATGAATTTGGCCGGGCTTAAAGCTGAAGATCGATAACGCCTGCCATTGCAAAGAATCGGTTGGAATCTGGTCCAGGATATTTCGACGCACAGCTACGACAAACGGCTCGTCTGTGAGCCTCGCATACACGTTCCCTCCTTCTTCCCCGCCAAAGGCCAGCGTAGCGAACGGTTCCTCACCCGCCTTCGTTTCGGCAGTGTTCTCGGAAGCAAACGAACTGAAGGTTATTTGCATACGTGGCTTGTCCAGACCGTATTTTGGCAGATTCGAAGCGACATCTTCCACGAACCTCGTTACCCGCTCATTTTGCAATGTCTCAATCAGGCGACTCACCGCACGCGAATCTGCCGGAGCGTTGTTGCGGCTGGCGATGACCCAGTTTCCGTCTTTTCGCGCCAGCACGATCTTACCTTTTCCTGGAACCTCGATGGTGATGCGATCAAGAACGTTCGTGTCGATTCGGACCAGATGATAGTCACGCAAATCGGCCGGTTTGATATTTAGAGTATCTTCAATCTTTTTTGGCAAAGTGTAGACCGCTCCACGCGGAGCAAATCGGACGTACACCTGATCCTTTTCCTTTTCAGGAACGCTTCCGATTTGCAGCATCTGGCCCTTGCCATCCTGACCAAAGACTTTGATCGAGTCAGCGATTTCAACCTTTTGATCCTTGTTTTGATCCTGGCTGAATAACGTGATCGCTCCGCGCGGTTCCGCCAAACCATAAGGCCTCAGGTCGCCGTGATCGTCGGCCACAAACTGTTGAATGCGCGCCGTGGTGACTTGTGCAATCAGGTCCCCGACTTTCTCGTCATCTGCGCGAGCGCGAAGCGGTTTGATGATGTCCCAGTGATCCCCTTTCTTCTCCAGCTCCATTTCGCCAGCAGGCGTCTTTAATGCAATGCGGCGCACCTGGGCAGTGGTTAGATCAGTTAATTTTTTGTCGCGAAATTCCTCCGCTTTTTTATCGATGTCTTTCTTAACGGATTGTCTTGCCAGAAACGTTTCCTTGGAGTTGTCAAAACGAACATACATTCGGCCCTCCAACGCAGCGTCTTTTCCAAATAAGATCTCGGGTGGTCTATCAGAGCCTAGTAGCTTAAGCTTGAGCTTCGGCCGGTTCAGACCGTATTCATTTAGCTTCGCCTTATCCGCCTCAATATCTTTCGCCGCGATTGTTGCCTCCTTTTGCCAGGTCTCGAGATCGGACAATAAATTCTCGACCAAACCAGCGTCGGCCTGGTCCTTGATAGGCGTTTCAAGGCGCCACTTGTTGTCGCGGCGCCGGATCTCTATCTTTTCATCACCATTTTGAATGATGATGCCGTCGATTTTGCTGCGGTCGAAATTGACTACGTTTTGGGCCTGACGCGCAGCCTCTTCCGTACTCGGACGTTTCATCTCGAAAAAGCGGAGGTACGCAAATACAGCCAGCACCGCGAGTGCGAGAATTAAAGTAGTTCTCCAATTCATGAGTAGATAGTGTCAACAGAAGCTTTCGGCATCGTCGAATCGTGAGACAAGCTCTGGGCCATCTCCAACCGACAGATGTTATGGCGATGCTGCGGGAACATTCGGTGTGTTAGACGCGCCGTTGCCACCAAACAAAGGCTCCAATTACGGCTGGAATTAAAGGGATAAAAATTAAAATGATCCACCGGAGACGGGACAGGGCGTTTTGATCGAGACTGAAAGTAAGTGGCTTTGAGACCTTTGGTGCGATGCCGATGAGCTGTTCGCGACTTAACAGCCAGTTGATGCTGCCGGAAATAAAATCGAGGCCCTGCTGATCTTGCGAAATCGCGTTGTCCTGAACAAAGGTCGAGTTGCTAACAACAACCATGCGCGACGAGTTAACCTGGACGCGCTCATCCGCGCTGCCACCTTTCTCGATGGAAGCCGCTATTGTTAACGGCGTGTTGGCCTGTTGCTTAGCATCCGCCTGCAGCTTTGCCTGGTCGTCCGTGTTATAATCAGGTTCGGCAAAATAACCGTTTTCCGCCTGGATCAGGGGTTGGAGATGGATATTGGCAGCACGGACCCGATCGGGTTCGAGGGTAAGTGAAGATGTGCCACCCAGGAAAAGCGCCCGAACGTCGGCTAACCGTTTTGTGATTGGGCTGTCACCCAGAAAGTGAGCTTGTACATCTCTCGTTAGCGCCAACTCCTGAATGCCAGTTCGGAGAAAAACCATGAGTCTGTCGTCATTGGCTTTAACGCCGAGCTCGTTGACGAACCCCGCAAGTTTGGGCGTTTTCGCGGCTGGATCGAGGAGAAGCAAAATGCGCCCCTGTTTATCCCAGAAATTGCGCAGCACCTTCATTTCGCGATCCGAAAAATCGTACTGTGGTCCGACGATCATGACGGTTTTCACATCTTCGGGAATCGTATCCAGGTCGAGTAGGTTCAGCTCCTTGAACTGAATGTTCTCGTTTTCAATGAAAGTTTTCAGAATGGAGATGGCGCTGTTTTCAGTAAGCGGTGGTTCCTTGTGGCCGAGAACGTATCCAACAATCTTTTTTTTCCCTTCCACAAGGTCGATCATTGCGCTGGTGATAGCCTGTTCACCTTTGAATGCAGCGACCCGGGGGCCTTCCCCCAAAGCCATTCCGCTTTGGTCGATCTCGGCCATCTCAGATGCCTTGACTGTCTTATTTCGGCCCTCGTAATCGAGGATCAGGAGAGGCTCGTCAGTAACAACTTTGTATTTGTCGAACACCTCCTTTGCGCGGGAAAGATTACGCTCGGGATCAATGTGTTCGACGTCGATCTTCCCGTTGCCAGCATACTGATATTCAGTAAGCAGGTTCTCAACATCCGGTGTAATCGGTGTGGTAGACGGGAAGAAAACCGTGATGCGCATCTTGCTTTTGAGCGTGTTCAGGAAACGCTTGGTTTTGTCGGAGAGTGCATATTTTTGGTCGCGAGAAAAATCCCAACGGGCGTAGTGTTTGAAGGCGATTGAGTTCACCATCGCGGCCAGAAACAAAACCAGCACGACTTGCACGAGCACGTTGAAGCCGATCCGAACGCGGTGAATTTTTTTCGCTGAGTGTCTTTTCGGCTCGTTTGTTTCGTTAGCCACTCTCATAGCCTCCATTTGCGGGATTGAAATGCCTGATGCGTCAGGGTCAGCATCACAATGGTCATGCTCACGTAGAGAACGATCGGCCGCGTATCGATCACGCCGCGCGAAAAGGTCCCCATGTGTTCGATCGCTGAGAAATAACCCAGCAAATCCCGGGTTTCCGAGCTCACATCCAGCAAAATGAATTGAACAAGGCCGAGGAAAAACAGGAGCGTAATCGCGCAGAAGGAAATGACCGCAGCGATGATCTGGTTCCGAGTCAGAACAGATGTAAGGCAACCAATCGAAATATAAAACATTCCAAGCAGCAACAGCATCAGATACGAACCGAAGTATGCGCCGGAGGAATGAGAGGCAGGCTGATTCGTGACCTTGTTGAAAATGGCAAAGTAAAGGAGTGTCGGGAGCCAGAGAATGACGTAAAACACCAGTGCGCCGAAAAATTTCGCCAGTACAACCTGCCAGTCTCGCACTGGGGCGGTGGTCAATGGTTCAATGGTCCCCAGCTTAAACTCCTCTGAAAACAACCGCATGGTGATGAGCGGAAAAATCAGCACAAAGGCGAACCAGAAGAAAACTGAGTTAAAAAAAGCTTCCTGCACCGTGTATTGCACCTGGCGCTGGTTCATGAACGAAACCTGGAAATAGAAATCGATCCCGCTCACGATCAGAAAAAAGATGAGCACGATGTACGCAATGGGAGAATGGAAATAGCTACGTATTTCGCGAGAAAGAAGAGTGTAAAACTTACGCATGGGAACGATGCCTTATCCGTCCGAGGTATTTGCCGTACTGTCCGACGTCCGCTGGTTGCGAACGAACCCCTGAATCGATTCTGCTTTCGGAATCCAGTTTCCAAATAGCCCGGGCAAATTCATCCTTTGCCACGCAATCACGGTTATCCAGCCGCAGTTTTATTCCGTAGCTCAGTTTGTAATTCATCAATCCACTACTCCACTGCTCGTCGCTAAACCGCGTCTGAGTGCGTGATTTCGACGAACACATCTTCAAGCGTTGCGCGACGCTGAGTTAGCTCGCGCACGGCCCAGTGCCGCTCAATGGCCAGCCGGAAAACTTCTTCGCGCACATCGACACCCGATTCCACGCGCAGCGAAAACTTTTTCCAGTCGTCTTCTCCCTCGGTGAGCACCTCTCGAACACCTGAAATCTTCTTCAACTCATCCGCGCCATTGTCTTGTCCTACCTTTGCCTCGAGAACAACGCCGCCCGCCTGCCTGATTTTTCCAAGTAAATTGTCCGGTGTATCGCATGCCTCGATTCGCCCCTTGTGAATGATCACTACGCGACTGCATGTCATCTCCACCTCTGGCAAGATGTGGGTGGAAAGCAAAATTGTATGCTGCTCGCCCAGATTCTTGATTAGCTCTCGCACCTGTCGGATCTGATTGGGATCAAGGCCGATTGTGGGCTCATCCAGGATCAACAAATCAGGCTCGGCCAGGAGCGCGTCAGCGAGTCCGACCCTTTGCCGATAACCCTTGGAAAGAGTCCCGATCAGTTTGTTCTCAACATCCTTAAGGCCGCAAAGTTCCTTCACGTCGCCTACACGCTCGGGGATGCGACGGTGTTGTACTCCCTTCAGAGAGGCGCGGTAACGAAGGTACTCAGTAACCCGCATGTCTGTGTAAAGTGGTACGTTTTCCGGCATGTATCCCAGGTGTGCTCGTGCTTGCAGTGATTGTTCGAAAACATCGAATCCAGCAATTGTGGCGCGACCAGAGGTGGGCGGCATAAAGCTAGCCAGAATGCGCATTGTAGTGGTCTTGCCCGCGCCGTTCGGTCCCAGAAACCCCATGATTTCGCCGCGGTTAACTTCAAAATTCAAATCGCGGATAGCTGGCTGTCCGGCGTAACGCTTTGTTAGATTTTCGACCTTAATCATTGAGCAATATTTCCATGAGACAACGCAAGACTGATTGCGTTGCTAAATTTTTTACCGCGCCATCATTCTCACGGTGGCGAGCTGCTGATTTTGTCCTCGGGGATGAAGTACACCAACCATGAAGCCGACTTCGGTACCGCTTTGCACGGTTTCAAGCAGCTCCTCGAGTTGTTTAACTGAATTCGTTTCGGACTTGCCGGCGCGATAAATAACCAGCCCGCGCTGGAGACCCGCAACATCGGCCGGACTTCCCGGTTCGACCGCCGTGATCAAGACGCCCCGACCGCGGAGATAACCGAGTGCGTCGCTTAACTCCTGGGTCAAATCTTGCAACTGCAACCCAAATAATGTTTCCGCGTTGGAGCCGGGCGAAACCGCGGCGGACGTCGACGGGGCCTTTGGTTTGTCCTGCTTTTGCGCGACTTTTTTGAATCGGTCGACACTTTCCCGAACCACGTCCGCCGGAATGGCAAAACCCATTCCCTGGGTGGGAACACCTTGCGGCGTGAATGCCATTTTCGCCGAACTGATTCCCACTAATCGTCCCGAGAGATCGATTACCGGGCCGCCGCTGTTCCCCGGATTAATTGCCGCGTCTGTCTGGACCAGACCTTTGTACTCCGTGTCTTCTACGGTAATATCTCGCTTGGTAGCGCTAAGCACTCCGCGACTGATTGAGCTGCCGTATCCGACTGCGTTTCCAACTACAATCACCGTCTGGCCCAGCAGATTTGGCGAGATATTATCGAGGCTGATGAAAGGAAATTCAGTTTTTGCATCGATCTTGATAAAGGCCAGGTCGTTCTTGTCGTCGCCGGTTACATAATGGGCCCTGTACGTTTTGCCGTCATTTGTCGTAACATGAATTTTCAAATCTGCCGCGCGTTCGACCACGTGCTGATTGGTAACGATGTATCCGGCGGGGTCGATGATGAAGCCTGAGCCGAGACTTTGCAGAGTTTGGCGAATCTCTCGCGGTCGAACTCGATTGTAGCCAAAGAATTGGGAATAAAAGTCTTCAACCGGATCGCGCACTGTGCGCTTTACAACCCGCTCCGTGTTGATATTAACGACTGCCGGCAAGACTTTCGCGACAGCGATGACGGCTGGTTCGGAGGCCGGATCGGCCTGGCCAAAGCAAGCAATCGCTTGCGCCAAAAACAATAACGCAACAAATAGCCTCTGGTATGAACTTGGTTTCATCTTCGCATCCCGTCCCTGCAGTTTTACGATGTCTGCCGGAACGACCCGTGCAAGTAACGAAACTGGCTGTTTAGTGTCAACTTGCTGCTCTGCGTAATCGTCCGAGATTAATTTTGTATGCGCACTTCAATTAGTGCCCGCGCGAATTTAGATCTGATCGAAGAGAACTATCGCCGCTGGCTGCGAAATCCTGACGCGGTCGACTCTGGCTGGTCGGCCTTTTTTGAAGGCTTCGAGCTTGGAAATTTGCCGCAACTCGACGGTGCGGCGGCTGCCGAGGCTCACGAAGCCGCGTTACAGACCCGGGTTGATGGTCTGGTTTACGCCTATTGCTCGCTTGGTCATACCATAGCCCGTCTCGATCCGCTGGCAGAAACACAGCCGAAAAATCCGCTGCTGAGTCTGCGGGAATTCGGCTTCACCGACGCAGATCTGGATCTTCGGGTTTCATCAAAATTCTTCCTGGATAACCGATGCATGACATTGCGCGAGATGATCGCAGGCTTGCAGCGAATCTACGCCGACTCGATCGGGTCTGAATTCATGCACATCCAGGATCCGCGCGTTCGCGAGTGGATTCGCAAGCGCCTGGAAACCCGACCGCAAAGTGAGGCGACTCCGGCGGCTGTGCAGGTGGCGCTGTTGCGAGCTCTGCTGGAAGCGGAGTCTTTCGAGATTTTTCTCCATACACGTTACGTCGGTCAGAAAAGGTTTTCACTGCAAGGTGCGGAGTCGCTGATGGTGATTCTCGACACCATCCTGCATAAGTGCCCGGATGGAGGCGTGGAAGAAATTTGCATGGGAATGGCGCATCGCGGTCGACTCAATGTCCTGGCGAATTTCCTGCGCAAATCGCTCAAGATCATCTTTACCGAGTTTAGCGAAAACTACGTCCCCGATCTCGTGGCTGGCGATGGTGACGTGAAATATCATCTTGGTTATGACTCGATGCGGAGGCTGGCTTCTGGTGCAGAAGTCGAGATCCGGCTCTCATCGAATCCGAGTCACCTGGAAGCTGTCGATCCGATAGTGGAAGGAAAAGCGCGGGCCCGACAACGCCTTCGCGGGGATACGGAACATCGCCGCAAAGTTTTGCCGCTGTTGGTGCACGGCGATGCCGCTTTTATTGGACAGGGCATCGTCGCTGAGACGCTCAATTTGTCGCAATTGCACGGCTACAGCACAGGCGGGACGATTCACATTGTTGTGAACAACCAGATCGGGTTCACAACACTTCCCAAGGATGCCCGGTCATCAACGTACTCCACCGACATCGCAAAGATGATCGAAGCGCCAATTTTTCATGTGAACGGCGACGATCCTCTGGCAGTTAAGTTTGTCAGCGATATGGCGTTCGATTTTCGCCAACGATTCGGGCGCGACGTTGTGGTGGACTTGTATTGCTATCGCCGCTACGGCCATAACGAGGGCGATGAACCCTCATTTACTCAGCCCGATCTCTACGCAAAAATCGACAAGCATCCGTCCGTGACACAGCTATACAAGCGTCAGTTGCTCGAGACCGGAACGCTCAGTGAAGACGACGCGATCTCCCTCGAGACTGAGTTTTCTCTCCGGCTCGAAATGACGCGCGACGAAGTGGACGCGATTGAAAAACGCAAGGCCAGCGAGAAAGCGAAATTCAAAGAATCGACTGCAATTTTCCAACCGGCATATACCAGTGAATCCGATCCCACTGCTATCAGCCAGAAGACGCTGAAAACGATTGTCGACGGGCTGACTCGGGTTCCGAAGGGTTTTCAAATCCAGCCGAAAATAAAACGCATTGTGCTGGATCATCAGCGCAAAGTTTTTGAGGAGGACGGCCCGTACGAATGGCATTACGCCGAGGCCCTGGCATTTGGGTCGCTCCTTCTGGAAGGAATTCCAGTTCGATTGTCAGGACAGGATAGCTCGCGTGGCACGTTCAGCACACGGCACTCGGTACTGTACGATGAAAAGACGGGGGAGCCGTATGTGCCACTGATGCATCTCGCCGAGAAGCAGGCCCGCATTTGCATTTACAACAGCCCGCTGTCGGAGGCAGCCGTTCTTGGGTTCGATTACGGGTACTCGCTGGATTACCCGAAAATGCTTTGTCTGTGGGAAGCCCAGTTCGGTGATTTCTCGAATGGCGCGCAGACGATAATCGACCAGTTCATCGTTTCGGCGGAGTCGAAATGGCAGCGACCGAGCGGGATTGTTTTGCTGCTACCGCATGGCTATGAGGGGCAGGGCCCCGAGCATTCCAGCGGGCGGTTGGAACGCTTTTTGCAAGCCTCTGCCGAGGACAACATCCAAGTCTGCAATCTAACCACAGCCGCGCAGTATTTTCATGTGTTACGGCGGCAAATGAAGCGCGACTTTATCAAGCCGCTAATCATCATGACCCCTAAGAGTTTGTTGCGCGCTAAGTTTGCCTCCTCGCCGGCTGAAGATTTCATTCATGGTCGGTTTGAAGAAATCCTTGGCTCACCCGAACCGGGTCCTCCATCCAAGGTCAAGAGAATCATCCTCTGCTCGGGTAAGGTTTATTACGATCTGCTCAACTATAGAACTCAGCGGAAGATTGATGATGCAGCCCTCATCCGAATTGAACAGCTTTATCCATTCGCTGAAAAGAAGCTGCGCGAAATGCTCAAGCCATTCCCAAAAAGCGCGAAATACGTTTGGTGCCAGGAAGAACCCGAGAACATGGGGGCATGGACCTTCATCGAACCACGGCTGCGAACAGCTTTTTGTACCGAAGTTGCGTATGCGGGCCGCGAAGCCAGCGCCAGCCCCGCGGTCGGCGCACTTGCGCGCCACAAACGCGAACAGGCCCGCCTGGTGGCCGATGCATTTTCGGTTTAGCGCGTCGGTGCCACCAGTCTCGTTATTAGGCAGACCACCTATGTTGACGAAACGCACCTCGACCGCGACGCTCGATTAGCTTAACTAAATCTTGCGCATGGCTATCGAAGTGAAAATTCCGGCTGTTGGCGAATCGATCACAAGTGGTGTGGTTTCGGCGTGGCACAAAAAATCCGGCGATTTCGTGAACGCAGGGGAACCACTCTTCACCCTCGAGACCGATAAGGTTTCCACTGAAATCGTTGCAGAAAAAGCTGGTCTTCTCGAAACGAAAGTCCCGGAGGGACAAGAAGTAAAAATCGGCGAGGTCGTCGCTGTTATTGACGATTCCACAGCAGCGCCAGCAGAAAAAAAAGAAGAAACACCGGAAAAGAAAGAATCGGAGAAAAAAGCTGCCCCTGGGGCGGCGGGCGACTCCTCCGCCGAAGCGTCTGCGAGGGCTGCCTCGGCTAAGGTGGATGACCGTGGCAAGCCGGAGCCAACGGCAGCGGTTACAACAACGCTTTCACCTGCGGTTCGGCGGATCCTTGAAGAAGAAAAGCTTGATCCCAGCAAGATTCGCGGCACCGGCGAAGGAGGTCGGCTGACAAAGGCAGACGTGCTCGCCGCAGCTCAACAGCGTGCTAAAACGGAATCGCAGCCCGCAACCATTTCGAAGCCGGAATCAAGGGATGAAGCGCGGCAGGTTGAATCGTCGCATGACGGACGTTTTACGCGCAAGAGGATGTCGCCTCTGCGTCGCAAGATCGCGCAACAACTTGTGATGTCCCAACACACGGCCGCGCTGCTGACCACTTTCAATGAATGTGACATGAGCGCCGTGCAGGAACTTCGCCGGGGTAAACAAGACGAGTTTACCAAAAAGAACGGAGTCAAACTAGGCTTGATGTCCTTCTTTGTTAAGGCCTGTGTCGAAGCCCTCAAAGCGGTGCCCGTGGTTAATGGTCGAATTGAAGACGAGGATTTTATCCAAAACAATTTCTACGATATCGGGGTAGCAGTCGGCACGGAACGCGGACTCGTTGTTCCTGTAGTACGCGATGCGGACAAGAAAAGTTTCGCCGACCTGGAGCGTGACATCGCTGACTACGCGACCAGAGCGCGCGATGGCAAACTTAAGATTGAAGATTTGCAGGGGGGTACATTTACTATCACGAATGGCGGAGTCTATGGATCGCTCTTTGCCACACCGATCGTGAACCCGCCACAAAGCGGCATTCTCGGCATGCACAAAATCATGCCGCGCCCGATTGCCGTAGATGGCAAAGTGGAAATTCGTCCCATGATGTATCTGGCCTTGACTTACGATCACCGCGCGATTGACGGGAAAGAGGCGGTTACTTTTCTCATCAAAGTAAAAGATTGCATCGAAGATCCCACGAAATTGCCGCTGGATTTTTGACCGGGTTGACTTGTCATGTTGAGCGAAGTGAAACATCTCTGATCGTTTTGTTCTCGGCTATCAATCTGTGAAACCATAGAGATTCTTCGTTTCGCCCAGAATGACACAGCCTTAATTCGGAACTTATAAGCATGGAAAAATTTGATGTTGTTATCATTGGATCCGGACCGGGCGGTTACATAGCCGCGATCCGGTCCGGTCAGCTCGGTCTAAAAACCGCCCTGGTCGAAAAAGACAAGGAACTGGGTGGCACCTGTCTCAACGTGGGCTGCATCCCGAGTAAGGCGCTCCTGACCTCAAGCGACCATTACATGTTCGTCAAAAAAGAAGCCGCGAAGCACGGGATCGTCATCGACGGGGCGCACGCCGATCTGGGCAAGATGCAGCAGCGCAAGGACAAGGTCGTGAAGACATTCAATAGCGGTGTGCGTTCGCTGATGAAGACGAACAAGGTCACTGTGTTAGAAGGCACCGGCACGATTACGGCGCCCGGTAAAGTCTCCATTAAATCTTCCACGGGTGAGACGCAGGAGGTCGAAACGAAAAACGTCGTAATCGCCACCGGTAGCGCTCCCGTGGAGCTGCCGTTCGCAAAATTTGATGGGAAAACAATCGTCAGCAGCACGGAAGCACTCGCGTTCAATGAGGTCCCCAAAAAACTCGTGGTGGTCGGCGCGGGAGCGATTGGCCTCGAGCTGGGCTCCGTTTGGAACCGGTTGGGGTCGGAAGTAACGATCCTGGAATTTCTTCCGCGCATTGCGCTCGGTTTTGATCTGGAGCTCTCCAACCTGCTTCAGCGGTTGCTAACCGCCCAGGGAATGACTTTCCATTTGGAAGCGAAAGTCAGTGCTGTGAAAGTAGACAACGGTGGCGCGACAGTCATAGCGACTAAAGGCAAGGAAGAACTGAAATTCGAAGCAGACAAAGTGCTCGTTTCAGTGGGACGTCGTCCGTTCTCGGATGGGTTGGGCGCGGAAAAAGTCGGTGTGGAATTTGACGAGAGGAAGCGCATCAAAGTGGACGAACATTACCGCACAAATGTGGAAGGCATTTTTGCGATTGGCGATGTGACTGCCGGTCCAATGCTGGCGCACAAAGCGGAAGACGAAGGCATTGCATGCGTTGAAATCATTGCCGGTAAGGCTGGTCATGTGAACTACGAAGCGATCGCCGGTATCATTTACACCAATCCCGAGCTGGCTGGGGTCGGTCTCACTGAAGATCAGGCAAAGGAAAAAGGAATAGATGTGCGTATCGGTAAATTTCCGTTCCGCGCGAACAGCCGGGCACTTTGCATTGATGACGTCGAAGGAATGGTCAAGTTCGTCGCTGACGCAAAAACCGATCGAATTCTCGGCGCCCATATTTTGCATCACGCTGCTTCGGAATTAATCGCCGAAGCAGTTGCTGTAATTGAGTTCGGTGGAAGCTCCGAGGACATCGGTCGCACCTGTCATTCGCATCCCACACTGAGCGAAGCGGTCAGAGAAGCTGCATTGAATGTTGAAAAACGCGCGCTTCACATCATAAACCGGTGATGGCGGCGCCTGTCCGACGCGACCGCGAAATTATTTTGAGTTTCCGGCTTCGCGTCGTCGAACAACGAACAACGTTATCAGCGCTGAGACTGCGCAAATAACCGCGCCGAAGGCCAGGGCAAACCGCGTACCAAACCAATGCGCCATGAAACCGGCTTCAAGGCTGCCCAATGGAATCATGGCGCCGAACACAAGCGACCAGACGCCCATTACGCGCCCGCGCATTTCATCCGGCACAATCGTTTGCAACACGGTATTCGACGTGGAGAAAAACAGCAGCATCCCAAATCCAGCCACAAGTAAAAATGCGAGCGAACCCCGAAAACTTCTGCTTAGCGAAAGCGCCAACAGCGCGACCGAAAATATCCAGATACCACCCAAGGCCAGTTTTCGCGGCGTAATAAGGTGTCCGTAAGTCGCCACCACCAGGGCACCGATGAAAGCGCCGGTCCCGCTCGCAGACATCAGGATCCCGTAACCGTTGGCGCCGCGACCCAGCACGTCACGGGCAAAAGCTGGCATTAACACGCCGTAAGACCATCCGAACACGCCCACTGAAAGAAAAAGCAGTAGGATGGTTCGCACTCGCTGATGTTTAAAGGCATACACGATACCGTTCCAGGCGTGTTGACTGGCGGAGCCGGTATGTTCCGTCCGACGGAACGGGGGCAGACGCATCATCAACAAACCGCCGATCACTGCAACAAATGTCAGTCCATTCAGGAAGAAACACATGGCAACCCCAACCCAGCCAATCAATAGACCAGCGACCGATGGGCCTATGACGCGTGCGCCATTCACGATCGAGCTGTTGAGTGAGATCGCGTTCAGTAGATCTTCACGGCTTGTCATTTCGACGGTGAACGCCTGGCGCGCTGGCATATCGAAGCCCATGGCAATGCCGTTCAGCGCGGCGATCACGATAATGAACAACGGTGTCGCCAACCCGGCCCAAACGCCTGCTGCGAGCAGGAACGCGCAGATCATTTGGGCGGTCTGGGTGCCAAGGAGAATCGAGCGCTTGGGATGACGATCCGCCAGCGAACCGCCCCACATCGCGGACAACATCATTGGAGCAGATCCCATGGCCGCGACGACACCCAGCAGAAGTTTCGAATTTGTAATTTGGTACACGAACCAACTCATGGCGGTTTGTTGCATCCATGTGCCGACGAGCGAAACAAGCTGGCCCCAAAAAAACAGCCGATAATTACGATGCCGAAGCGCGCGAAACGTATGCCTCCAGGTCACACGGCCGACAGGCACGCGGCGCAATCGTCCACTGACGTCTTCGGGCACGCGCGAAGTTTCGGTCGTTGACGGCATCACTCATGATGACTGGCAACCTGGTGCATTGCAAAATTCGAGCGGCCTTCTGCGAGCAGCCAGTGTGTACCGCAACTTCAACGCAGGTGTATTCCGGCCTCGGGAATACGCGGCGCTTGCCAGGTACCCGGCGGTAGCGCATTGTGCTAGTTTTGCTGCGTGGAAAGTACGGAAGCCATCCTTCTGCGTAAGCGGAAATTCAGTGACACCAGCCTGATCGTTTCGTGGTGTACCGAGTCGTTCGGTTGTATCCAAACAATTGTGAAAGGCGCACGGCGCCCTAAAAGTCCATTCACAGGAAAACTGGACTTGTTTTTTGAGGTCGAGATTTCAATCGTGCGAAGCCGGAAATCTAATCTGCATACTTTGACTGAAGCGGTTTTGAAAAATCCATTTCCAGGCATTCGGACCAACTACATGCGAACGCAGACGGCCGCGTATTTTGTAGAGCTAATCGAGATTTGCACTGAACGAGATCATCGGGAGCCCGAATTATTCATGCTGTTGCACCGCGCCTTTGGTTACCTGGACTGTAAGGATCCTACACTGCGTGCGATCTCTCATTTCGAGACCGAGCTTGCCCGCATTACTGGTGTGCATGATGACAGGCAATCCAAAGCCGAGCCGGCGTTTGCTCTGGGTAATTTGTTCGGCCGGCTGCCGCTTTCTCGTACGGCCTTGTTGAAAACTCTGGCGGCCGACGCGAAAAGCCGGAACAATTCCAAATGAAACGACATAATCTTATCGCGCTCCTGGTCGCTGCCCTGAGCCCAGCTGTATTGGCGAACGAAACCTACAGGTTCGATTCATCGGGTTCGACGATTGGTTTTAGTGTGCACCAATTTCTGGGAACCACGCACGGAAAGTTCACGAAGTTCAACGGTAAGATCGACCTTGATCGTCAGCGCCCGCAGAATTCGTCGGTGGCGGCGCAGATCAATGTTCAAAGCATCGACACCCGGATCAAAAAGCGAGACGATCACCTGCGCAGCGCGGAATTTTTCGATGTCCAGAGATTTCCTCAAATCACATTCAAGAGCCGGAGCATAAAACAAACCGGCCCGCAAAGTGGCGATATCCTTGGCGACCTCACCATTCACGGTGTGACCAGGCCGGTTACGCTTCACGTCAAACTCCTTACACCGATGAGTGAAACAAACCGGACGCGCTGGGCTGTGACCACAGACCCGATTACACGCCGCGACTTTAACTTGATGTTTGCCCCGGCAGCGGAGTCGATCTCTGGGATTAGCCAAACCGTTGCCATTAACATCGAAATTGAGGCTAAACGCGCGGATTGAGTTGGCCACCACCTGTCGCGTGCTTAGCTTGTCGTTCGGGTGAACAAAGAATCTCTGATTCAATTCAGGTTATGACTCGAGGTGAAACAGAGATGTTTCGTTTCACTCGACATGACAAGGCAATCTGATGGAAATCGTTCCAATCGGAGATTCGGCGTTAATTGTCCGTTTGCGAGACCGATTCGAAGACGCGCCTGACAAAACCCTCGACAGCGTGCTTCGAGCCGTTGCGCAGATTCAGGCCGCTACCATTCCGGGAGTTATTGAATTTGCGCCGGCTTACACAAGCGTCTCAGTTTTCTACAATCCGATCGCCATAGCAAAAAGCGCTGAGAACATGGAGGCGCCCTTCGAGTGGCTGGCGGCGCGGATTAGACTGACCCTGGACTCCCCTGGCGCAGTCTGCAAAATCGCGCGGCAGCAGGCGCCAATTGTCGAGATTCCAGTTTGCTATGATTTGGAGTTTGCGCTCGACATCGATGATGTAGCCCGAAGCGCGAACATGTCGCCCCAGGAAGTGATCACTCTGCACAGCGCGGCTGAGTATCGCGTGGCGTGCATCGGATTCGTACCCGGGTTTACGTTTCTGGCTGGGCTTCCAAAAGCGTTGTCCACGCCGCGACGGAACATACCGCGCAAGCAGATTCCGCCGGGTTCGGTGGGGATTGGTGGCGCTCAAACGGGTATTTATCCGCTGCGATCACCGGGCGGCTGGAACCTGATCGGTCGTACCCCGTTGCGTTTGTTCGACCCCCTAAAAAATCCACCTACGCTTCTACGCGTAGGTGAGCGGGTCCGCTTCCGAACGATTTCGCGCGATGAATTCCAGGCTTGGTGCATTGAAAAAGAGCCATGAGCGTCTTGGTTGAGCGCGCCGGTTTCCTTAGCAGCGTGCAGGATCTCGGCCGCACGGGTTTTCGCCAGTTCGGCGTTTCCCCGGGCGGCGCACTGGACTTGTTTGCGTTGCGAATAGCGAATCTCCTGGCAGGCAACGACGACGACGCAGCTGGACTTGAGATCACGTTAGGAGGTTTGCAGTTACGCTTTGAGAACGATCGGCTTGTGGCGTGGTGTGGTGGCGACTTCGACGTGCGCCTCGGATCCAAGGTGATTCCGCCCGGCCATACGGCATATGTTGGGGCCGGTGAACAATTGAAATTCGGCCACCCTAAGACTGGTTGCCGCTGCTGGCTGGCGATTTCTGATGGGGTCGATGTGCCGATCACCCTTGAAAGCCGGTCCACCGACTTACGCGCTGGCTTTGGTGGCTGGCACGGGCGGGTTTTACGCGACGGGGATGTAGTGCCGTTAAGGAAAGCACGAGAGCTCCTGGCACTCGAATCGGGCATTTCGTCGTGGACGGCGCCACATGAATGGGTGAGTCCAGCAAAGGTGGAGCCTGTCTTGCGTATTGTTCGCGGCGTTGACTGGCACCGTTTTGGAGCCTCAGCGCTTCACTTCCTAACGAGTAAAGCATTCACTGTTTTACCTGATTCCGATCGAATGGGAGTTCGCCTTGACGGTCCTGAACTCAGGCGAATTAACGAAGGCGATCTAATTTCTGAGGCAGTGGTTGCGGGCACAATCCAGGTTCCGCCGAGCGGCAAGCCAATCTTATTACTGGGAGATTGCCAAACGATTGGCGGTTATCCGAAGATAGCGCACGTGATCACAGTTGATCTGGGTGTTGCGGCGCAACTTCGCGCCGGTGATCACGTCCGTTTCGCCGAAGTCTCGCTGGCTGACGCGCACGCGCTTATTGTTGAGCGCGAGAGACAGCTGGAACTCTTTCGCGTTGGAGTGAGCTTGCATAATTCATGAGATTATCCATCGATCTCAATTCCGATCTTGGCGAAGGCTCAGGCCACGACGGGGAATTATTCGGACTTATCTCTTCGGCAAACATCGCCACTGGATTTCACGCCGGCGATCCGGAATCAATCTTCCAATCCATTCGAGGCGCTAACAGAGAAAGAGTCGCCGTGGGCGCCCATCCAGGTTTCGAAGATAAAAAGAACTTCGGACGAAAGGAGATCAAAATTCCAATTCAGCAATTATTCGCCCAGTTGGTTTATCAGATCGGCGCCTTCTATTCGCTTGCGCTCGCGGCCGGAACACGGGCGCGGCATGTGAAGCCCCACGGCGCTCTCTATAACATGGCTGTCCGCGACCCCGAAATGGCGGATGCGATCGCACATGCAATTCTAGCAGTCGATCCCGCATTGATACTATTTGCCCCTGCGAATAGCGCCATGGAGCGAGCAGGGGAAAAGGCCGGGTTGCAGGTCGCGCGTGAAATCTTCGCCGATCGCAACTACTTGAATGACGGATGGCTGGTTCCGCGGACGCGGCAGGA
>DASREH010000089.1:0-9785 GCA_035652195.1 Candidatus Udaeobacter sp. | reverse complement strand
CGCCTGTGGTGTTAAATTCCATGGCAAGATCACCGAACGCATTGTTTTCACTGCCGTCATTGGCGTTAAGCGCGCTGCGTCCATGGGCGTTATTGAACGTACCAGTTAGATTATTGAACAGTGCGCTGTCCCCCACTGCGTTATTATCGCTGCCTGTTGTGTTGGACCACAGGGCGAACGTTCCAACGGCCGTGTTACTTCCACCGGTGGTGTTGCTCAGGAGCCCTCCAGTGCCACAAGCTGTATTATTGTTTGCGGTGTTGCTAAGCAGCGCACCAGCGCCAACACCAGTGTTGAAGTTGGCATCGCCGTTGCTTAGTAATGCATAGAAACCAAATGCCGAGTTATATATACCAGCGCCAAGGCCAGCAAGGGCGAGGTCCCCGTCCGCCGTGTTACTTAGCGAGACACTACCTGGGTCCGGCGTGTCTGTGGCGCTTTGCACTTGATAGCAAAGCGCAAAGCAGACCAGCGCAGGCAGGATTGTGGTAAACATAATTTTCCGACTTTTCATAACCTAGTTTTCTTTCGTTGTTTTGGCCTTTCCTGAAATAGCCCTGCCGCGCCGCCTACTCGCGAATCTTTCGGAGGAACCCGCACACGCGGGAGAAAGGTGGTGCCATCGCGTCTCATTTTTTGGCCGTTTGGTCATTTTCTTCGCTGTCGTTGTGACAGAAATTCCGACGCTCTGTCAAGAAGAAACGAACGGTACCAAGAATCGAAATGAGATGATTCGAACATGCTCGGTTTACTGTAGGGCTACGCCTGACGTTCCGGCGATTCAGAAATTTTGTTTCATGCGCGCCTGATTCGCTTAATCTCCAGTCGTGCGAAAGATCATGCAGGCCATCGTGAAAGCCAGGGCTGAGCCGGGATTATGGCTCCAAGAAGTTCCCGTTCCCGAAGCGCGTGGCACCGACGTCCTGATCCGCGTCTTGAAGACCTCCATCTGCGGAACAGACGTTCACATCTACAACTGGGATGCGTGGGCTCAGAAAACCATTCCTGTGCCCATGACGATTGGCCATGAATTCGTAGGCGTGGTCGACAGAACAGGGCCTCAGGTCAAGGGATTCGCAGCAGGGGATCTCGTCGTAGGCGAGGGACACATCACTTGTGGACATTGTCGCAATTGCCTGGCCGGGCGGCGTCACCTGTGCCCAAACACGCAGGGCGTAGGGGTGAACCGTCCCGGCGCGTGGGCCGAGTTCGTGGCGGTTCCACAAGAGAACTGCTGGCACGCGGATCGTTCGATTCCTCTGGAGGTTCTTTCGTGTTTTGATCCGTTAGGCAATGCGGTGCACACCGCGCTCTCTTTCGACCTCGTAGGCGAAGATGTTCTTATCACTGGCGCAGGTCCTATCGGGTGCATGGCCATTCCAATCTGCAAACGTGCCGGTGCGAGGCATGTCGTCGTTACGGACGTGAACCCGTATCGTCTTGATCTCGCCAGAAAAATGGGCGCCGACGTTGCATTGGACGTCCGCACGGAAAAAGTCGCCGAGGCGATGCACAAGCTGGGTATGAAAGAAGGATTCGATGTAGCCCTTGAAATGTCCGGCAATCCCAAAGCTTTCGCTGATATTTTGCCGAATATGTTTCATGGCGGCAAAATTGCGCTGCTTGGGATCATGCCCGGCAGCGCTGCAATTGACTGGAACCTAGTGGTCTTCAATCAGCTGACCATCAAAGGAATTTACGGCCGTGAGATGTACGAAACGTGGTACAAAATGACAGCCATGATCCAGTCTGGCCTCGATATTTCGCCAGTGATCACGCACCGATTTCCGTACGCAGAATTCAAGGAGGCCATCGAGCTGATGAAATCCGGCAACTCTGGCAAGATCGTTCTTAATTGGAGCGACAGCTTAGAATCAACGTCCCCATAACGCGGCCGTTGCAGGCTGGTCCTATTGCTGCGCTGGCAGTCGCGCTACCGCAACGCTGCCGCTTCTTTGTCGCGGCCTTCAAGTTCAAGGACCATCCGCTTGATGTGTCGATAATCCTGATGGCGACGCAGGAACTGCAAGCTTTCCTGCGGATCGCCCCATTGCAGGATCTGGATGGTTTCCTGGCGAGCGCCCCACGAATTCATCTCACGTTGATTCGGCATGTATAAGTCAATTGTGTTACGGCCGGCCAAAGCCCAGCCGTAATCGTCAACGCGATAGATTTGGCCGGTCGACAACAACCGGAAGGAGGTGCCGGCGGGCCAGCGTGACCAGTCAGCAGCCGCGCTGCCGATCCGCGGTTTTGCGACGGTAACGGCGCGTTTTGCGGTACGGCTTGTTTTCCTGCCAGCTTTACTCGTGCGGGTAACCTTTCGCGTTTCTTCCATCGAGAATCGTTGGAGCCTGGGAGAATACGAATCGGGCTCATCCACTGACACAGCGCGTGGAACGTCATCAACCGGAACCGCCCGCCGGGTTACTTCCGCCCGGTGAATGGGTGGGCCAGCCGCCTGCAATTGTCCACCGAGAGCGTTGCGATTGCCGTATTCGCGATGGTCGGATTCGGTGTGCGTGTACGCAGTCGTACGCACGTTTTGAAAATCTGTTTTGGCCATTGGTGCTTCGTAGGCCGGGAGAGCGTGTTTACTTGTTCCACAGCCGCTAAGCAGAACAATAGCGACAAACGCCGCGAGAATAGCCCAGGCGAGGTTACGACGGTCAGCGTAGGTCAAGGCGAACCACCGGCGCTCTTATTAACAGTTATTCACACGAGCGCAAGAGATTTTTACGCATGTTGCAGTTTGGGAGCGTCGGCATGTCTCTTTCTCACGATCGAAATCTGTATAATCTCTGAGTTATGGTTTCCAAATTCGCAGATCACGCGGCACAAACACTCGAGGAAATTAAATCGCAGGGACTTTTCAAAACCGAGCGCGTTATCACCAGTCCGCAGGACGCGCACATTGCCATCGCCGGCGGAAAGCGTGTGCTCAACATGTGCGCAAACAATTATCTCGGGCTTGCCGATCATCCGGCATTGCTCGCTGCGGCCAAACAGGCGCTGGAAACCCATGGCTTTGGAATGGCCAGTGTCCGCTTTATTTGCGGTACGCAGGATATTCACAAGGAACTCGAAGCTTCGGTCACCAAATTTCTTGGCACGGAAGACACCATTCTTTATCCCTCCTGTTTCGATGCGAACGGGGGTTTGTTCGAAACGCTGCTGACTGAAAAAGACGCTGTGATCAGCGATGAGTTGAATCACGCCAGCATTATCGATGGCATTCGCCTTTGTAAGGCCCAACGCCTTCGCTACAAACACAACGATATGGCCGACCTGGAGGCACAACTTCGCGCCGCGAAGGAGGCCCGGTTCCGATTAATCGCCACCGACGGGTGTTTTTCCATGGATGGAACGATCGCCGACCTCAAATCAATCGTGGAGCTCGCCGAGAAATACGACGCCCTCACGATGATGGACGACGCGCACGCAACCGGATTCCTTGGTAAAACCGGACGGGGCACACACGAATATCGTGGTGTGGTGGGTCGAATCGATATTATCACCGGCACATTGGGCAAGGCGCTCGGCGGCGCCAGCGGCGGGTTCACCAGTGCACGCAAGGAGATTGTCGACCTTTTGCGGCAACGTTCGCGTCCCTACCTGTTTTCGAACACCATCGCACCACCCGTTGTTGCCGCGTCGTTGAAAGCGCTCGAACTGCTTAGCGCGTCGACGGAATTACGGGACAAACTTGAAGCGAACACAAAATATTTCCGTGATGCGTTGACGGAGCGTGGCCTCACGATCAAGCCTGGGGTTCATCCAATTGTTCCGATCATGATTGGTGACGCCGCCAAATCACAAAGGTTTGCTGCTCGAATGCTGGACAAAGGCGTTTATGTCATTGGATTTTTTTATCCAGTTGTCCCGCATGGCACGGCACGTGTCAGAACGCAGGTGTCGGCTGCACATTCGCGCGAAGACTTGGAATTTGCGGTGAACGCCTTCGGCGAAGTGAATGAAGAGTTGAAATAACGCAGCCTGTAGCCGCGGGCGTTCCCGGTCTGCATGGCAAAAGTCAAATCCGGCCGCGATCCAAGGCGCCCGGTTACACGAGCCTCTTCTAATAACGGTGGCGCGCAGCGTGCCGCCGAGCAGATTATGGTGTGCATAAGACCGCTGCCAGCACAGTAGATTGGAAGGCGCTTCGTGAAGATTTTCCGATCCTGCGCGAACAGGCGCATGGTCATCCGCTAATCTATTTCGATAGCGCGGCCACCTCCCAGAAACCTCTTGCCGTCATTGAGGCGCTTCGGACCTACTATGAGCATGAGAACGCAAACGTTCATCGTGGTCTGCATACGTTGAGTTCGCGAGCGACGGAAGCTTACGAAAACGCGCGGCGGCGTGTTGCGGACTACATCGGCGCAGCGAGCGCGGAAGAAATCATTTTCACCCGTGGGACTACTGAGAGCATCAACCTGGTGGCCCAGGCATGGGCCGGGAAATTTGTTCGTGAAGGAGACGTGATCCTGCTCACTGAGATGGAGCACCATAGCAATCTCGTGCCGTGGCAACTTTTAGCGGAACGAACGGGAGCGCGGCTGCGCTTTGTGCCGATCCGCGACGATGGAACCCTGGATCTCGAGCAGTTGTCTGCATTACTGACACCGGAGGTAAAACTGTTTGCGTTTACCCATATTTCCAACTCGCTCGGCACAATTAATCCGGTGGCTCAGTTGTGTGAAAAAGCGCATGCCGTCGGGGCACTCACACTGATAGATTCGGCACAGAGCATCGGACACCTGCCTCTGGACGTGCAAACGTTGGGCTGCGATTTCCTGGCGTTTTCCGGGCACAAGATGTGTGGTCCCACCGGGATCGGGGCGTTGTACGCTCGGAAAGAGATTTTAGATTCCATGCCGCCATGGCACGGCGGCGGGGAAATGATCGTAAGTGTCGGTTTGGAAAAAAGCACATTCAAGAAAGCTCCACACCGGTTTGAAGCTGGAACCCCAAACATTGCGGGTGCTATCGGACTGGCTGCGGCAATCGATTACATTGATCGAATCGGACGCGCTGCCATTTTCGAACATGACTCCGAACTGGCACGGTATGCGTTCGATCGCGTGAGCGAGTTACCGGGAACACGTGTTTTTGGACCAGCGGGCGAACGGGGTGCGCTGGTCGGGTTTGTCATGGAAGCTGCCCATCCGCACGATCTCACGACGTTTGCCGATCAATACGGTTTGGCACTTCGAGGCGGACATCACTGCAATCAGCCGTTAATGCGAAGGCTCGGTGTCCCGGGCACAACGCGAGCCAGTTTCTATTTTTACAACACCACAGAGGAAATCGATCGAATGATAGAAATCCTGCAGAAAGCTGTGCGTTTCTTCTCGTGAACCCCGAAATCGAAGAACTATATCAGGAGGTTATTCTCGATCATTCGCGCCGACCGCGAAATTTTGGGGAACTGGCCGACGCCGCGGTTCGCGTGCACGGAGATAATCCTGCCTGCGGGGATGAAATTCATTTGGCAGTCAAATTCGATCCGGGTGGAGGACTGGAGGAGATCAAGTTTACCGGGCGCGGTTGTGCCATCAGCCAGGCATCGGCATCCCTGATGACGATGAAGCTAAAGGGCAAAAGCCGTTCGGAAGCGCTGGAAATGTTGCGTGCGTTCCACGACCTGGTGACTGAAGACGATAACGCACCCCCTAAGGGCCTCGGTGATCTTCGCGTAATGAGCGGAGTCCGAAACTTCCCTCAACGGGTGAAATGCGCCATGCTGCCCTGGCGAGCGCTGGAGCAGGCATTTGAGCAGGGCGCCGGGGAAGCAACAGTCTCTACTGAGCCCGCCTAAGACTTGGAGCAGTCCCTGTCGGGTGCAAAATTGAGAGGTTGCGGGCCACAGGCACGCCGCTACAGAAACGCATGCTTTACATGGTGATCGAGGAGTTCAAAGACGTGCGTGCCATTTATCGGCGTCTCGACGAAAAGGGACGAATGATGCCCGAAGGACTTGAATATGTTTCCAGCTGGATTGATGTCGATCTGAAAACTTGCTGGCAACTGATGCGCACCGATGAGGAGTCGCTGTTCCAGGCGTGGATGGAAAACTGGGAAGATTTAATTGATTTCCAAATCGTTCCTGTTCGCACGTCAGCCGAAGTACGAGAGGCGTTCGAAAAATCGGCGCGTTAACACTCGTGCAGCGCGATGCTCGCGCCTACCCATGTTTTATCGATATTGAAATCGACTCCCATCATTTTGCCCTGGCTCATTCGAACGAGGTTATTGACCAGCGTTGGATTGGTCTCTTCATCCGGCCAAACAAACATCATTCGGATCTCGGCTTTCGATTTTTTTCCATCGACGGTCAGCGCAAACGGAGCGTAGTCGACTTTCTTCTGTAAAATCCAGTCCCGCGGATTTTCCAGTGCGGCAATTTTTTGCCGGGTTGGCTCCATGTCCACGCCGTGCCCTGCAAACGAGTACAGCGGCTTCAAGACATAATCGGCGATGTTCTCGGTCGCTGGAAAGTCACTCGCAAAGAAGGCCGGCGATGTCTGATCGGTCTTAAGAAAGGGCAATGAATGCTTGCTGATTCGAAAGTACCAATTCGGATGCCCAACCCACGCGACATCAAGTTCGTCCTGAAATTGGAATGGCAGATTCAAATCTGGCCGGCGAATCAGCTCATCGAAAATGACGCGGTTATAAATTCTCTCGATCCGTATTTCACGGCCATCCCGATCGTAGAACAACTGGCGTCCCCGCTTTTTGATTTTCGTCACGCAAACCGGACAAACGTCGAGAAATGTTTGTGTAGCCGCAAAATCGATCCGCGTTTTTTGCTTTTCCGGCTCGATCTCCAGCAGCACAACCTTTTCCGGATCCGAATCGGCGATAACTGTCCGCCGTAACAGCTGGAGATACGCTTCGTCTTTAATTCCACCAAACGATGAGGTCCAATTCCTGGGAACAACTGGATAGGCCTTGCGAATGCAATCCAACAAAAGCAATTGAAATCCAAACAAGCTGGGGAAAGCCTGCAATTCAATAAGACGTGGAACGAGCCGGCCTTCTTCTTCACAGATCGCAAAATCGACGACCAGGAAATTTGGATGCGACGATTCGTGTGGAACTTCGAGCGTTCTGGGTACGGCTGACGTCGCGTGTTTCGCGAACTCTGGCGTGCGTGTCGCGGCCACGATCGCGTTGGCAGCACGCGTGACGTCGTCCGTGAAGGATCGAGTCAGGAAAATGGGAGTTTCCGAAATCCGAAAATCTGCAGGCCATTTCTCCGTCTCATTTACGCATCGCTGCAACGCCGCATATTTTTCCGGGGTAAAGTCAGCATTGAAACGCGCACGTAATTCGGGGTCCATTTAGTGAATCACGAACAATAACAACAGGGTAATCGGCGACGACTTATGAAAGCGAGCTCAGACCAGGAATTTACCGCCGCGCATCACCTGCTCGCCATCGAACCAGATATCGAAATCGCGACCGACGCAGTCGATGTGTGTCTTGGAAACCCAGTTTGCACCCGTGTGCTCAGCGTATGGATGACCGAACGCGATGTGAACGCCGGGCATTTTCTCGTCCTGTAAAATGTGTCCAATGACGTGTGTGCAGGCCGTGTTGGTGCCTATGGCAAATTCGCCTACGCGGTTGCTGTTCTCGTCGGTGCTGGTATACGCGCGAAACTCGTCGCGCAGGTCCTTGTTCTCCGATTGCAGTGAGCGGATCCGATTATTTTCCACTTCGATTGTAAGCGGGCTGGATTCCAGATCGCCAAAACGCTCGCAAAGATAATCGCCGACGACGCCGTCCACGACGAAGACGCCATTGGTATTAATTGGCGCTGTGAAGATTTCCCCTCCCGGGAGGTTGCCCCATTTATCGCGAGTGATGATTCCGCTTGTTTTAAGCCATCTCAATTTCGGGGAAAGCTCAGCCTCGAACTCCGTGCCGTGCGGCGTCTTACAGGTGATTCGCTCTGCTTTGCGAGCCCGCTCTACGAGCCGTTCACTCAGGTCATCAACTTTCAAGAAATCGGCGCGCATGCCCTCGAGCATGATCTGTCGATTGATATTCACCATATGACCGTGCCGGATTCTGTGATTGTTCACGACGCCGGTCATTTGTGTCCGCGAAGGAAGCTCGCCTGGCTGTGTCTGGGCAGCGAAGACGGAAACTTGCGAGCGCGCCAAATCATCCAGGATGATCTCGGGCATGTACTTCAGTGGACGCCGCGCATGATGCTCTAGAACGAACAAGCTGTAATCCGAACCGACGCGCTCTACTTCCGTTTGAAGCGCGGCCGCGATTTCGCGCGTAGCAGCGTCTGTGATAATTGTGATCCGCTCCTCTGGTTTCAAGCGGAGGCAGACGTTGATCGCATTGTGGGCACCGGGAAGTAACTCCGGGTCAATTGGACTGAGATAGGCGCGATCGGGCATATAAAAGCTGTCAGAATTACGCTGAAATCAAGGCCAGGCAAATCGTCTGTTCGCGGCAACGTCAAAGGGGGCGAGGCACATTTGCTTGATACCCAATTACGATACACACAAATACTGGCTTTTCGACGAAGAGACTGTGTGAATTTATGAGCTCACTTGTGCTACAGCGCGTAAGGAGATGATTCTCCAGTTGGTGCTATGAAATTCCGAATTCCATCTGTGATCTGTTTTGGTGTGAGCCTGGCGATTCTTGCAGGTTCGAATAGTCCGGTTCTGGCCGATGAGGGGCAAGCCGCTGTGTTTCAAGTGTCAAAGCGCGATGCCTCGAATGCTGCCAAACTTGCGAGGCAACTCGCGTCCCTGTCACCCCGAGTCAATCCTGACGAAGCAAAGCTGCTCGCTGATTGCGCGTTCGTCACTGTAAGCAAGCTGAGGCGACAATACCGGATGTTTGGCACGCCCATCTTTAACAATTTCCTCATATATCACGGTTTAAGGAAACGCGGTTATTGCTACCAATGGTCGGAGGATCTGCTGCTCGCGCTGGATCAATTACATTTGAGAACGCTCGAACTGCGCTGGGGCGAACACGACCCGAACACATGGCGCGAGAACAATTGTCTTGTTGTCACCGCCAAGGGCCAGCCATTCAACCGGGGTATCATGCTGGAATGCTGGCGGCATCTTGGGCACCTCTATTTTGGTCCCGTTGCGTCTGATTGGGAGGGTTACTCGGAGAACAGCGCGTACGCGCGTTTTGTCCGGAAGAGAGCCGCAGCCTCGAACGTTTCCGAGCACAATCACCCGGTTGCATTTCAGCGTCAGGTGGAATCAAAGCAAAAAGCGGGTGACTAAGAATGACTCTGGCGTTTTTTCTCGCTTAGCTGGCTGCACATTAAAGAAATTTGTTTGCGTAAGTGGCCAGGCGGCTACAAGGTCGCAGCGCGATGAGCACGTTCGCGCGTTCGACAAATCGGGGGCGCACGTGCGTTGCGACTTGTGTTATCACGATCTTCGCGTGGGTGCTCGCGCTCAGCGTCTCACCGCAATTGCACCAGCGCATCCACGCGGATGGGAATCGTTCGGATCATACTTGTGCGGCTACCCTGATTGCCACGGGTAGCTACGAGCATGCGGCCCAGCCGCCGCTGATTAATGCTCCTCATCCCGTTGGCCAATTTGGGGTAGCCTTAGCGCTGAGCTCGACCTGGGTTCAGCCGCTTTTCCTCAACGCGCACCTCTTCGCGCACGCGCCGCCCCTCTTGGTCTAGGCTATACAAGTAGCCTCGCTTTCGCGGAGTTTTAGAGATCTCACTTCGGCTGCGGCGCGAGCAGTTGTAAGGCGGTCACCGCGGCGAC
>DASREH010000088.1:0-16419 GCA_035652195.1 Candidatus Udaeobacter sp. | reverse complement strand
ACGCAGTGGGGGACAGCGCACTGTTCAATAATCTAACTGGTACGTTCAATAACGCCCATGGACGCAGCGCGCTTAACGCCAATGACGGCAGTGAAAACAATGCGTTCGGTGATCTTGCCATGGAATTTAACACCACAGGCGCACAAAACACAGCCATCGGCGATGACGCGCTCCGTAATAACACAACGGGTAGTGGCAACGTAGCTGTCGGTGACGAGGCTGGTACAGGTCTGGGGGTGGATGTCGATAACTGCATCGCGATCGGCGTACCCGGTGCCGGTCCTTTCGCTGTTCTTAATAACACTTGCTTCATTGGCAGCATTTTCGACCAGCCAGTTAGCGACGTTGGATCGCAAGAAGCAGTATTTGTCGATCAATTTAACGTGATTGGCATCGCCGCGTCGTCCCGCCGGTTTAAACACGACATTCAACCAATGGACAAAGCCAGCGAAGCCATTCTGGCGCTCAGGCCGGTGACCTTCAAATACAATGCGGATAAATTCGGCAGGACCCAATATGGTTTGATCGCCGAGGAGGTGGCTGCAGTGAATCCCGACTTGGTGGTAAAGCACAAGGATGGCGAAGTCTCGACCGTCCGTTATGAGCAAGTCAACGCGATGTTGCTGAACGAGTTTCTCAAAGAGCACAACAAAGTCGAGCAATTGCAGAACACCGTCGCGCAACAACAGAAAGGCATGGAAGTGTTGACGGCGCAATTAAAAGAGCAGGCTGCGCAAATCCAAAAAGTCAGCGCACAGCTCGAAGTCCAGAAAACCGCGCCGCAGGTAGTAGCAAACAAACCGTAAGCTGTCATTTAAAGTTGGCGTTGCTGCCCAGGCAGCGACGGCGATTTCGTAAAGGCGTTCGCCCGGAGGCGAACGCCTTTACTGTCTGCTGAAACAAGCTTTCAACGTCACTGGGGCTCCCCCACCGATTACCTTCACATGTACCGAGTCCAGGCTTGTTTCTCTGTCCAAAGTGCGCAACGCTTTTAAGCGATTACTTCTGACATGAAAAAAGCCCTGATCCCATCAATTCTCACTTCGCTCACCATCAGCATTTGCGCATGCCAGAAACAGGATTCGTCCGCCGAACAGCAACTAGCGCAGCAGAAAGCAGAACTGGACGCACACGAAGAAGCGTTGGACAAAAGAATGAACGCCTTGGATGAAAAAGTGAACAGGCTTTCCGCGACAGTGAAGGCTTTGGCCGAACAGGAAAGGTCCACCGCGGACACGCAAACAGCTCCGCGCGAACCCCAACCTCGGGACGTGATGCGAGACGTAGAGCAAATGAAAGCGTTGATGACCAACCCGGCACTGCGGAGTTCCATAAGCGCGGAGAAAGACAGATTGACGCAAGAGCGACGCGCCCAAGCACAAGCCGGGCTGGGGCAATCACAAAATCCGAAGATCTCCAAATCGAAGATATCCGGGGCAGGGATACCTCCCGCGCCAGAGAATTCTCCAGCTCCATCGCCTGACGCAGATCATCCTTCGCCCACAGAATCTCCAGCGTCACGGTAACTCTCGAACATCGAGAGCCTTTTCGGGCGTCGGCAGGTCATGCGGTGCACCCGCCTGCGAGCGAACAGTGAGTTTTTCGGCCTGCGCGTGCGCTCAACTCTTGCGCAGCGCGCGTTCCTTGGAGATGATGCAGCGCATGTCTGTAACGCTCGAGCAAACCGGGACCAGTATGGCCTCGTCCCGCTCCGCGTTTATTCTGCGTTTCATCAGCACAGTCGCGCTTTGGACGATCGCGCTGCTGATCATGTTTTCGGGTCACGAAGGCTTGTTTTGGCTGTTGATCAGCGTGTTCGGGATGATTGGACTTTGGGAGTTTTACCGAATGCTGGATCACAAAGGCCTGCCCAATTTCAAAATCACCGGCATGATCTGCGGCGCTGTTCTCCTGGCCGGAAGCTTTTATTACTTCTCAAAGATTGGACCGGCAGGTTCGTATGATTTCGAAGTTGCGGTCCTGCTGTTTTTCCTTCTCACCGTCTTCGGCCGGCAGATGTTTGCGCGTCTTCGTCATGACGAGCCGCTGCAAACGATGGCCTACACTCTGTTTGGCCTGTTGTACGTGCTTTGGCTTTTCAATTTTATCACCAAGATCGTTTATCTCACACCCCGCTCGAGCACGGGTCAGTTGACCGGCCAGTTTTATGTCTTGTATCTGATTGCAGTGACAAAATTTTCCGACATGGGTGCGTATCTAACCGGCAGCGTACTCGGGCGGCATCTTATGGTGCCTCACATCAGCGCTAAGAAAACGTGGGAAGGCTTCTTTGGCGCCATTATCTTCGCGCTGCTGTGTAGCCTGACGTTGTTCAAACTGATGCCGGGCCACCTGTCCGTACTGACTTGGACACATGCCACAATCCTTGGCATTTTTCTGGGGTTTGCAGCAGTGGTGGGAGATCTTGCCGAGTCCATCATTAAACGAAGCACCGGCGTAAAGGATTCCGGAAACCTCCTGCCGGGGATTGGCGGTGCGCTGGATCTTTTAGATAGTCTGCTCTTTACAGCGCCGCTTTTATTTTTTTATCTGCGGCTGGTGATCCACGTAGCATAACCGGCAGCGAAACCGGGGTATGGCACAATCCGAATGACGACTCAAATTTCTGCGCGACCCAAACGTGTTGTTATCCTCGGGGCAACAGGGTCGATCGGCGAGAGCGCGCTGAAAGTGGCACGCGATATTCCGGACAGGATGCAAATTGTCGGTCTGGCGGCGAACAGTAACGCTGAAAAACTCGCTGCCGCCGCTAATGAAACGCGGGCGGAATCTGTTTGCCTGGTCGACGAATCCAGAATCGATCTTCTGAGGCGGAAGCTTGACTACAAGCCGCGAATTTTTGGTGGGGAAGAAGGACTGCGCGAAATCGCTCGCCTCACAAATGCAGACATGGTTTTAGTCGCAATCGTAGGCACGGGAGGATTGCGGCCCACGCTGGCGGCGATTGAGACTGGCAAAGATCTCGCCGTTGCTAGCAAGGAAATTCTGGTCATGGCAGGCGAGATCGTCATGCGGAAGGCGCATAACAACCGAGTCAACGTGCTGCCGGTGGACAGTGAGCACAACGCGATCTTTCAGTGCCTGGAGGGCAGACGCTCAGGTTCCGAAGCAGTCGTTTCGGACGTCAGGCGAATTATTCTCACCGCCTCGGGTGGCCCATTTCGTGAAACTCCGCGAGAAAACTTCGATTCGATAACTCCCGAGCAGGCCCTCAAGCATCCGACATGGAATATGGGGCCAAAAATCACAATCGATTCTGCCACCCTGTTTAACAAAGGTTTGGAAATGATCGAGGCGCATTGGCTTTTTGGTGTCGAGATGGGACGCGTCGAAGTAGTGATCCACCCGCAAAGCATCGTGCATTCCATGGTGGAGTTCGCAGATGGCTCGACGCTCGCACAGTTGAGTTATTCCAATATGTGTTTCCCGATTCAATACGCCGTGACCTGGCCGGATCGCGTGCCGAATACCTTGCCCCCGCTCGATTTTTCGAAGCTGTCCAAGTTGGAATTCTTCACTCCGCGTTATGACGACTTTCCAGCGCTAAACCTGGCACGCCGGGCGGGCGAAATCGGCGGGACGTTGCCAGCCGTCATGAACGCCGCAAACGAAATAGCGGTGGCCGGTTTTCTAGAGCGGAAGGTGCGCTTTCCCCATATCTGGCAGATTGTCGAAGAAGTGATGAATCGCCACACCTCCGTTGCGCAGCCAGATCTCGATGCGATATTGCAGGCCGATCAGTGGTCGCGTAACGAAGCGCGGGGTATGTTAAATCGGTAAATCGTTAAAAAGAATTGCAACGGCTGTCGCGATAACGTGTCCAATCACTGACAAATTGCTGATCCCCTGTCTCTAATCCCAATGCTACTCCATATCGTTCGTGTCGTTTTCATCCTGCTCGAGGTTCTAATTCTCTTCAATCTACTGATCGTAGTGCACGAGCTGGGTCATTTTCTTGCGGCACGTTGGAGAGGTCTTTACATAGAAAAATTTGGAGTGTGGTTCGGCAAGCCGCTCTGGAAAAAAACGATCAATGGCGTCCAATATTCCCTCGGATCGCTGCCTTTCGGCGGCTTCGTGGCGCTCCCGCAACTTGCGCCGATGGACATTATCGAGGGTAAAGCCGATGTGGACCGAGCAAGGCTGCCAAAAATCTCCGCTCTCGACAAAATTATCGTGGCAATCGCCGGACCGTTATTCAGCCTCCTTCTGGCGCTTTTCTTCGCGGCCATCGTCTGGGCTGTGGGCCATCCGGTAAGCGAGGGAGATTCGACTACGGTGATCGGTTACGTTTTGCCGGATTCACCCGCAGAGAAGGTTGGTTTACGGCCCGGTGACAGAATCCTGTCAGTGGATGGCAAGCCGGTCAGGCGCTTCATGGGGATGAACGACAGCATCAGCTGGGACGTGGTCCGAAGCGAAGGCGAGAAGATTGCAATTAAGTTCGAGCGAGATGGAAAAGTGCAAACCGTGTGGGTGGAACCTTATAAGGCAGAAACTCGCGGGTGGCGCAGACAGAGCGTACGCCAACTGCTCATTTATCCGGCAGAGACACCGATTATCGCCAAAGTGGAGCCGAACACGCCGGCTGCGGCGGCGGGCCTGCGTTCGGGGGACATCATTCGCGGATTTAATAACACGCCAATATACAATCCGATCGCCTTGCTGGAGTACATTAACAAACATCCCAACGATCAACTCCTTCTTCACGTAGAACGCGGTGGCCAGAAGCTTGATGTGCCGGTAAAACCGACGTTGCTGCCGACCAATGGCGAACAAAAGCCACGAATCGGTATTCAATGGGACACCAGCGGGATCGTGTCCATCCAGCATCCGAATCCGATCGAGCAGGTTTATAACAGCGTGACCAGCACGTTGAAGACAATCGGGGCGGTTGCGTCGCCAAAGTCAGACGTAAAATTGCAGCACTTGAGCGGACCGGTCGGTATTGGTCGCATTTATTATCTTCTATTCCAAAGCGAACGCGGCTGGCAACTGGCGCTATGGTTCAGCGTAATTTTGAACGTGAATCTTGCGATCTTGAACATGCTGCCGATTCCAGTTCTGGATGGTGGTCACATCGTGCTGGCGATCATCGAATCCATCCGGCGCAAACCGGTGAACATGCGGCTTCTGGAGATCATTCAGACAAGCTGCGCAGCAGTAATCATTGGTTACATGCTCTACATCACCTTTTTCGATGTGCAGGATTTGCCATTTGTCCGCAAGCGGCTCGATCAGTTCGAGGCGCCTTCATCCACAAAAGATTCTCAAGCGCCATAGCCGGCTTGCATTGCGCGGGGCCGCGCCAAGCATTAAAATGTTTTCGTGACCAGGACTACCGGGTCGTCGGCCTGGCACTGATGCCCTACTAAAAACGACGTTGATCCTGCAATGCGCGACTTGTCATACTGCCAACACCCTTTCGTTCATCACCGCCGCAAAACCCGCGAAGTGAAAGTTGGTGGCGTCGGAGTGGGCGGTGACAATCCAATTCGCGTCCAGTCGATGATCACCTGCGATACGATGGACACGGCAGCCTCGATTCAGCAGACAATCGAATTGGCGAGCGTCGGTTGTGAAATCGTCCGGATCACTGCGCCTACAGTAAAAGACGCGCGCAATCTGGAGCACATTGTCCGGGGCTTACGGGAGCGCGCCTGTAATGTTCCAATCGTCGCAGACATCCACTTCAAACCGGACGCCGCAATGGAGGCTGCCAGGTGGGTGGACAAGGTGCGCATTAATCCCGGCAACTATGCGGATTCCAAGAAATTCGTCATTCGCGAATACACTGACGAACAGTACGCCGCAGAATTGAATCGGATTCGCGAACGATTTTCGCCGCTGGTAAATCTGTGCAAGGAGCGGCGCATCGCCATGCGCATCGGTACGAATCACGGTTCCCTTTCCGACCGGATCCTGAATCGTTACGGTGACACCCCCCTGGGAATGGTAGAAAGCGCACTCGAATTCGCGCGCATCGCCCGCGACCTGGATTACCACGATTTCATTTTCTCAATGAAAGCCAGCAATCCAAAGATCATGATTGCGGCGTATCGGTTGCTCGTGGCGCGACTAAACGAGTTAGGGCCTGATTGGAACTACCCGCTGCACCTCGGCGTAACCGAGGCGGGCGAAGGCGAAGATGCGCGGATCAAGAGCGCAATCGGCATCGGATCGCTACTCGCTGACGGTATTGGAGACACAATCCGCGTGTCGCTCACCGAGGACAGTCCGCATGAAATACCCGTGGCGAAATCGCTGGTTGAGAACATAGACAGAACGGCTGGCGGGCAGGGTCCAAAGCTGGACGTGCAACTCTCTTTCGACCCGTACTCGTATCAACGTCGTGCAAGCGAAACTATTTCTGTAGCAGGTTGCGTTGACCCCGACGAGAACATCAAAGTTGGAGGCCAGGAGCTGATTCGAGTAGTCGTTAGGCAAGCTAATTTCGACAAGATCGCGCACAAGATCCGAGATATGGGTGATTACAAGCCGGAGATCATTTATGAAGAGGCTCGCATCGCTGAGATCGATCCACGGGATGAGGGTGCAATCGCCGACTTGAATGCTCAAGAGCGCCCGCAATTTGTCACCGTGAGCGACGATGTCGATCTTGCTGCCATTCCAGCGTTTCGGTTGCTGGCGGCACGATTGCATCCTCGCCATCCCATTTTGTTGAAAGATATTTTTGATTCCCGAGCCCGAACTCCGGACTTTCTCCCGACGCTGCTCACCGCAGCGACAAACATCGGCTCTCTGCTTTGCGACGGAATCGGCGACGCCATCCTGGTACAGGCCGAGGAAGCTCCGGGTCAGGCGTTGCGGCTCAGTTTCAACATCCTTCAAGCAGCTGGATCCCGAATCTTCAAAACCGACTATGTCGCCTGTCCCTCCTGCGGACGTACGCTATTCAACTTGCAGACCACAACCGCCAGAATCAAAGAGGCGACCTCGCATCTCAAAGGCGTGAAGATCGCTATCATGGGTTGCATCGTAAATGGACCAGGCGAAATGGCGGACGCCGATTTCGGCTACGTAGGCGGCGCACCGGGCAAAGTGAATCTTTATGTCGGCAAAACAGCAGTAAAATTCAACATTCCCGAAGTGGATGCTGTGGAGCGGTTAAAAGATTTGATCCGCGAGCACGGGAAATGGGTCGACGCTGCTGCGCAGGGAAGTGTTTTGGAAACAGTTTCCTGACGTCATTTACACCCGTGGGCGTTTGACTCCTCGTCGCTCTCTGCGATACTGCCCGCTTCCCTCCCCGGAAAACCACTCTTCCCATGGATAAAATCCGCAACATCGCCATCATTGCGCACGTTGATCACGGCAAAACTACGCTCGTTGATCAATTGCTGCGACAATCCGGCACGTTTCGCTCCAATCAAAAGATCGAGGAGCGCGTCATGGATTCGATGGATTTGGAACGCGAAAAAGGAATTACCATTCGCGCCAAGAACGCTTCTTTTCAGTGGAACGGTTATCGGATCAACATCGTGGACACGCCCGGTCACGCCGATTTTGGCGGCGAAGTCGAGCGGATTATGAAAATGGTGGACGGCGTGTTGCTGGTCGTCGATGCACATGACGGTCCGCAGGCGCAGACACGTTTTGTGCTGCGCAAAGCGCTGGAAAACAAACTCAAGCCGGTTGTTGTCATCAACAAAGTCGACAGGGAGAATGCGCGTCCACACAAGGTCCTCGATCTGGTGTTCGATCTGTTTGTCGAGTTAAAGGCGACGGATGAACAACTCGACTTCCCCATTATCTATGCCAGCGCCAAGGAGGGCTTCGCCACAATCGATCTGCAAAAAAAAGCAGAGGACATGACGGCGCTCTTCGAAGCAATCGTACAACATGTGCCGGCCCCGAAGATCTCCAGCGATTCGTTTTTTCAAATGCTGGTGTCAAATCTCGATTACAGCGAATACCTGGGGAGAATCGCTCTGGGACGCATCGTCAGTGGCCAGATCTCTGTCGGTGACCAAATTGTCTGTATTCATCGCGACGGCAGCCGCGAGAGGGCGACCGTTACTGCCTTGTTCACGCACGAAGGATTAGCACAAGTTGAAATCAAGCAGGCGAACGCCGGGGATATCATTGGCCTGACGGGATTCGACGAAATTTTCATCGGAGAAACCGTGACCGATTGCGAGGAACGCGGGCCACTTCAGTTCGTGGATATCGATCCGCCAACGATTCGCATGCGCATCCTGGTTAATGATTCACCGTTTGCCGGACGGGACGGGAAATTTGTGACTGCGCGGCATGTTCGGGAGCGGTTGGTTCGAGAGACACGCGGAAATGTTTCGCTTCAGGTGAACGACACCGAAACCGCGGGTTCATTTGAGATCAATGCGCGCGGCGAAATGCAAATTGCCATCCTGGTGGAGCAAATGCGTCGCGAAGGCTATGAGCTGATGGTCTCGCGGCCTGAAGTGATTTTCCAACGAGCAGCGGACGATGCTCTGCTGGAGCCGCTTGAAAATCTCTATGTCGATCTGCCAAATGAAAATCTCGGCGACATCCTGCAATCCATCGCTAATCGCAAAGGCGAGATTCTCGGAATGGATCATCATGCGTCGCGCGTATCAATTGAGGCGGTCATTCCGACGCGCGGTTTGATTGGATTCGAGACAGATCTGGTCAATCTGACTCGGGGAGAAGGATTGATGAGTCATCTTTTCCGAGAATACGCGCCGTTCAAAGGTGAAATCGGCGGACGTGGTCGCGGGGTGATGGTTTCGATGGAATCCGGTGTTAGCACCGCGTACGCGCTGAACAGTATACAGGAGCGGGGTCGGCTTTTCATTGGGCCACAGGAAGACATTTACGAAGGAATGATCATAGGCGAAAATGCGCGCCCGGAGGATCTGCCGGTCAATCCATGCAGAGAAAAACATCTGACTAACATGCGAAGTCAGGGTGAAGGGAAGGGAATCCAGCTCGAAGCACCACTGCGGATGAGCCTTGAGCGCGCCATCGAATACATCGACACGGATGAATACGTGGAAGCGACGCCAAAATCGCTTCGCCTCCGCAAACGCATTCTGGACGCGACAGCTCGGAAGCGCGCTGCCGCCACGGCTGCGTAAGACCATCATCACGCACTCCGGATTTACTCGACGGTGACGGTCTCTTCGGCGGATCCGAAGCGGCTTACTGCGCGTAATTTCCATTCGCCAGGCGCGAGTTGCCAGAAAAACCTACTGTCTCGCTGAGGAAAAATGGGTTCGTTATTGACGAACCATTCTACATCGCTGGCCGATGCCGCCGTGAGTTCGACCATCTGCTGCGACAGCGACAGTATCGGATCAATCTTGTAGTGTGCGTTCGCCGGCGGACTCGTAATGCGAAAGTCAGACCTGATGTGTGCGCCGATTGTGTTATCACGGCTCGCGCACCAACGAGCGTATGCATCCGGCAAGACGAGTTTTCCGTCGGTACCGAAATAATCTGCTGAATCCTCGCGCGGCTCGGTTCCTGGCAAAAAGAGTTCGTTCAGTGTTGCAGGACTGAAACGTGACGGAACCAATCCTGTTGCCTTACAAACTTCCTGGCGAACGAGATTGCCGCTTGCTTCTGGCAAATCAACCGGGTGATCGCGTCGCAGTAATTCCTGCATCACGGCTGCCCAAAGAGGAGTTGCGGCACGGATTGCAAAGGTATCGCGCATCGGACGCCCATCGAAATTTCCAGCCCATACCGCAACCGTGTGCTCTTTGTCGAAGCCGACTGTCCATGTGTCGCGAAAACCGCTGCTGGTTCCCGTCTTCACCGCTATGCGTTGCTCAAATTTCAGTGGAGATCGCGGCCCAAAGCTTTTCTGCCTGGCATCGTTGTCGCATAAAATGTCGGTCACGATTGCCGTTGCTTCTTTTGAGGCGATTCGACGGATCGGGTGATTCTCGCCAGCGAGAAATTTTGCCTGCATGGCAGTTCCGCCTCGGGCGAGGCCGGCATAAGCTGCGGCTAAATCGACCAGCCGAGTTTCGGCGTTTCCCAGCACAAACCCAGCCCCGTATTCCGCCAGGCCACGCGGAAAATTGAAGCCCCATTTTGTAAGCTGATAAAATGCAGGGCGTGCTCCAAGCCGGCTTAGCGCGAAGACAGCTGGCACGTTAAGCGAGCAGCCAAGCGCCTCCCGCAACCGCACTGGTCCAAGATAATGATGATTATAATTCTGCGGATCGTAATCGGCATATTCATCACGGATTGCGTCCGGCGTATCCGGCAACAAACTCGCAGCCGTAAGCTGCCTCTTATCGATCGCATCCAAATAGACAAACGGCTTAAGAGTGGATCCACAACTGCGAGGCAGTGTAGCGCCGTTGATCTGTGACACGGGGTAACTTTGGGAACCAACCATTGCGCGAATTGCGCCAGTGGCATTTTCAACGACGACTACAGCCGCCTGACTGATGTCGTGACGATTTAAAGCCGCTAAATGTGCCTGAACCAATCGTTCGACGCGCGTCTGCAGTTCCGAATCGAGCGTTGTAATCACCGAACCACGCAAGCTGCGATTTCGAATCAACACGGAGTCCACGAAGTGCGGTGCAAAGCGCACAGGCTGTCCGTGCGTGATCCTGGGGGGCGAAGCGAGCAACGATTGTTGATCGCGCGTAATAACTCCGAGGGCTACAAGCCGGTTCAGTGACCGCGAGTATTTCTTATTCGCTTGCTCCGGATGTCGCCAGGGATTGAATCGCGTCGGCGCTTGCGGCAAACCTGCGAGGAAAATTGCCTCGCTCAATGTCAGGTCTCGCGCCGGCTTATCGAAGTACGCTCGAGCAGCTGCTTCAGGGCCAATTCGCCGATTGCCATAACTGCTACGATTTAAATACTCAGCCAGAATTCGTTCCTTGCTCCACTGGCGTTCGAGCTTCCAGGCAATGATCGCTTCGTAGAGCTTTTTACTCCAGCTGCGGTTTTCACGGCCGGTGGCTAATTTCACCAGCTGCTGCGAGATAGTCGATGCGCCTGAAACAAGATGTCCCGATCGTAAATTACGAGTGCACGCCGCAGCAATCGCGCGCCAGTCTATACCGCGATGATCGTAAAACCGCCGATCTTCCAGTGCGACGGTAATACGCGGAAGCCACGGACCCATTTGATCGAGAGTAACGGGGATTTGAGAACGCGCCTTTGCTGATGCCAGCTCGGCAATTTCGCGACCGCGGCAATCGAGTAACCTCAAGGTTGCCACAGACGGCCTTTGCAATTTGACGGGGATTGGCAACCACCAAATGACTGCAATCATAAATGCTGTAACGACCAGTGCGCAAAAAGCTAACCGCGACCGGCGACAAACACCGAGAAGCCGTTTCAGTCGGCCGAGATCACGCATAAACTTGACGGCGAGAGCCCCGAGAAACGGCTGTCGTACATCGGGGCGACCTGGGTAGCGGGCCAGCGAAACATGCCAGCAGCAGTTGCACGCGCGAGAATCGAATAGGTGCCGGAACCGGGATCGACCGTATCGAAATAAAGAAGCGCGGAGCGATCGCGCATTTCGGAATAGGACAAGCCCAGCAGCCGGTCCCGGGGATCCGCAGGTGGAAGCTGAAAAAATTTCGCGACGAGCGCAAGATTCGGATTCACCACCTCCAGACCGGCCGGCAATGCATCTTCGAGCGCTACGAAGTTCTGAAGCTTGCGCGTATTCAGCCGGTAAGTGATGAGCAATTGATCACCCAGCTTGAATGGAGCTTCCGAAGTGCCGAGCCGGGTCGAGTCGCTCAAATTTTTGACCACTCGTTCGATTCGAAAGCCGCGATCGACGCGCTCGGTATCGACCTCATTAGTCGAGTACTCAGCCTGTAACAAAAATGTAAGAGCACCCTGGTTCAGGCCTTTGACAGCCAAATCATCGTCCAACTTGTGATCGAGCCAGGCGATTGCGCGATGATTTTTTGAAAACATTCCGGGCGGCTGAATGGCATCCGAGATTTCGGGAGCCACTTCCGAACCGAGCATGGATTTGAACGCCAAAAGCAGCCAAAGATTTTCCTGGGTTGAAAGCGAGCCTGCCGCATCCATCAGCTTTGCCATCCGATCGCGCGCCTGTTGTTTTCTTTGCTTTGTCCAAAACGGGGGCGAAACGACGTTGAACGCGAAGGCGCGCATGGCCTCCGCCCGAGTCATTGATGTGAACGTTGCCGGATTAAACGCGCGCTCTTTAATGGGCGTATCGATTTCCCGCAGCAGTTGCTGCTGCTCGCGAGGCATAATGTCTTGCTGGTGCAGGCCGATTGCGAGCAGAGCCCGATCCTCGTCAGTGCCCTCGTTTCGGTGCAGATAAAGCTCCTGCGATTCGTTGCGAAAATCGTCATGGCTTTCTGACTGCGTGAGCACAAACAATGCAAAACACTTTTCAAATCGGGACGCAGGAATCTGGCCTTTAACAATCTTGTTTACGGCCTCAGTCAGTTTCTCCTGCAATTCCGCAGGCGGCTCAAACCCGGCGTTGACGGACTCCTTCACCGACCACAATGCCTGGCACGTGACGAAACCATTGCCTGTATCGCCTCCTGGCCAGTACGGAAGCATGCCATTACTCAGCACCGAATCGGCGTATTGCTTCATTCCGCGCTCCAGCGTGGCGCGATATTCCACATCGCGTTCCTGCAGATTAGGCAAGTACTCGAGCAGATTCGCCAGTAAACTGTACCCAAGCAGTTTCGTCGAAATCTGTTCGAAACACCCATGTGGGTATTGGAGAATCACCGGCAGCCCCGTGATTTCCGGCAGCCATCCCGACGTCGAAATCGTCGTGTTAAATTGGCCCCGACCACGTTTCCATGTCTCGGGCATGACCCCTCGCGCGTTAAACCGCGGACCTTTGAAGGAACCAGCCAAGCTTTCCTTCCGCACAATCGTCGGTGCTTGCACCGGCAGTGTGATCTCTACCGCGTCCCACATCTTGCTGTTGGATTTCGAGACCGCTTCGAAGCGAACTTTTGCAGGCGTGAGATTGGCGTCGGCAACTTTTGCTTTGAACCGGAACACAGTCGGTGCGTCGCGATGCGCCGCGAGCACGGCGCTGTCTTCACCGAGCAATTTTAAATTTTCATCCGGGACACACCGCATTGTAATCTCATCGCTCTCAGTGAAGTTTTCCCTCGCCACGGCGCGCAGTTCGACCTCGTCGCCGTCGCGCAGAAAGCGTGGCAACGAAGGATCAATTAGTAACGGTTTCGATATTTTAACCGTCTGCGCCGCATCGGCACCAAATTGGTTGGCCTTTGTCTGGCCGACCGCGACGATGCGGTACGTCGTGAGGTTATCCGGCGCGGTGAATTCAAACGTCACCTTACCGTCAGCGCCGGTCTTCAAACTCCCCTGCCAGTATGCGAGCGTGCGGAATTCCTTGCGAACATTCTTGGTGTTTCCGACAGCTTCTTCCCCGCCATCACCGATAGTGAATCCTTTTTGTGTCAGGCTGAGCTTCGCCAAATCGTCAATGTACCCACGGAGCGCCTCGTACGTTCGCACGGAGAAAGGATTCCTCGGGTAAAACCGAGCGCCGATCGCCGGCAGCTTCCAGTCTCCAAGCGTGAGCACCGCGTCATCGACCGCAAACACCAGCAGATCGACGTCAGGAACCGGCTTATTTTCAGAGGTTACGCTCACTTCGCCCCGCACGGTTTCACCGGGCTTTGCGGTCGTGCTTGTGAGATGCGGCTCGATTTTCAATTCGCGATCTGGCCGGCGCACTTCGATATCGCTATACGCGAATCGTTCCAGGGGCAGCTCTTTGTCCCCTCCCGGTTTTACCAGATAGATCGAAACCGTCGCGTTGGGAGCATAGTCCTTTTTGATGGGGACTTCGATCCGCCCTGCGTTGCCCGCAACGGGCACAAGCAATGTGTCGAGGATTTCGTTTGTCTCGACTGAAACCCACGCGACTCCGCCAAACGGCGCTTGTAATGTAAACGCGGCTTTGTCGCCTGGCAGAAATGGTTCCGCCTGATGCTCGATTTTAAATGAAGTTTCATTTACTACTGGAAGTTCAGCCGGCTTTTCACCCGTTACTGTTGTTTCATCGCTTACAAGCGGGGTTTTGATGTTTGGCGCGGTAACCGCGACCACGTAACGTCCGGTTTCGGTGGTCGGGAACACCAGGTCAGCAGGCGTTTTGGATTCTTGTGAGGCCACCTTCGTAAACTGATCGGTATTGCGATAGCGATAAACGAACGGCGCGATCTGCTCCTTTACTGTTTTCGTCGTGACATGGAATAGGTCAGCCTCAACAAGCACACCGCTAAGTTTTTGATCGTTTGGATCGAGAGCATCGATCTCGACTTTCACTCCCGCGGGCTCTGCAGTTTGCTCGCTTGCGCGAACACCGAGTCGTGTGTCGGAGGAGAAAAGTGTTGCCATTTCACCGCCAGTCAGGGTTTGGCCGTCGACTGAGGTCACATCCGCGCGCCAAATCACACTCGCCCGACCTACTGCCGGATTATCTTTATACGGCGATTCGCACGCGAGCGTGGCCAGGCCATGCGCATCGAGCTTTGTGTCGCCTTCGACGGTTTTCAGTTCCTCGCTGTCAACGTCCAGCCGCGGTCCGACCTCGGAGTAGGTATTAAACCGTTTTCGGAACGATCCTTCTTCTTCGGACCCATATTCGGCCGATGTCGTCCAAGTCGCTTTCCAGTGAACACGCGCACCAACATTTGGCGCACCGTGAAAATATGCAGATGAGACCCGGGCGTGCGCAATGGTGCCGACTTCCGGAGTGTTTGCTTCCACCAGTACCGAGAACAGCGGTACCCGGTATTCCTGGATGCTGATCGTGTTTACCCCTTCATAATCACGGCCGGCGACACTGCAGCGAATCTCATACGTTCCGAGTTTAGCTTTTTCGGGGATTGTCCAATCCGCTTCCCAACCGCCATAAGGCGAAAGAGTCGTGTTTCCTTCGGCTATTACACGGCTTCCATAAGCTTCAGTTATGTTCCAGTGGACCTCGGCGCCATCGGGAATGGTAAGCGCGCCATTAACTAAGTCGCGGACCAGGCCTTTCATTTTCAAGGTTTGACCCGGACGGTACAAATTGCGGTCGGTGATGATTTCGGCACGCGGCTTCCTATCAGGTGCGCTGTAATCGCTTCCGGAAGGATACGATGTGCCCTCGACAAATTGGAGAGCTGGACCCGTCGACGTGTCTGCGATGAAGAGGTGCGCGTTAGTCGCTTTCGGATCCAGGCCTTTCGGCAAGATTGAATCCTTGGCGAACCGCGCGAAGCCGTCATTGTCCGTAACGGCGCGGGCCAGCTCGATGTTTTCTTCCGTAACGGCGCGCACTGTTACCCCGCCAACGGAATTCGCGTCAGACATTTTCGCTACACGAACGATGATACTGGTGGGAGTTCGTTTTTGCGTCAGTAGATAATCATTAACGCAGATGATGGTTCGGTTTCCCACGATACGCGTATCGGGAAACGTGGCGCTTGCCTCGAACAGGTATGCCCCGGCAAATGATTCGTTCGCCGGCGGAACACAACCAACATCCCGGCGCGTTTCGACATCGCCACTTGTCGCGTCGAATGTGCCCGTAGCCGAGACAGGCAACTGAAACGCGTCCACGAGCAATTCAGTTTGGAATTGTTTTGAAAAACCGGTGCGCGGATCGATTACGGCCTTACCCGTGACAGGATCGGTAGCGTCTTTTTCAAATTCCCGAACACGCGCGGTAACTCCCGATAATTTTTCCGATGGGATGCGCGCCAATTTCCAAGTCACTTGTGGGGTGTTGACCTGGAAGAACGAAAAGCGCAGCTCCTGGCGCGCGCGCGCAAACACCTGCGAGGCAGGGAAAATGAGGCACGATTCTTTCGGACGAAAGCTGGCACCCCAGCGCGATTCAGCGGCAAGCCCATAACCGCGCTCGCCTTTGAGGTCGGGTGAAATGGTTACTTTATAGCGCTGTAGGGTGTCGAAGATCCCCGTGACTTCGATCTCGCTGCCACTCGCCAGCAGCTTCATCTTTTGGATAGCGGGCTCGACACGAATTCTTTCCGGCGTCACTTCCACCGGATCGATGTCATCATTGAACTTGATACGAATCGACGGCTCACTCAGAGCGTGATTGAACGCGCCAACCCATTCCACTTTTAGCGGCTTGGTTTGTCCGACTGGGATCACGCGCAAATAAGGAAGCGGACGGCGGCTTTTCGCGTCTAGTAACCCATTCACAATCAAATCGAACGTCTGTCCCACAGGAAGCGGCTCCCGCGGTGTGACTCTGAACCCTGTCGCTTCGGGCGGACCGGCGGCCTTTTCGTCGTCGCCCGTTTGGATTACTTCGACCGGAAAATGCTGATGCGAATCACGCTCTTGAAAATAGATATGCTCAGCTGCTTCGGTGAGTTGAACAGGATAACT
>DASREH010000087.1:0-17038 GCA_035652195.1 Candidatus Udaeobacter sp. | reverse complement strand
TCGTTCTTCGGAGCGTGGTTGCCAGCCAACGTCTCGGCAGGTAACAGGCTTTAGCGCCTCCTGCGTGTACACGTCAGAACGCCCACTCGCCGTGAGCAAACAAAATGGCGAACAATGTAAAAAAGAGCAATGACCAGACTGTAAGCACGCCCCTCCAGAAGTAATTCTTAGCGAGCAGGGCGAAGAGTATGAAAATTGGAAACATCGTCAACGTGTAGCGCGGCACGCTCAGGAAGAAGGTAACACTGCTAAAGAGAATCCAGTTGCCGGTCATCCACATGGCATAAACTGGACGCAGTTTAATCCAACTGATGATCATACAGACAAAGCCGAGCGCGACAAAAAATAACTCCTGTCTGCCGACCATTTCTGCTTCATTTGGCGACGGGTAGCGAGCCCATAGTGCTTGGTGAATTCCTCGCAAAGGTGAGGCAAATGATTGGTCAAAGGCTTCTGTTCGTGTTTGTAAAAACGCGAATGGATTTCCAGTGACGCGCCAATTGATCAGCAAATAAACCAGGAACCCAGCCGGGACGACTGCGATCCAAAGCCAGCGCCCACTCCAGCGGCGCTGCACCGAATATTGGTGTGCAGCTTCTACGGCAAGAGCAGGAACCAAAACAGCGCCAGGCGCACGAGTCATCCAACAAAGTGCCCCCAGCACCCCCGCCAACCACCAGGATTCGAGACGAGCGGCAATAATAGACCCCAACGCCAGAGCCAGAAACAGACTTTCGCTGTACCCGACGTGAAGGAAGTATGCTGTTGGGAAAATCAGAAAGAACCAAACGCTGCGCATCGCAACACTGGCCGGATAATCAATCTGGACAAGTCTCCGCAACAGGATAGCTGCAGAAACTCCAGCGATTCCCGAGACGATAAGCCCGGCAGCAAGATAGCTTTGGCAAAACTTGCCCACCAACCAAAGCGACCATGGAAACAGCGGATAAAAGAGAATCGAGCCGTCGGTTGAGTTGTATCCCACCTCCGCGATCTCTCGATAATATCCGAAGTCCCACTGGTCCCATATTTGCAACCATCCGCGGTAGCCTCCAAGCCAAGTACCCCAAATCACCGCATAGCTCGCCGCCGCTACAACGAATAGAAGAATCTTGATGCCCAGGACCCAGCCGACCACGGTCCAGTCTTCATTTGGTAACAGCCCGGTGACTCGCTTCCACTTCAGACTGGGTTGTAAAATTCGCATGGTGGGCAACCAGGCTACACAATAATCGCTCGAAAATTCTCCAAGAAACTGGCGGGAAAGCTAGTCGCTACCAAATGTCTTAACAGAGAATGAGCGGCTTCGGTATACAATTGCGTTCCCTTGCAAATTGGCCGCAGAGCGGAGTAAAGCGTTGAAGCGGGAGGAGATTGTCCGCTTCGATCAGGTCAGCGGTTTCACAGCGCTTTCGCTGCTTCGATCACGTGCTGTGCGTCGATGCCGAGTTCTTTCATGACCTCCGGACCAGGCGCACTCATGCCGAACCGGTGAAGCCCGACCACCTTGCCATCGAGCCCGACATATTGGTACCAGATCTGCGGGACGCCGGCTTCGATTGCCACCCGTTTGCGGCATTCGTTTGGCAAAATTTCCTCGCGGTATTCTTTCGGTTGGCGATTGAAACGTTCGAAGCACGGTATGGAGACAACGCGTACGTTGTCGCCAAGTTGTTGTGCAGCGGCAAGAGCGTGTTGCAACTCGCTCCCGCACGACATGATGATTAAATCGAGATTGCCTTTCTCTTTTCTGGCAATGTAGCCGCCGCGCAGAACGCCATCACGACGCAATTTCACCTCGATATCGTTTAACATTGGCACCACCTGCCGAGTGAGCGCAAGAAAGGTCGGTCCATCGATTCGATCCATCGCAGCCACAAACGCGCCGGCGGTCTCTTCGGGATCTGCGGGGCGAATGACGTCAATATTCGGGATCAATCGAACCGAGCTCACCGTTTCCACGGGCTGATGGGTGGGACCATCTTCACCAACGCCGATCGAATCGTGAGTAAAAATGTATGTGTTGGGGAGCTTTGACAAAGCCGCCAGCCGAATGGAACCGCGGCAATAATCTGTGAAAACGGTAAAGGTCGCGCCCGATGCGCGGAAAAGGCCATGATACGAGATGCCGTTTAGAATTGCGCACATCCCATGTTCGCGAATGCCGAACCGCATGTTGCGGCCGGACGGATTGTCTCGACTGAAATCGCCGCCGCCATCGATGTAGTTCATTGTCGATCCGTACAGATCAGCGCTGCCGCTCACGACCAACGGCATCGCTTTCGCGATGGGCTGCAGTACTTCACCGCCGGCTTTGCGAGTGGCCAGCTTTGCGTCCCTTGGAAAGTCTGGAATTCTCGAGAAAAGATCGCCGGGAACTTTGCGCTCGAATCCCTGGTCGAGAAGTGTCGCTTTATCAGGGTTTTTCGCTCGCCATGCGTTATAGGTTTGTTCCCATTTCTCGTATTCGGCGACGAGGTTCTTCTTGTGTTCAGCAAAATAATCGTACACCTCCTTGGAAACGAAATAATGTTCGTCAGGTAATCCCAGCGCCTTCCGCGCCGCCTCGATGTATTTTGCGCCGGCTTCTCCATGGGCCTTATACGTCCCCGCTACTTCGGGAATGCCTTTGCCGATCAGTGTATGTGCAATAATGAATTGTGGTTTCCCGTTGTCGCGCCTTTTTGCCACGTTGTAGGCGTCGAGAAATTCTTGCATATCCTGTCCCTCGATCTCCTGGACATCGAAGCCATAAGCTTCCATGCGCTTGCGCGTATCTTCGCTCTGCGTCTCCTTTGCCGGCGCGTCCAGCGTGACCGCATTTGAATCGTAAATGAAAATCAGATTGTCGAGGCCCCAGTGACCTGCCAGGGCACAGGCCTCGGAAGCAACGCCTTCCTGCATATCGCCATCGCTGCAAAGGCAGACCACATGTTGATCGAAGATTCTGTGCTCATCGGTGTTGAAACGCGCGGCCGCCATTTTCGTCGCGACCGAAATGCCCACGGAGTTGCCTACGCCTTGCCCCAGCGGTCCGGTCGTACATTCCACGCCCGGCGTGTCGCCGAATTCGGGATGTCCGGGAGTTCTGGAGTGCAGTTGTCGGAATCGCTTTATTTCCGACATCGGCAAGTCGTAACCGCTGATATGCAGCCACGCGTACAAGAACATGCTGCCGTGACCAGCCGAAAGAACGAAGATATCGCGATTGATCCAGCGTGGTTTGTCTGGATTGTATTTCAGTGCATGTCCGTAAAGCACGGCGCCGATTTCGGCGCAGCCAAGTGGGAGTCCAAGATGGCCAGATTTCGAAGCTTCAACGGCATCCATGCACAAGCCACGTGCCTGGTCCGCGGCCTCAGCGAGAATTTTGATGTTTAGGCTCATGAAAATGGAAGATTTGATTCCTGTTTAGATTAATGACGTGAATGTCTATATGGCTGAACATTTGCGTTCCACAATGTATTTTCGGCAACTGAGCTACGCGCTCTTGTTGAACGGGTGGCCGGCAGGACCGTTTTAGTCGTGAAAACCCCATCATTGCTCCAGATTGTCGAAAGACTGGAACGTCTCGCGAACAGGTTGCCCGCCAGGATCCGAGACGCCGTTCTTAACGAACTCACGCCGCTGAAACAACTTTTCCTTCAGCAACGTCCGCCGCGTTTTCTTTTGGCTGGCTCGGCACAGGTGCCCGCCAGCAAGATCGTTTCCGCCCTTTTTGGTTCTGCTGAATTCAGCTTGGCGCGGGACCTTGTCCCACTTTGTCGCTGGTTCGATATCGACTTCCCAGAGAAAGGAAAAATATCGATCATTGATATTCGCGGTGTGGTTGAGTCTGGAGCCATTCACGTCCGGGACGAACTCAAATACCGGGGACCCGATATCATATTTTACATTTGCGACGAAGGAATGGCGCAACGCAACGACGCGCCGGAATTCGCTGAGCTGAATAGTCATCTTAAATGGGATGAAATGGTGGAGTCAGAGCGGAAAGTCATAGAGGTCATTGTCCCGGCGTCGGCAACAATCGCTTCGCATGAACACAACAATTTTCGTGGAAGACGCGGCGAACGGATCGGACCAACGAGCCTCGCGCGGCGCGGTCCGTTTTTGGAGACGTTGCGGCTCCAACCCCTGGACGAGGTGGATGAACTCGAACTCCTTCCGGCGGAAGCACGCCGCCTCATGTCGGTGCTCGCACGTGAGTTGCCGAATGAAGCGCGGATGGAGATGATTCGCATTTCCCGGGATCGCGAAGCCCAACACGAAGTAGCCCAGCTTTTAGTAAAATCTACCACCGCGGTTTGTACCGCCATTGGGGCACAACCAATTCCGCTCGCTGATCTGCCGATTCTGACCAGCCTGCAGCTGATGATGGTTTCCGGCATTATGTATGTCAGCGGCCGTGAACGAAGCCTGCGTGCTTCCGCGGAATTCGCGGGTGCCCTTGGCGCGAACGTGGGTGCAGCGATGCTTCTACGCGAAGGCGCGCGCGCAGTTCTGAAATTTTTTCCCGGCTGGGGGAACATTGTGTGTGGCCTTGTCGCAGGTTCGGGCACGTACGCGATTGGTCGCGCAGCCACCGCTTACTTTATTGAGGGGGTCTCCTTAAAGGATGCGCGTCGAACTTATTTAGCCAGTCGGAAAAAACGCAGACGGCGGGAATTGGAAGAGGCCCAATGACCGTAATACGGGGAAGGTGAATTTCCTCAGGCATATGCCTAGGAAAAGCCGGTGAATAACTTGTGAACAAATTTCTCGTTTTGCAGGTTTTCTTGACACAGTTTTTGTGAACAAAAAATTTGATTTCGCTGCTGCCGGCACGTCGTCGGCAAGCCCTGTATGACGCTTTCCCAGATCCGCACGACCCTTCACAAAATACACGTCTCGCCGGTCAAAACGCTTGGCCAAAACTTTCTGCACGATCAAAATCTTGCGCGATGGATCGTGGACCAAGCGCAGATTATCCCGGGCGATTTCGTGCTCGAGATTGGTCCCGGGCTGGGCGCTTTGACGCAGGTTCTTCTTGAGCGAGGCGCGCGCGTTCTCGCCATCGAGAAGGACAGACGCCTCGCCAATTTCTTGCGTGAGCGCCTGGGTTGCGATCAACTCGAAGTGCTAAATGGGGATGCGCTGAAATTCGAATTTGATGTCTTGTTTGCGCATCGCGAGGTAAAATTACTTGGCAATCTGCCGTACAATATTTCCAGCGCGCTGCTCTCGAAGTTTCTTCGGTATCCAAGCCCCATCTGCTTGTGGTTGTTAACGTTACAAAAGGAGGTTGCAGTTAGACTGTCTGCCAAACCAGCGACTCCTGAGTACGGCGCCCTCACGTTGCGCATCCAGTTGCGTCAACGGGTGAAATATTTGCGCACCGTCCCGGCAACAGTGTTTTTTCCGCGGCCCGAGGTCGAGTCTGCGCTGGTGGAAATCTTACCCAGACATCCGGAGGAGTTGCCTCCTTATGATCAGGAGCTACTCCTGCGGTTGATTCGTCTCGGCTTTTCGCAGAGACGCAAACAACTACGAAAGTTGCTTCGGGAGAACGTGGACGATTGGGGCGCCGCGTCTCAGCAGGTGGGCGTGGAAGTAACGGCTCGGGCTGAAGAGCTCTCTTTGACACAATGGATCGCTCTGGCGAATTTCATCGCGCCAACGCCCCGCCAGGATACAAGCGTGGCCAAGGACGAGCGGTTCCCCGTTGTGGATGGAAACGATCAGGTTGTGCGGGAAGCCAGCCGTTCGGATGTGCATGGGAATAACTTTCGCCACCGCGCCGTCCACATTCTGATTTTCGACTCGGGTGGCCATGTCTATTTGCAGCAACGGTCGCGTTGGAAAGATCGCCACGCTTTGAAGTGGGACTCGAGTGCTGCAGGACACGTAAGCGCTGGTGAAAGATACGATGAAACAGCCAGCCGCGAACTGAAGGAAGAATTAGGGATCAGCGTTCCTCTGAAAAGAATTGTGAAGCTTGCGGCTTCAGAACGAACTGACCAGGAGTTCATCTGGCTTTATCGTGGTGAGCTCGACGGAAGTTTATCGCCGAACCGAGCGGAGATTGAAACAGGCGCGTTCTTTTCTGAGACGGTGATCGATGCCTGGTCTGCCGCGCGACCAGAAGACTTCGCGCCAGGATTTATCGAATGCTGGAGATGCTATCGCGGCAAGAACGGCTCCAATCGCACCCTGGCTACTTGAAGCCAACGAATTTTCTTCGAGGCAATCGTCGCAAAGCTGCTTTCTTAAATTTTCGCGCGGCCTGTCTCGCCTTCAGCTTTCCGCCGTACACACTGTCGCTAAACATCTTGGTTACGATTTTGTCTCCGCGAAGGAAATGCACCTGAAAACCATGCGTCTGTTTCTTCGCGCGCGCTTTTGTGTCGATGCGGCGAATGTTTGCCTCCGAGTTGGGATTAGGACGTCTTCGCATGATCGAAACTAACTGAACAATTCCAGCAATCAACGAGGCAAAGTTGATAATCCCGCCTTAACATTTTTAAAGGCATCCGGCGAAGGCAGAGCCCAGGAGCGCCATTTTTTGTCGTATTCATCAGCCGGCAACAGCGCGTAGCAGGGATGCCGGTTCTTTCGGAGCCAGGTAATCATCCTGACCAGGTTCTCCTGCGCCATGGTGGTGCATCCCGTAGTCGGTCGATTCACGCCGCGCCGGATGTGAAAGAAAATTGCGCTGCCCGCACCGGCGACAGGGGGATCGGAATTATGTCGAATCTCTACTAGCCAATGGTAGGCGAAGTCACCCGAGCGCATTTTCTCGTGTGAGTAGTTATCCGGCGGGTTCTTCGGATCGATCACAATATGGCGGTTGTAGTTAGGCGAGCGCGGGTCATCGCTCCAAATATCAGCATCCGTCACCTGGTGGTACGGATAGTCGCCGCCCGTGGGCAAGTGTGCTTCGTATCCGAAAACTTGCCCGATCTCGAACACGCCTGCAGGCGCGCGACCGTCCCGTTCTTTTTTTCGAAGGCCGGGCTCGTTCTGTCCCCCCAGCCCCATCCCCCATGCCAGCCCGTTTTTTCCAAATAAAACTGGAAACGGGCCGGCAACCGCGTGCCAGTCACCACCTCGCGGACGCTCGAAAAGCTTCAGTTCGCCACGCGTTGAATTCCATGTTCGAGCGATGGCGACAATGAGCTGCGTGGAGTCGTCGGGAACTCCATCCGCATGCGTGCGTGGGACAGTCATCATTAGCATGCAAACGGCCAGTCCGCACCAGAGTGACCTAGGAAAAGAACGCATTTTTGAGTTCACGATCGGGGTAACACGTCCCTGCGCGGGTTCTGCGACGATTGGTTTGTAACGGCTTTGCTGGTGCAAGCCGAACCTCCACAGTTCGAGCGAAAAACAACTTCAAGATTTATGAAAACATTACATGTATTTGCAGGCGCAGTCGCATTGGTGGCGTGGATGATTGTTCCCATGTCAGCACAAACTCAGAGCACCACCATTCAAGTTAGCAAGCTCGTTGGCACGAAAGTGAAATCATCACAGGGCGAGGAGATCGGCGTGGTCAAAGATGTTGTGATCGATCGAAACTCCGGTTGCATGGCCTATACCGTTCTTTCTACTGAAGGAGGCGGAAGCACTCGCAGCGGCGGCGGCAAATTGGTTGCGGTTCCCTGGACGGTTTATTCGCCATCATCCGACGTCAGCGTCCTTACGACTACTGTTGATCGACAGCGCATTTACAGCGCTCCGGTTTTCGATTACGCGCATATCGAAGAATATTCGAGGCCCGACTATATAAACAATGTGTATAGCTATTATGGTGTAAGCCACGAAGCGGGAGTTGGCGTGGGCGTTTCTGAGTCGAGCACTACGAGCGGGGTTTCCGGAACCAGCACGAGTACCGATGCCTCGTCATCGACGAGAACCAGTGGACGCAGCACCGCTGGGTCACCACCACCCGCTCACGGTAGCTCGCCTGCAGCCACTACAAGATCACCCGCAGAACAAGAGTCACCGCATGAGGAAAGATCACCGAGGCCGCATGCGACAGGCTCTCCGCATCACCGTGGTGAAGCGCACGCGACTCCGTCCGGTAGACACGAACGGCGAGAGAGTCCGGAAGAAGGGGAATCTCCAAACAACAGAACCAGAGAAGACGAGGGGACACGAGCCAGGTCGCGGGACGCAGAAACTCCGAATGGCGGCGCTGAACTCCAAAGAGAGCCTAACGAGAGAACGGAATCTTCTTCTGAGGCGACAAGATCTGGTCAGAGCATCAACGACCAAAATCAAAGGCGGCCTCACCGAAAAACAGAAAGGCCCGAAGCGAATACCCCGCCTCCTGACGACGGATCGGGCGAACAGCGTTAGGCCATCCTAGAGTTACGCGGACGCGTCAGTAACGGATCAGCTGGTTGTAGCGTTTTCTACAGCCGCGGTATCGGCGGGGAGATATTTCACGCCAATCAACCACGCTAGGCCGGAGAGCAAAATAATTCCGGACACAAACAAGAATGCCACATGAATGCTGGTATGACCGCCGATATAACCGAGCAACCAGAACGCCTGCACGTCACCAAACGCGTGGATGAAGAAAATGTTTGCGGCAAACGCTGTGGCGCGCACGGCTGGCAACGAGACATTCGCAAGGGCTGTGTTGGAAGGTCCGGTGTTCAAAAATAGGAAAAAGATCGCAAGAAACATGGGGATCCAGGCCGCAGGGAACGGGACATAGAGCGCAACAATGAAAATTGGACACGCCACCAGCATTCCAATTCCTGACACCCAAAAATACGAGCTTGGAAGACGCGAGCGCAACTTGTCGGCGATGATTCCCCCAAGGAGCGTCGCGGTGAGGCCTGCGACGACTGTGATCAGGCCAAAAATGGTCATGCCGACGTCGGCACTTTGATTGCGGTAACGCAGATAAGCGGGTACCCAAAAGCCCAGTCCGCCGGTTACAAAAGTCATTAATGTCTGGGCCACACAGTTGATGAGGTAGGAGCGTGTGCGGAACAAATTCAGGTAGTCACGTAAAGTCCGGCGCCGTGTCTTTTGCAGCACATGATCTGCAGTGATTCGCGGATCTCGTTGCCAGAAGCAAAGCAGCCCAAGCAATAACCCCGGCGGCGCAACCAGCCAAAACGCCCAGCGCCATCCGAGATTGGCACCAATTACACCGCCGATGACATAGCCCAGCGCGCTGCCAACCGGAATCGCTGTGTAGAATATCGCCATCATGCGGCCGCGCGTTTCGATTGGAAAAAGATCGGACAAGATCGTCGGCGCGGCCGGCCCATAGCCGCCTTCGCCGATACCGACGCAAATGCGGGTCACAACGAGTGTGGCGAACGTAGCGGCAAGCCCAGACCCGCCGCTGGCCAGACTCCATAAAATTACAGCCGAACCGATGATCAGCCAGCGCGAGATCCTGTCAGCGAGCAAGCCCAGAATCGGCGCCGTGATCATGTAAGTCACAAAAAAGGCATCGCCGAGCAGCCCAGTCTTGGTCATGGCATTTACGTCGTCGGCGGCAAAAAAAGTTGCCCTGATATCGGGTTCGAGCGCGGCCAGAACCTGCCGGTCGATGTAGTTAAAAAGATTGATAGCCAGCAGCAGAAACAACGCTCCGCGCGCGCCAGTTATCACTCGTTTCCCCGCAGATTCCATCGGCAGTTGTGATTGCAGTTTGCCGTGCGCCAATTGTAAATGATAAACGATGGTTCGGATGTCGATCGCTGAACGCGCACTCTACTTTGCGGGGCGACTGCTGGTGCGCTGTTTTTATCGAGTTACTGCGCTGGGCCTGGAAAACATTCCGTCGGGCGGGTTCCTGCTTTTGCCCAACCACATCACCTGGGTTGATGCCATCGTCCTGCAGCTGGCTTGCTCGCGCCCAATCCGGTACGTCATTGATCAGGAACATTATCATAATCGAATATTGCACCCCATTCTGCGCACGCTGGGTTGCATCCCAATCAACGTGCACAATTCGCGTTCCGCGATCCGGGCTGCCTCGGAAAAAATTGCCCATGGCGAGATCGTCTGTCTGTTTCCGGAGGGACAGTTGGAGCGCACGGGAGTTCTGTTGCGCCTGCAACGCGGGTACGAACTGATCGCACGGCATGCAAATGCCCAGGTCGTTCCAGTTTGGCTCGATCAACTCTGGGGCTCGATCTTTTCATTCCAGGGCGGCCGATTTTTCACCAAGCTGCCCAAGCGTATCCCGTATCCGGTAACAATTGCGTTCGGTAAACCGCTCGCGGCGGCGGCGGCGGATAATGCGACGATCCGCGAGGAGATGCTTAAGCTCGGCGAATTTTGTTTCAGCCGCCGTCCATCGTTGGATCGCCATCTTGGCGAAGAATGTGTGCGCGGTCTGAAGCGCAGGCGTTTCTCGACCGCGGTGATCGAGGGCACAGATCACACTCAGCTGAGCCGGGCAAAGTTGCTTGGCGCTGCAGCGGCATTGAGTCGTTATCTTCGGAAGGAATTCTCCGACGAACGGATCGCCATCGTTTTGCCTGCCAGTAAAGGATCGATGCTCGCAAACCTCGCCGTGACCTTGGCCGACAAAGTTCCTGTGGACCTTAACTTCACGGTTGGCCGCACAGCGAATGAATCTTGCTGCAGGCGCGCCAACCTGCGGGTGGCAATTTCAGCGACGCCGTTCATGGAGCGGGTCAAAGATTTCCCATGGCCGGAACGCATCTTGAAACTGGATGAATTGATGCCGCGTCTGAAGCCGCAAATCATTTTCTGGTGGATCCTGTCCATTCTCGTCCCGGCGCGTTTGCTCCTGCGCCTGCTACAGATTCCAAAACAAGGGGGCCAGCGAGAGGCTATTCTGCTGTTTACCAGTGGAACCACCGGGGAACCGAAAGGGGTTGTGATCAGCCACCGTAACGTTGTGGGAAATGTCTCGCAGTTCCGGCAATTACTCGATGCGCGGGAAAGTGACGCAGTCCTCGCGTCGCTTCCTTTCTTTCACACGTTCGGATCGACTGTCACTCTTTGGTATCCCCTGATCGAAGGTGTGCGCATTGTGACCTATCCGAATCCGTTGGAGCCGGCGAAGAATGCGGAGTTGATCGAACGATACAAGCTGACGTTCCTTCTGGCGACGCCCACGTTTTTGCGCATGTATTTGCGTAAAGCGGAACCCAATCAGCTTCGCAGCCTACGGCTCATTATTACCGGAGCAGAAAAACTGCCGCTCGATCTTGCGAGTCATTTTGAGGAACGTTTCCACAAGAAAGTGTACGAGGGTTATGGCCTCACTGAAACGGCCCCGGTCGTAAGCACAAATTTGCCGGATCCGGAGCCAAAAACGCCTGGCGAACATGTGCAGTCGGCCAACCGTCGTGGATCGGTGGGAAGACTGGCGCCGGGGATGGCCGCAGAGATTCGAGAACCGGAGACGGAGCAAGAACTTTCCCTGTACGAAACCGGAATGCTTTGGCTGCGCGGTGCAAACATTTTCGAAGGTTACTTGCATGATTCAAAGCAAACTGCGGAAGTTCTCCGCGATGGCTGGTTGAAGACGGGCGACATTGGCCGATTCGACGAGGATGGATTCCTTTACATCGAAGGAAGACTTTCGCGTTTTTCAAAGATCGGTGGCGAAATGGTCCCGCACGAAACAATTGAAAACAAAATTGTGGAACTTCTTGGTTTGTCTGGAAGAGATGAACGTCCACTCGCTGTTATGGGCGTGCAGGACGACACCAAAGGTGAAGCGCTGGTCGTGCTTAGCGCGGTCGGGATCGATCTTGCGGAGTTGCGCAGCAAGCTTCACGAAGCCGGCGTGCCAAACTTGTGGATTCCCAAACAGATCCAGCGTGTCGAAGCAATCCCGGTTCTCGCTTCGGGCAAGCTCGACTTAAAAAGGTGCCAGGCCCTCGCAGTTGGAGAATGAAGGGTTTGACCAGGCCAAAGAAAGCCATCCACCAAACGGTGCTACAAAGTAGATAGGGTTGTCCTCAACGCGATGACAACGGGCGATTGAAAGCGTCAGTCGCGATTTACGGGCGAGCGACTGGATCTTCTTCTCTAACCCGCCAGGGCGAGATTTTGCCAAAAAGATCGCGTGTCGCGCCGGCAAGGTCTTCCGCTTTTGACACACCGCTGTCGATAAGCGCGCGTCCGGTGCTGGCCCAGATTTTCTTTACAACCAGCGCTCCGTTTTCGCGTACGATTCGTCCGAGATGCTGAACAGCCGCAGCTGTCGCGGATTTACGGATCAGTTCGGGTGGACATTTGGAAGTGAGTTCGCAATACCTGCGCGCGACTTCTCCTACACGAAGTGTGAGGAACGCGTTTGCAGCGCCTGTGGAAACGCATTTCACAAGCAGCGCCGAGATTCCGCTCAACCCTGGAATCCCTCCTTTCAGCGCGGGCACCACAGAAACAGCAAGCGGCGCGACCATTTCTCCAAGATCTAGCGATTCCAGTCCACTCGCGACAAATGCCGTGCCGGCGACGTTTGCATACAGCCGCACCAGTTCACGGGGAGAGGGACGTTGCACATAAATCCGTGCGATACGCCCGACCATTTGAATTTGTGTGAACAGGACAATCATGCCGTCCAGCCGGCCATTTTGCATCAGAGCCGTGCTGAGAAATACCGTGCTTGCCGTTCTGCGCACCACCAAATCGGCCTGGGTCGAAAGATGAGCGATCGCTTTTTCGATCTCATCCTTTGTGACAACGGGTAAATCGCGTGTCCGCGGATTCGCCGCCAGTCGAGCGCGCAGCGTTTCTAAATAGGCGTCATACTTCGGCCCGGACTCTTCTTCAGGCGGGCCAAGCGCAGCAGGAAGTCTCGAGTACGCAATCGCGTAGTACAGCGCTAACAATCCGGCTGAGAGACAGATTGCCCAGAAAACAATTGTGCCGGCGACCGGATGAATTCTGTCAGCCAATGAAACCAGGCTAGCCACACCGGCGATCATCAGGGACACAACGCAAATCGTTGTCATCACCGCGATGCCGATGATTAGTTTCCTCGCACCCGAATTCTGAGCAGTGGCGACCGCTTTCACCTGATGGTAATACTTTGCATCGGGCGCAGCCCCGGTTCAATCGAAAGCTGAATTTGATTCGCGCAGGGCGCAATCGCGCGCGAAGATGCGGCATGCCAAGGCTTTCGCCGCTCCCGCTGTTAGCGTTTGCGAATGTGCTGTTGGTGTTCGTCTCCTCGGCGCGCGCCGATGAAAAACCAATGATGAAAGCCGTGGTCGCACATGAGTATGGCGCGCCTGAAGTGCTGAAATTTGAGGAAGTACCACGCCCGGAGCCAAACGATGATGAAGCGCTGGTGCGTGTGATCGCAAGTGCGGTTAATCCAGCTGATCCGCTCACGCTCAGCGGCAAGTACGCACGCGAATTTGGAACGCATTTGCCACTCATTCCCGGTTACGACATTGCCGGTGTGGTAGAGAAGACGGGTGGCAGTGTTACAAAGCTCAAAGTCGGCGAGGCCGTTTACGGTTACCCGACTTTCGGCGGCGGTTGGGCCGAGTACGTCACGGTCAAGGAGGGCGAGGTCGCTGCAAAACCGAAGTCCCTTAACTTTGTAGAAGCCGCTGCAGTGCCCATGGGTGCCTTAACCGCATGGCAGGCGCTGGTGGACGTGGCGAAATTACAACCCGGGCAAACAGTTCTCATTCATGGTGGATCAGGCGGTGTAGGTAGCTTCGCGATTCAAATCGCCAAAGCCCGCGGGGCGCGCGTTATTGCAACTGCTTCAACGGCCAATCAGGATCTTCTCAAGCAACTCGGTGCCGATGTGGCAGTCGATTACACCAAGGCGAAATTTGAAGATGTCGCGAAAGATGTGGACATCGTACTCGATCCGGTCGGCAGGGAAACGCTGGCGCGCTCTTACGGAGTGGTGAAAAAAGGAGGCGTTGTGATGTCCTTGGTTGCGCGCCCGGATCCGGCCGAGCTCAAGAAGCATGAAATTCGCGGAGCTGGCATCTCCGTCCATCCTGATACCGAAGACCTGACAGAAATTGCGCAATTGATCGATGCCGGGAAGATCAAACCAACGGTGACGCAGGTTCGTCCGCTCAGCGAAGCAATTGCCGCTCAACAACAGGCGGCAACGCATCACACGCGGGGAAAAGTGGTGCTGCGGATCGCGGACGATCCCAAAAGTTGAGGCCGTCTGCGGTGTTTGGAATTTGGCGTGATGAAAAATCTCTTTGTAGCCATCTCGTCAGCCGGCCCGAATCGCGATCACTCCAAAGGCACGCGCGAACAGCCTTTTTGGGACGAGCACGCGAAGTTTATCGATCAACTCGTCGATGACGGCGACATTTTGATGGGCGGTCCATTCGTCGATGAAGGCGGCGCCATGTTGATCTTCAATGCTGAGGACGAAAACGAAGTCAGATCGAAATTAAAGAACGATCCATGGGCTGAGCACGGAATCTTAAAGCTCGAATCCGTTAAGCGTTGGGAAATTTTTATCGACCAGCGGAGATAAATTATTCCAGACGGGACGGGACCGCTGGGCGCGCCGAACAGTGTGTCACAAGCAGAAAACTACATCGCTCCGTGGCGAACTTTTTCGTCAATCGCCAGGTATTCATTTCGTGGCGGGCTGAACGTATCCAGCACGCGCGTCGGCGACAATGTTTCCACACCGTGCGGCACATTGCTGGCCAGATAGAATGAATCGCCGGTTGAAAGCTCGTGGGGAACGCCGTCCACAATGAGTCGCATCTGACCTTCGAGAATATGCACGATTTGCTCCTGCGGATGCGAATGCGCAGGCATCACACTTCCAGCGGCAAGTGTGGCCATCATTTGGTACATTTTTTCCCCGTGAGCGACCGTGCGTCGAGTAATGCCGGGACAAATTTCAATCGTCGGATTTTCTTTTTTCATCTTTGGAAATCTTTACTGTAGGGGCGGCTCTGTCAGCCGCGAATTGCTTGATCAATAGCAGGCGACACGCCTGCCACTACAGTAGCAACCAGTCGTTCCTCTGTCTTGCACTTGTCGCTTGCCAGTCATTACCGGCTACTGGCAAAATCCCGCAATGAAAATATCCACTGCACTAATTACAATTCTGCTCGCGACACTGGTCGCGACGTCTTCGTTTGCACAGACCAGCGCCTCATCGCCTGCCGCGGTCACAAGTCCGGCAGCGGTCTCCAGCGGCCAGCCAGATCAGCAGGAGATGATGAAACAGATGATGGAGTTGTCGAAATTGAATGAGAATCACAAGCTCCTCAGCGATCTCAACGGCAACTGGAATTACACGATCAAGTTCTGGATGAACCCGGATCCAAACGCCAAGCCGGAGGAATCCAAGGGCACTGCCGTCCGGAAATCGATTATGAACGGCCGTTACTCTACCCTCGACGTCACCGGCAAAATGGAAATGCCAGGTCCTGACGGTAAGAAAAAGGAAATGACCTTCGTAGGACATGGAATCGATGGCTACGACAATGTGAAAAAGAAATTCGTCGGCAGCTGGATCGATAACATGGGCACGGGCATCATGTTCTCCGAAGGTACTTACGATCCCGCGACCAAAACCTTCACCTACACCAGCGAGTTGGAACCTGTCCCTGGTATGAAGCAACAGATCCGCGAAGTCATCAAGGTCACCGACAACAATCATCATACCCTGGAGTGGTACGAGAACCGGGGCGGCCAGGAGGTAAAAACCATGGAGATCAACTACACCCGCGCTGGCAAGAAATAGTGCCCACGCGATCAGCGCTTAGATAGAAGTCGTTAACGTTTTTGCGACGCGCCTCAAATCGTTGAGCAAAATTTCCATATCCCGCAAGGTGGTCCGATAGTTCAGCACGCAACCGCGCAGTGCGAACCGGCCACCTAGCGTGGTATTGGAGAGATAGGAGCTGCCATCTCGTTGCAAGGCGACCAGGAGTCGTTCGTTAAACTCGTCGATCGCCTGGGGCGATTGATTTCTCAGCTGCAATGGCACATGGCGAAAACAGAAGATTGATAGTTCTACCGGCGCGACCATTTCGAAATCGTCGCTGCCGCGGACCAGCGATTCGAGGTGCCGCGCACACGCCAGATTGCTTTCAATTGCGTCGCCTAACGACTCGAGGCCAACGCCTTTTAGCAACATCCATACCTTGAGCGCTCTAAAACGCCGCGACAGTTCCGGGCCGTAATCCCAGAATGCGAAGGCCTCGTCTGCTTGTTCGCCTATGACGCGAGTATATTCGGCGTCGTGAGCGAAAGCAGTTCTGGCGATCTCTGGCGCGCGGTAAATGACGCAACCAACATCGACCGGAAGGTAAAGCCATTTGTGAGGATCGAGCGCGATTGAATCCGCTTGTTCAAGTCCCGCGAACAGTGCTCTCGCTGATTTGGCCAGAATTGCGAACGCGCCATAGCTTCCGTCTACATGCATCCAAAGCCCGAAACGGTTCGCAATTTCTCGAACATCACTCAGCGGATCGATCGCGCCAGTGTTCACGGTGCCGGCATTGGCCACCACGCAGAAAGGAACGTATCCTCGTTCCAAGTCAGCATTGATTTTTGCAACGAGATCGTCCGTTCGGACTTTGAAACGCTCGTCGACCGCAACATCGCGCACATTTTCGCGTCCGATTCCTAAAAGCACGGCTGCCTTTGCGATGGAGAAGTGCGTTTCAGTTGAGGCGTATAAACGCAATCGTCCCGGCGATTCGCCTTTCGCCTGTCGCGCCGCGGCAATCGCGGCCAGGTTGGCCATCGATCCACCGCTCACAAAAAGTCCAGCGGCTTCGGCGTTGAATCCGAGAATCTGCCGGATCCAATCGATGGTCAGGCGCTCGAGTTCTACTGGCGCCGGCGCGGAACGCCAGACGGTAAGGTTCGCGTTTAAGGTTGAAGCGAGCAGATCGGCAAATGCAGCGACAGCGGTACCCGGCGATTGCACGTAGCCAAACATCCGCGGATGCGCGTTCTGCCGGCTAAATGGGACAATCGCCTCACGAAAAACCTTCAATAGCTCTTCGAAATCGGTTCCGCTGATCGGAAGCGTGGAATCGAGTCGGTTGCGGATCGCACGTGAAAACATGCGACGATACAC